>JBCKXH010000059.1:0-15061 GCA_038921555.1 Paracoccaceae bacterium
GGCCTTCATCAACAGCTTTCGGACCGGGGCCAGCGCATGGAGCGCGTTCAGTGCGGCGGCCCGCAGATCGCGCAACGGCGGCGCGTCCAGCATCGCGGCGCGGTTCATTGCATCGACCGCCAGCACCCGGGCCACAACTTGGCGGTGACGGCGGCGGTGATAGGCGTCCAGCATGGCGGGAGAGCCGAGGTCATGGCTGCCCGCCAGTTCAAGAAGGGCGGCCAGATCGGCCAGCGCCATGTTCAGTCCCTGCGCGCCGATTGGCGGCACGACATGGGCGGCCTCGGCCATCAGGGCCAGCCGCTCACCCGACATCCGCGCGGCAAGCTGCGCGATGATCGGCCAGACTTGGCGCTGGCCGATCAGGGTCAATGGTCCGAGGATCCGGCACGACCGCGCGTCCGCCTGCGCCTCAAACTCTGCCACTGGCAGGGCAGCAAGGCGGGCGACCTCGGGGCCGCGTTCCAGCCAGACCACGGCAGAGCAGGGCAGACCGTCGCGGTCGGGCAGCGGCACCAGGGTAAAGGGGCCGCCGCTGCGGTGAATCTCGGTTGAGATGTTGTGGTGCGGCAGCGGGTGCGTGACGGCAAAGCTCAGCGCCTTTTGGCCGTAGCGCAGGGTGTGCACCGCGATACCAGCCGCGGCGCGCATGGTGGAATTGCGGCCATCGGCGGCGATGACAAGGCGGGCGCTGACCTCTGTGCCATCCGACAGCGTCACCCGCGCCTCCGAGGTGCGGGTCAACAGGCTGGTACTGGCGCTGCCGGGGCGAAAATCGACATTGGTCAGTTCACCCAGCCGCAGCACCATCTCGCGCCGCAACAGCCAGTTCGGCAGGTTCTGACCAAAGGGTTGCTCCGAGATGTCGGCGGCGTCGAAATCCTTGATCAGGCGCGGCTCTGCCTTGGCCCCGCCGGCATCAATGATCCGCATGATCTGCAAGGGAGCGGCATGGGGCGCAAGGCGTGGCCACAGACCAGCCTGCGCCAAGACCGCGATGCCGGGTTGCAAAATGGCGGTGCTGCGCAGATCGGCGCCCTCGGCTTGCTCGCTGGTGACGGGGGGGGGTGGGCTCAACGCAGAGGACGCGGTAACCCGCCGCACCAAAGGCCGCCGCAGCGGTCAGGCCCGCGACACCACCACCGGAAATCATTATATCGGTCTTGATCATGGCGGCAGTTTAGAACGCGCAGGGCTGAAAGCGAAGCGTCAAAGAGTCCCAGGTCGGGGTGCCTCAGGTCAGCGCGGCAAGAAAGCCCGCCAGATCGGCGGTATGGTGATGGATATGGCGCGCGGGCTTCGGCTTTTCGGCGACATGGACCGTCCGCATCCCCATCTCATGCGGCGCGCGCAGGTTGCGTGGGTCATCCTCGAACATGGCGGCCGAGGCGGGGTGCAACCCGTCCAAGGCAAAGACCGCAGCAAAGGCGGCGCGTTCGGGCTTGGGCAGAAAGCCTGCGTGTTCAATGCCGTAAACCTTGTCGAACAGGCCGCTCAGCCCGCGCGCCTGCAGCACGCGGGCGGCATAGTCAGCGCCGCCGTTGGTATAGACGATCCGCCGCCCCGGCAATTTGGCGATGCCGGTGGCGAGGTCCGGGTCAACCGGCAGCACCGAAAAGTCGATGTCATGCACTTCGGTCAGGTAGGGGCCGGGAGCCACGCCATGCTCGCGCATCAGGCCGGCCAGCGTGGTGCCGTATTTTTTCCAATAGTGCTGGCGCAACCGGTTCGCCTCGGTCCGCCCGACCGACAGTTCCTGCATCACCCAGTTGGTCATCCGCACTTCGATCTGGTCGAACAGGCGGATGCTGGGCGGGTAAAGCGTGTTGTCAAGGTCAAAGACCCAGGTGGTGACATGGGCGAAATGCTGTTTCATCAGGGCCAGTCTAGCGGCAAGTCATTGGTGCGGCAACTTCGGTCTTTTTGGCGGGGCGGGTTGTGGGGGTGCTGCGCTGCGGTTAGGTTTGCGGCAGAATCCGGGGGAACCACTTGGCCAAAGATGCCTATGCGCTGATCTTAGAGGCGATCGAATCGGGGCAGTTCAAGCCGGGCGACCGCTTGGTCGAATCCGAACTGGCCGACAAGTTCGGGGTGTCCCGCACCCCGGTGCGCGAGGCGCTGCAGCGGCTTGAGACTCAGGCCATGCTGACCCGCGATGGCCGCAGCCTGATCGTCGCCGCGCTGGACCACAACGAACTGTCCGAACTTTACGCCGTGCGGACCGAGCTTGAGGGTCTGGCCGCCCGTCTTGCCGCCCGCCACGCCAGCGCCGAGGAGATGCACGTCCTGCGCCTGATGGTGAATGCGGACCACGCCCTCTTGGGCGGCGATCCGCGCCTGTTAAGCCGCGCCAACAAGCGGTTTCACAAACAGATCCACCTCGCCTCGCACAACCGTTTTCTGATCCGGCAGCTTGACCTTGTCCACCGTTCCATGGCGCTGATGGCCACCACTTCTTTTGCCGCCGAGGGCCGCGATGGGCCGGCACTGGCCGAGCATGAAAGGATCGTCGCGGCAATCGAGGCGCGCGATGGCGATGCGGCCTATCTGGCGCTTAAGACCCATATTTCAAAGGCCTATGAGACGCGGCTGCGCATAGAAGCGGGCGAGGTTCGCTTACGCTGATCAGCGTTTCCTGGTGGTCGCGTGATTGATGAGGAAAACCGGTTCCCACTTTTCCTGCTTCACGCTTTGGGCGAAAAGGCGCCGTGGCTGGTCTTGTCCCAATAGAACGGGCAGCGCAGCAGTTCCCACAGCGCCTTATAGGCGGCAAGGGCCAGCATCGGGAAGTATAACACAAGGGTCGGCACCCAAAGGACTGACAGCTTCTGCCCCGAGCGCCGCAATCCGATGACGCCAAGCACAATGTTCAGCAGCTCGGCCAGCGCAAACAGGACGGCGAAGCCGATGATCGCGCCATAGCTTAGCGTTGAGGCCACCGGATGGCCCATCCCCAGTTGGATGGCGAACATCGACCACAGCAGGGGGGCCAGCAGCGCCTGGGTCAGCGACCCCAGAAACACAATCTGAAAGCCAAGGAAAGCCCGTGGCCCCAGTTGCCGCCACATGTGAACCGGGCGGCGCATATGGGTCAGATAGGTCATCATATAGCCCTTGAGCCAACGCGAGCGCTGTTTGACCCAAGGCAGGGTGCGGCAATTGGCTTCCTCATGGGTTGTCGTCTCGATCATCTCGGTCCGCAAGCCGTGGCGCGCCAGCCTTATGCCCAGATCGGCATCCTCGGTCACGTTATGGGCATCCCAGCCGCCCAAGGCAACCAGCACATCGCGGCGGAAGAACAGGGTGGTGCCGCCCAGTGGCAGCGCCAGGCCAAGGCGCTGCATCCCCGGCAGCATGACGCGGAACCAGATGGCATATTCCACCGTGAAGCAGCGCGACAGCCAGTTGTGCTGCGGGTTGTAGAAATCGAGGCGGCCCTGCAGACAGGCCACTTCGGGGCCGCGCTGGTGGAAGCGGTCGACCACCTTGCGGATCTGGTCGGGCTCGGGGGCATCTTCGGCGTCATAGACCCCGACAATGCTGCCCCGGCATTGCGTCAGCCCGAAATTCAACGCGCGCGGCTTGGTCTTGACCCGGCCGCGCGGCGCCACCGCCACCCGGATCCAGCCGGGAAGATCGGCCCGGTGCAGCGCGTCGCGGGTCAGCCGGTCATCCTCTTCAACGATCAGGATGATGTCCAGAAGGTCGCGCGGATAATCCAGCCGGGCCAGCCGGCGCACCAGCCGAAGCGCGATATCGCTTTCCTGGTATAGCGCCACCATGATCGACACCACCGGCAGCCGGGCAATGACCGCGCGATTGGCCGGGCCGGGCGGTTCGGCGCGCAGGGTCTGCAACAGCGCCGCAGCCTTCAAGGCGGCGGACAAGGCCAGCGTCAATGCCCCCCAGATCAGCAGCACCGACAGCGACAGCGACAGATAGGCCAGTGCCAGCGCCGCCAGCACCGCAATAGCGACCAAGGTGCCGCTGGCCGGCGCGCGAAAGTCGCGGCAGCTTTCATCGGCCGCCAACAGCGTCTCGGCTTGCCGGGCCAGTTGCGGGCCGCGTGCTTGGCGCAGCGCCGCCTCGATCCGTTCCGCCGGGGCAAGCACCAGGGAAATCGGGCCAAAGGTGCTGATCAGCTTGGCGTAGTGCTGCTGAAAGCTGTCGGCGCTGGCGCTGGCAATCACCACGGTGCCGCCGCTGTCGCGCCACGGCACGATCAGATGGCTCAGGCAGAACTGCGGCCCCAGACGGTCGATCAGCCGCGGATCGGGGGGTGATTTGCGCAGATCTGCCAGACCCAGCCCGGAAAGCGCGCCAAGTGCCGCATAAAGCCGCTCTGGCCGGATCAGGCGGCGCGCCATCAGCACATCAACCAGCCGCCCGCCGTCCTTGATCTCGCTTAGCGCCTGCAAGATCAGATGAGGTGCCACCACGCCATCCTTCAGCAAGGCCATGGCCAGCGCCTGATCGCTGTCGGTGGTTGGCGGTGCGACATCCGCAGACCGGCCCGGCGCCGGGGCGGGGTTTGCCAGATAGAAATTGCGCCGCGAGATGACTGACATTCGGACTCCAAGCTGCGGCGAAGGCGCGCAACCCGGTCAAATTGGCAGCCCTTTGGTTAAGGGATGTTTAACGGAGTATTTAAATCTGGTCTTTAATTGTCGCGTTCTGCGGGTGGGTGGGGGGCGCATCAATCAAGCTGGGCGGCGCGCCCGCATGGCGGTGGCAAATCGCTCGAACAGGTAATAGCTGTCTTGCGGTCCGGGGCTGGCCTCGGGGTGGTATTGCACCGAAAAGACCGGCTTGCCCGCCAGTGCGATGCCGCAGTTGGAGCCGTCGAACAACGAGACATGGGTTTCACGCACGCCCTTGGGCAGGCTCTGGCTGTCAACGGTAAAGCCATGATTCATCGAAGTGATTTCGACCTTTCCGGTGTCCAGATCCTTGACCGGATGATTGGCGCCATGGTGGCCGTGGTTCATCTTGACGGTCTTGGCCCCCAAGGCAAGCGCCAGCATCTGATGGCCAAGGCAGATGCCGAATATGGGCAGATCGGCCTGCAGAACGCCTTGGATCATCGGCACCGCATAGACCCCGGTTGCCGCCGGATCGCCGGGGCCGTTGGACAGGAACACCCCTTCGGGGTTCAGCGCCAGCACATCCTGCGCACTGGCGCGAGCGGGCAGCACGGTCACCTCACAGCCCGCCGAGGCGAGGCAGCGCAGGATGTTGCGCTTGGCACCGTAATCGATCGCCACGACCCGCAGGCCCGCGCCGGTCCGCTTGCTATAGCCGGCAGGCCAGGCCCAGGTCTTTTCATCCCAGCGGTAGCTTTGGGTGCACGACACCTCCTTGGCCAGATCAAGGCCGACCAGCCCCGGCCAGGCCCGCGCACAGGCCACCAGAGCGCCCAGATCAAAGCGGCCCTCGGGGTCATGGGCAAGGGCGACATGCGGCGCGCCCTGCTGGCGGATGGCGCGGGTCAGGCGGCGGGTGTCGATGCCGCCGATGCCGATGCGGCCCTTGGCCAGCATCCAAGCCGCAAGGCCAGCGGTGGCGCGCCAGTTCGACGGCTCGGTCGGGTGCCATTTCACCACCATGCCGGCGGCGACCGGATCGGCGCTTTCGTCATCCTGTGCCGTGGTGCCGGTGTTGCCGATATGGGGGAAGGTGAAGGTCACCACCTGCCCGGCATAGGACGGGTCGGTCATAATCTCCTGATAGCCGGTCATCGCAGTGTTGAACACCAGTTCCGCCACCGTCTGACCCACCGCACCAAAGCCGTGGCCGTAAAAGACGGTGCCATCGGCCAAGGCAAGGCAGGCGGTCGGTTTGGGCATATCGGTCATCGGGCTACTCCCTTCAGGGAAACTTGGTCAGGGAAATTTGGCGGACACTAGTGGCGGGGGCTTGCGGGGTCAAGGGTGGGGTCGAAATGGAATAGTGTTGCAAATCAGATGGTTGGTGCGGTTGCGCCGCATAGGGTGCAGCGCTATGGTTGGGGGGTGATCAAAAGGGGGGCAGGATGGGTTTGCGCGACAAGCTGCAGGACGAAATCAAGGCGGCGATGCGGGCCCGCGCGGCCGAGCGTCTGTCGGCTCTGCGCCTGATTTCGGGCGCCATCAAGGACCGCGAGATCGCTCTGCGCGGGACAGGCAGCGCCGAGCTGAGCGAAGCCGACATCCTGCCGATCCTTGGCAAGATGGTCAAACAGCGCCAGGAATCCATGCGGCTGTATCTGGACGGCGGGCGGGTCGATCTGGCTGACAAGGAGCGCAACGAAATCAAGGTGATCGAGGAGTTCCTGCCGCGCCAACTGGATGCCGCCGAGGTTGATGAGGCGATTGGCGCCGCGATTTTCGAGGCGCGCGCGGTCAGCACCCGGGATATGGGCCGGGTGATGGCCGTCCTGAAGGGGCGATACAGCGGGCAGATGAATTTCGGCGCGGTTGGGCCGGAGGTCAAGGGGCGGCTGAGCTGATTTTCCCGCCAAAAAGGGGGACGTGATGGACAAGTTGCAGAACACCACCTGTTGCATCGCCGGTGGCGGGCCGGCGGGAATGATGCTGGGATACCTGCTGGCCCGCGCCGGAATTGCGGTCACGGTGCTGGAAAAGCACGCCGATTTCCTGCGCGACTTTCGCGGCGATACCATCCACCCCTCGACAATGGAGGTGTTGCGTCAGTTGGGCGACCTGCCCGCATTTCTGGCGCTGCCGCATACCAAGTTCGACAAGATGAGTTTCTCGTTTGACGGGCGCGTGGCGACGGTCGCCGATTTTTCCACGCTGAAGGTGCAAACAAATTACGTGGCGATGATGCCGCAATGGGATTTTCTGGATTTTTTGGCAGATCGCGGGCGGTCTTTCCCCAATTTTCAACTGAGGATGCAAGCGGAAGTGACCGGGCTGCTGACCGAAGGTGGGCGGGTGATCGGCGTGACAGGCCAAGGGGCAGAGGGTCCGTTTGAGATGCGCGCAGCCCTGATCGTGGCCGCCGACGGACGCAGTTCGCCGTTACGCGAGGCGGCGGGGATGCGGGTGCGCGACTTTGGCGCGCCGATTGACGTGTTGTGGTTTCGCGTGTCGCGCCGGGACAGCGACAGTCTGAACTCGCTCGGACGGTTTGTGGCGGGCAATCTGATCGCGATGCTGAACCGCGGCAGCTATTGGCAATGCGCCCATGTGGTGGCCAAAGGCGGCAGCGATGCGATCCGGGCGGCGGGGCTGGACGCCTATCGCCGCGTGTTGGACCGGACTTTGGACCTGACGCCACCGCGCGCGGGCGAGATCACCGATTGGGATCAGGTGAAACTGCTGTCGGTCACGGTGAACCGGCTGGATCAATGGTGGCGCGAAGGCCTGTTGTTCATCGGCGATGCTGCCCATGCGATGTCGCCAATGGGCGGGATCGGCATCAATGTGGCGATCCAAGATGCAGTGGTGGCGGCCAACTTGCTGGTCGCCTCATTGCGGCGCGGCGAGGTAAGCGGGGCCGACCTTGCCGCCGTGCAAAAGCGCCGCCTGTGGCCGGTGCGGGTGACCCAAAGGATGCAGGTTCTGGCGCAAAACCGGGTGATCTCGCCGATGCTGGGCGATACCGCCGCCAAAATACCGCTGCCGTTTCGCATTTTGTCCGCCGTGCCCTGGCTGCGTCGCTTTCCCGCGCGGTTCATCGGCATGGGCCTGCGGCGCGAGGTGCCGGGGCCGGAGTTTTTGGCCAAGTGAGTTTGGACTTCATCGAATAATGCGTGCAAACACACATCCTACGGGTGGGTAGTGGGGCGGTTCCTGACAAATGGTTTGGCGCGCAAAAGCAGTTCCGATCAGTCGCTTCCGGCACCGCCAGAGGGTGGTCACGCAGCGTGACTGGGGTTTGCGGTCGGACCGTCGCCGCGCCGGCCGGACTGCAGGTCAGTGCAGCTGATCCAGACGCCGCGTCAGACGACCGATAGGTCCACAGTTGGCGGCGGTCGAGGGGAAGTTTGGGCTGACAAAGAAACCGGAAAGCAATCGGCCCCCCGGATCGCTCCGGGGCCTTCTGTCACTCTCGCCAACCCTCAATGTGCGCGGGCGTGGTCCCAGTCGCTCTGCTTGGGGAGCGTCTCGAAGGTGTGTTCGGGCGGCGGGCAGGGCAGGGACCATTCCAGCGTGTCGGCGTATTCGTTCCAGTAGTTGTCCACGGTGATCCGTTTGCCGTAGCGCAGCGTGTAGAACATCACGCCAAGGAAGAACACGAAGGAGGCGAACGCCAGATACGCGCCATAGGACGAGATCTTGTTCCAGTAGGCGAATGCCTCCGGGTAGTCGATGTAGCGGCGCGGCATGCCTTGCCGGCCCAGAAAGTGCTGCGGAAAGAAGGTCAGGTTGGAGCCGATGAACATGGTCCAGAAGTGCAACTTGCCCGCCCATTCCGGATATTGGCGGCCCGACATCTTGCCGACCCAGAAATAGACTGCGGCAAAGATCCCGAAAACCGCCCCAAGGCTCATCACATAGTGGAAATGCGCCACCACGTAATAGGTGTCGTGATAGGTCCGGTCGACCGGAGCCTGTGCCAGCACGATGCCGGTCACGCCGCCGAGGGTGAACAGGAACAGAAAGCCGAAGGCCCACAGCATCGGGGTCTTGAACTCGATCGAGCCGCCCCACATCGTGGCGATCCACGAGAACACCTTGATGCCGGTCGGCACCGCGATCACCATGGTGGCCAGCATGAAATAGCTTTGCTGGGTCAGCGACATGCCGACGGTATACATGTGGTGCGCCCAGACGACAAAGCCCAGCGCACCGATGGACACCATGGCATAGACCATCGGCAGATAGCCGAAGATCGGCTTTTTGCTGAAGGTCGCGATGACATGGCTGATCACGCCAAAGGCCGGCATGATGATGATATAGACTTCCGGATGGCCAAAGAACCACAGGATGTGCTGATAGAGGATCGGGTCGCCGCCGCCGGCCGGGTCAAAGAAGGTGGTGCCGAAGTTGCGGTCGGTCAACAGCATGGTGATGGCACCAGCCAGAACCGGCAATGACAGCAGGATCAGCCAGGCGGTGACAAAGATCGACCAGGCGAACAGCGGCACTTTGTGCAGCGTCATGCCCGGCGCGCGCATGTTCAAGAAGGTGGTGATCATGTTGATGGCACCCAGGATCGACGAGGCACCCGACAAATGGACCGCGAAAATCGCAAGGTCCATCGCATAGCCGTCTTCCCTGGACGACAGCGGCGGATACAGCACCCAGCCCACTCCGGCACCACGGCCGCCTTCACCACCGGGGGCAAAGACCGACAGCGTGGCCAGCGTCGAGCCAGCCACGAACATCCAGTAGCTTAGGTTGTTCAGCCGGGGAAAAGCCATGTCCGGCGCCCCGATGTGCATGGGCATGAAAAAGTTGCCGAACCCGCCGAACAGCACCGGGATCACCACGAAGAACATCATCAGCACGCCATGGGCGGTGACAATCACGTTCCACTGGTGCCCGTCCGGCGAACAGGGTGCGCTGGCATCCGGGATCAGCCGGAGTCCTTCGGTGCACAGATACTGCACCCCCGGATCCATCAGTTCCAACCGCATGTAGACGGTGAACACAACCGAAATCAGCCCCACCAGTCCCCCGGTGAAGATGTAGAGCAATCCGATATCCTTGTGGTTGGTTGACATGAACCAGCGGGTGAAAAACCCCTTCTGCCCATAGTGCTCCTGGTGGCCATGGATGGCTGCGTCGGCCATTGGCGTCTCCCGTATTCCTGCGTTTCATTTGCCGCCATCGGGCCCGGGAATAGCCCCCCGTTCCGCTTGAATGCCGTTCTAGTGTGGCCGCGCGGGCAGAGCAATGGCGGATATTGTCGCAGATGCGGCAGAGCCGGGCAATGTCGGACGGTTGCAATCGGGGGCTGCGGCTCAGTATGCGGCCACCCGGTTTGCCGATGATCCAATCGGGGACACCATCGGGCCGGGTTCAGCCGAAATGGCGGGGAAACTCGTGGCGCAGCGCTGCGTCCAGATCGGCCATCGTCACCGGCAGACCCAGATCGACCAGCGAGGTGACGCCGTGCTCGCGGATGCCACAGGGCACGATGCCGCTGAAATGGCTCAGATCCGGCGCGACATTGATCGACAACCCATGAAAGCTGACCCAGCGGCGCAGCTTGACCCCGATGGCGGCGATCTTGTCCTCGGCCGGAGTGCCGTCGGGGTTGGCGGGGCGGTCGGGGCGCGTGACCCAGACGCCGACGCGGCCGGTGCGGCGCTCGCCTGTCACGTTGAACTTTGCCAGCGTGCCGATCAGCCAATCTTCCAGCGCCCGCACGAACCGCCGCACATCGCGGCCGCGCTGGTTCAGATCCAGCATCACATAGACCACCCGCTGCCCCGGTCCGTGATAGGTGTATTGCCCGCCCCGTCCGGCGCTGAAAACCGGCAAGCGGTCCGGCTCAATCAGGTCGGCAGGCTTGGCGCTGGTTCCGGCGGTGTAAAGCGGCGGGTGTTCCAGCAGCCAGATCGCCTCGGGTGCGCTGCCTGCCGAAATGGCGGCAACCCGGCCCTCCATGGCAGCAAGGGTTTGCGCATAAGGCGCAAGGCCCGCAAGATGTGTCCATTCGACCATGGGGGCAGTCTGGGCTGCTGCTTGGCCGGATGCAAGATGGCTCAGGCCCGATGGGTCAGCCCTGCCGCCAACCGCGCAGCCCGGCAGAAAATCCGCTTTCCTTCCGCGAAATCCTTCGCTAGATACCCCGCACCCGAGGCCGGATCGTGCGGATGTGGCGGAATTGGTAGACGCGCAGCGTTGAGGTCGCTGTTCTTTAATCGGAGTGAAAGTTCGAGTCTTTTCATCCGCACCAACCGGCCTTGGGCTGCCCTCCGTTCCGATTTTCCGAAAACCCATTGCGGCAAAGCCTTGATCACCAAGAACTCAATTGCAATGGGTTTGGGCAATGGCTTAAGGCTGGGTCTTAAGTCTGCGGCGACAGGACCGGTCAACGGTCGAACGACAGGGGGAACGGATTGGCATCTTCAGGCCCGAACGACGCATTCGTGGCTTTTGAGCATGTGCAGAAAAGCTATGACGGCGTCACATTGGTCGTGAAGGATCTGAACCTTGCCATCGGCAAGGGTGAGTTCCTGACCATGCTGGGCCCCTCTGGCTCAGGCAAGACGACCTGTCTGATGATGCTGGCGGGGTTCGAGACCGCAACCCATGGCGAGATCCGGCTGGACGGCCGCCCGATCAACCAGGTGCCGCCGCACAAACGCGGCATCGGCATGGTGTTTCAGAATTATGCCCTGTTCCCCCATATGACCGTGGGCGAGAATCTGGCCTTTCCCTTGGAAGTGCGCGGCATGGGCCGCGACCTGCGCGACAGCAAGATCAAGCGCGCCCTCGACATGGTGCAGATGGGCGGCTTTGCCAACCGCCGCCCGGCCCAATTGTCCGGCGGCCAGCAGCAGCGCATCGCCTTGGCGCGGGCGCTGGTGTTTGAGCCCTCTCTGGTGCTGATGGACGAACCCTTGGGCGCGCTGGACAAGCAGTTGCGCGAACATATGCAGTTTGAAATCAAGCACTTGCACCAAAGCCTTGGCATCACCGTGGTTTACGTTACCCATGATCAGGGCGAGGCGCTGACCATGTCCGACCGGGTCGCCGTGTTCAACGACGGCCGCATCCAGCAGCTTGCCAGCCCCTCGGACCTCTATGAACGCCCCGACAACAGCTTTGTCGCCCAGTTCGTCGGCGAGAATAACAAGCTGATCGGCACCATCACGGAAATCGGCCAAGGCCGCTGCAAGGTCCGCCTGACCTCGGGTGAGGTGATTGATGCAACCCCGGTCAATGTGACCACCAAGGGGGCCGCGACGCTGGTTTCCGTGCGCCCCGAGCGGGTGGAATACAAGCCCGAAGCCATGCCCGAGGGCGCCCAGACCATTGACGCCGAAGTGCTGGAGTTCATCTATATGGGCGACATGTTTCGCACGCGTTTGCGGGTTGCCGGATCGGATGATTTCGTGATTAAATCGCGCAACACGCAGGGGCAGCGCATGCTGTCGCCCGGCGAAAAGATCAAGATCGGTTGGGCTCTGCAGGACGCGCGGGCGCTTGACCTCATGTAACCCCCAAACGGGGGCGCCGCAGGGACGCGGCACGCTGATAATCGTCCTTTAGCCAACTTGGCTACCAACCTGGGAGTTACCGAATGAAAAAACTTCTTATCCTGACCACAGCCCTGACCACTGTGGCATTTGCCGCGCAGGCCGATATCATCGTGATGTCCTGGGGCGGCGCTTACGGTGCCGCGCAGACCGAAGCCCATCTGAAACCATGGGCGGCCAAAACCGGCATCGGTGCCGTGATGATCGACAGCGACAACCCCGCCCAGCCGATCAAGGCGATGGTCGAGGCCGGCAACGTTACCCTTGACGTCGCCAACCTCGAATATGCCGACGCGATTCGCCTGTGCGACGAGGGCCTGCTGGAGCCGATTGACGCCAGCAAGCTGCCGGCCGGTTCTGACGGCGTTGCGGCGATCGACGACTTTTTGCCGGGTGCTATCACCGAATGCGGCGTATCGACCGACATCTGGGCCAACATCTTTGCCTATGACAGCACCAAGATCACCGGCACCGTTCCGACCACTGCGGCCGATTTCTATGACCTTGCGAAATTCCCCGGTAAGCGCGGCCTGAGGAGGGGCGCCAAGGGCAATCTGGAATTCGCTTTGATGGCTGACGGCGTCGCACCGGGCGATGTCTACGCAACCCTTGGCACGCCTGAGGGTGTTGACCGCGCCTTCGCCAAGCTTGACACCATCAAGTCCGATGTCGTCTGGTGGGAAGCGGGCTCACAGCCGCCGCAACTGCTGGCGGATGGCGAAGTGGTGATGACCACCGCCTATAACGGCCGGATGTTCAACGCGGCGGTGGCCGAGGGCAAGCCTTTCCAGATCGTCTGGGACGGCCAAGTCTATGAAAACGAAATGTATGTCGTGCCGAAGGGCGCGCCGAACAAGGATCAGGCGATGGAGTTCATCTTCTGGGCCACTTCGACCGAGGGGTTGCGCGCACAGGCTCAGCAGATCAGTTACGGTCCGGCGCGCAAATCGTCGATGGCGACCGAGCTGATCTACAAGGACGGCACGACGGTGATGGCACCGCATCTGCCGACAGCGCCGGAAAACCTAGCGAACGGGCTGGCATCCAGCAGCGGGTTCTGGGTTGACCGTGACGGCGAGCTGAACGAGCGTTTCAACGCCTGGCTGGTTGCAGGCTGATCGGACGGGGGGCCTGAACCGGCCCCCCGTTTCTGCTGGAAAGTTAGCTGATGCCCAAAGTTGGCCCATGACTGACCTCCCCCTTCGAACCGCCGATGGCAGGCCGCTGAAAGCGGCGCTGGCTGCGGCACAGGTCCGTGCAAAACGTCACGCCTTTTTGCTGGTGGCACCGCTGCTTTTGTTCGTCATCCTGACTTTCATCCTGCCGATCGGGCAGATGCTGCAGCGTTCGGTCTATCACGACGGGCTGTCGGCCAATGCGCCGTCCCTTGTCGCGTGGTTTGCCGCCAATCCTGTCGGCACCGCACCGGACGAGGCCGCTTTTGCCGCCCTTGCGCAAGATTTCAAGACGATGAAGGCCGCCAAGACCGCCGGGATCGCGGCCACCCGCGTCAATTATACTCTGCCCGAAACCCGCTCATTGTTCACCGCCACCGCCCGCGTCGCCGACCAACTGGCCCCGCCCTACAAAGAGGCCTTTCTGGCCTTGGATGGCAAATGGGGCCGCCCTGAGGTTTGGGGCGCCATGCGGCAGGCATCCTCGGCCTATACCATTGATTTCTATCTGATTTCCATGGACCGCGAACGGGCCCCGGATGGCAGCATCCAACAAGTGCCGGAAAATACCCGCATCTATATCTATCTTTTCGTCAAGACCTTCCTCATGTCCGGCCTGATCGCGCTGATCTGTCTGGCGCTGGCCTTCCCGGTTGCCCATCTGCTGGCCGTCCTGCCGATGGCGCGGGCCAACCTGCTGATGATCTGCGTTCTTCTGCCGTTCTGGACCTCGCTTCTGGTGCGCACCACCAGTTGGATCGTGGTCTTGCAGGGCCAGGGCGCGGTCAATGACCTGTTGATCTGGCTGGGGGTGATCGGCGAGGATGGCCGGCTGGCGATGATGTATAACCAGACCGGCACCATCATCGTGATGACCCATGTCCTGTTGCCCTTCATGATATTGCCGCTGTATTCGGTGATGAAAACCATCCCGCCCGGCTATGCCCGCGCGGCACGTTCCCTGGGGGCGACCAGTTGGACAACCTTCCGCCGGGTCTATCTGCCGTTAACCCTGCCCGGCATCGCGGCGGGCGCGCTTTTGGTGTTCATTCTGGCGGTCGGCTATTACATCACGCCCGCGCTGGTTGGTGGGGCGGATGGCCAGTTGATCTCGAACCTGATCAACTTTCACATGACCAAATCCAACTGGTCGCTGGCCTCGGCGCTGTCGGCCATGCTGCTGGTTGGCGTTCTGCTGCTGTATTGGCTTTATGACCGGCTGATCGGCATCGACAATCTGAAACTGGGGTAAAAGATGGCACTTCCGACCTATGCAAGCCCCTTGGAACGCATCTGGCACTATTGCTACCTCGCGATCTGCGGCGCGATCTTCGTCTTTCTGGTGGCACCGATCCTGGTGGTCCTGCCCTTGTCCTTCAACGTCGAGCCCTATTTCACCTTCACCGAAAAGATGCTGGCGCTGGACCCCGCGGGCTATTCACTGCGCTGGTATGACAACCTGCTGACCGACGGCATGCAGGCCCCCGACGGCGCGCGCGACGCGGCCTGGTGGGCGGATGTCTGGCGCAATGCCACCTGGGTCAAGGCCGCCAAAAACTCGCTCATCATCGGTTTCTGGGCGACCATCCTTGCGACCAGCCTTGGCACAATTGCCGCCCTTGGCCTCAGCCGCCCCGAGATGCCATACCGCCGCCTGATCATGGCCATCCTGATCAGCCCGATGATTGTGCCGATCATCATCATCGCCACCGGCCTGTTCTTTTTC
>JBCKXH010000060.1:0-14699 GCA_038921555.1 Paracoccaceae bacterium
CCGAATTCGGCCTGGTCGCTGCGGTGGTTCCCGGTCAATTGGCCGCGCTGCACAGACGACAGCACGCCGGTTTGCTCAGCGCCATTCGCGGCCTGCCAGGCGGAGATCGCGGCGCGGCTGCCCGTGCCGAAACTGCCGTCAACGCTGCCGGGATAGAAGCCATACCATTGCAGCGCCTCTTGCAGCGCCATGCGTTCCGCCTCGGTCAGGGCGGCTTCGGCGGCGCGGGATTGTTTCAGCGTCTGGGCGGGTTCGGGCTGCGGTGTGGCGCCAGGTTCGACGGTAACTTCGACGGTGGCTTCGGGGGTGCCACTGTCCACGCCGACCGGCCAGAACCGCTGGCCGTAGCTGGTGCCGTCCACAAGGTAACTGTCCGCCGGGATCAGGTTCTGCCGTCGCAGGTCCAAGAGCCGCGCCGAAGCCGCCGCCTTGCTTTGCGGGCCAATCGCTATGCCATACCAGCCATTGCCCAGCTTGTAGCCCTCGACATCCGGGAACCGCGCGGCATAGGCGCGGGCGCGGTCAAGGGCGGTGTTCAAGGCGAGCTGCGCCTCGATCTGTAGCCAGGTCTGCTCTTGCGCGGCCAGTGGTGCCGTGTTGAGCAGGGTCAGAACACCCACAAGAACGGCCAGAAATCGCCCAGAAAATCGCCCGGGAATTAGCATCGTCTGAATACCCTTTTCCCCGCCGCTTTGGCCGCTAAGGCGCGGCTTTTGCTTGTTCTAGCAGACCAAAGCGCGGATGCACCCCCATTTTGCACCCGATACCGCAACTGCGGCGGGCGGGCCACATTGACCCTTGCCGCATGGGCCCCTATGGAGAGGGCGCATCGCCAGAGGCCGTTCCCCAATGTCCACCCTGTCCATCGCCGCCCCGCGCAGCTTTCAGGAGGTGATCCTGCGGCTGCAATCCTACTGGGCCGCCCAGGGCTGCGCCATCTTGCAGCCCTATGACATGGAAGTGGGGGCCGGCACCTTTCACCCCGCCACCACCCTGCGGTCTTTGGGCTCGCGCCCGTGGGCTGCCGCCTATGTCCAGCCGTCGCGCCGCCCGACCGATGGGCGTTACGGCGAAAACCCCAACCGCTTGCAGCATTACTATCAGTTTCAGGTCATCATCAAACCCTCGCCCGCCAACCTGCAGGACCTCTATCTTGGCTCCCTGCGCCAGATCGGCATCGACGCCGCCCTGCACGACATCCGCTTTGTCGAGGATGACTGGGAAAGCCCCACCCTTGGCGCCTGGGGCTTGGGCTGGGAGGTGTGGTGCGACGGCATGGAGGTTAGCCAGTTCACCTATTTCCAGCAGGTCGGCGGCCATGATTGCCGCCCCGTCTCAGGCGAGTTGACTTACGGCCTTGAACGCCTCGCCATGTATGTCCTCGGCATTGATCATGTGATGGAGATGCCGTTCAACGATCCGCAAAGCCCCACTCCGCTGAGCTATGGCGACATCTTCCGCCAGACCGAGGAAGAATACTCGCGCCACAACTTCGACGCCGCCAATACCGACCAGTTGTTTCAGCATTTCAACGATGCCGAAGCCGAATGCGCCCGCCTTCTGGACTTTGCGGCCTTTGCCCCCGATGATCCCAAATCGGGCAAACGCATCATCATGGCCCATCCGGCCTATGATCAGGCCATCAAGGCCAGCCACATCTTCAACCTGCTCGACGCCCGCGGGGTGATTTCCGTCACCGAACGCCAAGCCTATATCACCCGCGTTCGCAGCTTGGCCAAGGCCTGCGCCGATGCTTTCCGCCAAACCCCAGCGGGGGCCGACCGGTGAATGGCAAGCTGGTCGGAGGTTTTCTGGTGTCAAGCGCCCTTCTGGCCGGTGGCACCATGTATTACCTGCAGCAATACGGCTACTATCAAGAGGTTGCCTTCACAGCCACCACCGAGTTCATGCTGACGGCACTTTCGGGCCAGCCCGCGGCAATCCCGGTGGCCGGTCTGACCGGCATCGACGCCACCTCGTCGCCCTTGCGCTTTCGTGCCTGCTTCACGACACCCCTCAATCAGGCCACCCTGACCAAGGCCTTTACCCTCTACGACCACGCCGTGCCCTTGAACGCGCCGTCGTGGTTCACCTGTTTTGACGCCGCCCGCATCGGTGCCGCCCTTGCCAGCGGTGAGGCCGTGGCCTTCCTCAGTCAGGCCGACATCTCCCCCGACATCGACCGCGTCGTCGCAGTCTTTCCCACAGGCCAAGCCTATGCCTGGCACCAGTTGCAACCTGACGTCGCCAGCGGAGAATGACATGGACCTGCTGATCGAGCTGTTCTCTGAGGAAATCCCCGCCCGGATGCAGGCCCGTGCCCGCGACGACCTCAAATCCCTGGTGACCAATGGTCTGGTCGAGGCTGGCCTGACCTATGCCGGGGCCGGGGCCTTTTCGACCCCGCGCCGCCTGGTGCTGGCGGTTGACGGGCTGAGTGCCGAAAGCCGTTCCGTGCTTGAAGGGCGCAAGGGGCCGCGCGTCGATGCGCCTGCCGCGGCGCTGGAGGGGTTTCTGCGGTCAACCGGGTTGACCCGCGACCAGCTTGAAATCCGCGACGACAAAAAGGCGCAGGTCTGGTTTTCCGTCGTCGAAAAGCCGGGCCGCAAAGCGGATTCCATCGTGGCTGAGGTGCTGGAGGCCACAATCCGCAATTTTCCCTGGCCGAAGTCGATGCGCTGGGGCAATGGCACCCTGCGCTGGGTCCGCCCCTTGCAGTCGATCCTCTGCCTCATGTCCGATGAGTCCGGCTCGCGCGTGGTGCCGATGTCGGTTGACGGCATCGTGGCGGGCAATATGACCGAAGGCCACCGCTTCCTTGGGCAAGGCCGTATCGCGGTTCACAACTTCGACGACTACGCCCTGAAACTGAAACGCAATTTCGTCGTGCTGGATTCTGCCGAACGCGAAGCCGCCATCTGGCAAGGCGCGCAAAACCTCGCCTTCGCCGCCGGGATGGAGGTTGTGCCGGACGCGGGCCTGCTGACCGAGGTGGCGGGTCTGGTGGAATGGCCCGTCCCCCTGATGGGCCGGATTGACGCGGCGTTTCTGCACCTGCCGCCCGAGGTTCTGCAAACCGCGATGCGTGAACAGCAGAAGTTCTTCTCGGTCAGGGCGCGGTCCGGCCGCATCGAGGGCTTTGTGACCGTCGCCAATAATGAGACCGCCGACCACGGCGCGACCATCCTTGCGGGCAACCAAAAAGTCCTGACCGCCCGCCTGTTCGACGCCAAATTCTTCTGGGAAAAAGACCTGCGCGTGGCGAAAGCGGGCATGGCTGAGTGGCTCGACGGCCTTAAATCCGTGACCTTCCACCACAAACTCGGCTCGCAAGCCGACCGCATCACCCGCATCGCCGCCCTCGCCCGCGAAATCGCCCCCTTGGTCGGCGCTGACCCGGAAGTGGCCGAACAGGCCGCCCGCCTTGCCAAAGTCGACCTGCGCTCCGCCATGGTCGGCGAATTCCCTGAGTTGCAAGGCCTGATGGGCATGTATTACGCCCGCGCCGCTGGCCTGCCCGAAGCCGTGGCCCTTGCCGCCCGCGACCACTATTCGCCGCTGGGGCCGTCGGATAGGGTGCCAACCGACCCTGTTTCGGTGGCCGTGGCGCTGGCCGACAAGCTCGACACGCTGACCGGGTTCTGGTGGATCGACGAAAAGCCGACGGGGAGTAAGGATCCCTTCGCCCTCAGGAGGGCGAGCTTGGGAACAATTCGTCTCATCACCAAAAACGACCTGCGGGTGAGCCTGTTACTGCCCCTCTTTCGCTCTATGTTTGGCGCGAAGATGGCCGCAACTGCGGTCATCAATCTCACGGATATCGCTGAGATTGAGAGTGTTTCGGCAAGTGTGGCGGCCCGTAGTGGTTACATCCCGGATACTGTCGTCGATGCCTTCGACCAGGCGCTCACCGATACAGCCATCGCGCAAATGGATGCCGAAGACGCTTGGGATGAACTCATGTGGAAGAAAGAGAATCCTGAGTTGGCCGAGAAGTTTGGCTCGAAGAATGCTTGGTCTTATGAAACGGACGCTTGGCGTTCAACCACCAGCGACACTGAGAACGTTGCATCCGACCTCCTCGCCTTCTTCCACGACCGCCTCAAAGTCTTCCTCCGCGACGAGGGCATCCGCCACGACATCATCGACGCCTGCCTCGCCATGCCCGGCAATGACGACCTCACCCTGCTGGTCAACCGGGCACGGGCGCTGGCCGCCTTCCTGAAAACCGAGGACGGCCCCAACCTGCTGCAAGGTTATAAACGCGCCAACACCATCCTGACCCAGGCCGAGGCCAAGGACGGCGTCGAATACTCCTACGGTGCCGACATCAAGTTTGCCGAGACGCCCGAGGAGCGCGCCCTGTTTGCCGCCCTTGATGCAGCCGAGGCGCAGATCACCCCCGCCATGGCCGCCGAGGATTTCGCCACCGCGCTGGCCGCCATGGCCACCCTGCGCGCCCCGATCGACGCCTTCTTCACCGCAGTTCAGGTCAATTCCGACAACAGGGTCACCCGCAGGAACCGCCTGAACCTGCTGCACCGCATCCGCGCCATCTGCTCGGGCGTGGCTGATCTGACCAAGGTTGAGGGTTAACAACGCCTTGCCGCACCGTCCCGCCTGTCCCTACGGATAAGCGACGGATGAACGACGGATAAACGACTAAACTTGCACCATGCCGATTTCCGCCTATGCTGCGTCTGAACAACGGAGCCGCCGCAGTGCAGAAACCCGACCCGCCCCTTGAATTCACCGTGATCACGCCGACCGCGCAGATCAATGCCGCCAGCCATGGCTGGCGGGCCAAGTGCTTGCAAAGACTGATAAGATTGGACCTGCCGGTGCCCCTCACCGTGGCGCTTCCGGCCCAAACCGTGCGCGCCATCGCCACCGGCACGCAGATCGACACCCGCGCCGTGCTGCGCCATTTCGGTCCGGCACCCTTGATTTCGCTCCGCCCCAGCCCGGAAAACCCCGATTGGGGCGGCCCGTCCACCATCCTCAACATCGGCATGAACGCCGCCCGCCACGCAGCCCTGCGCGCCAGCCACGGCCACCTTGCCGCCGACGCGCTTTACCTGCGTTTCGTGCAATCCTACGCCACCCATATCGCCCGGCTTGACCCCGATATTTTTGAGGCGGATCAACCCACTAGCCAGGCCCTGCGCGAGGCGCTGCGCACTTACGAACGCGAGATGGATGAGCCGTTCCCCGAGGACCCGGCCCGCCAGTTGACCGAAGTTCTGCGCGGGGTGGCCAGGGCGTGGGAGGGCACCTCGGCCCGGCTTTTGCGCCAAGCCAAGGGCGCACCCAAAGAGGCCGCACTTGGTCTGGTCGTGCAACAGATGGCGCAGGGCATCGGGCTAGGCATTTCAGGCTCGGGCGTCATCCAGTTCGTCGATCCGGTCACCGGCCAATCCCAGGTCACCGGGCGCTATCTGGCGCAAAGCCAGGGCCGCGATGCGCTGGATAAAACCGAGGCATTGTATCTGATCCGCGACCCCCGCGGCCCCGCATTGGAGGAGCTGTCGCCGCAGGTTTTCAATGACTTGGCCCGATTTGGCGGCATCTGCCGCAGCCGTTTGCGCGAAGAAATGCAGATCGAATTCACCGTGGAGGATGGTCATTTGTCGGTGCTGGACGCGGTGCGCGTCACCCGCTCGGCCCGCGCCGCCCTGAAGATCGCGGTGGCTTTGGCCGAGGATGAGGTCATCAGCTTTGAGGAGGCCGTGCTGCGGGTCGAGCCGCGTTCCTTGACCGAACTTCTGCACTCACAGGTTGATCCGCGCGGGCCGCGCGATGTGATAGCGCGCGGCATCGCCGCCTCGCCGGGGGCCGCGACGGGGCGAATCGTGTTCACTTCCTCCGCAGCCCAGGACTCGGCGGCGCGGGGCGAACCCTGCATCTTGTGTCGTCGCGAGACGGAACCCGAAGATATACGCGGAATGCATTCCGCCGTCGCTGTGTTAACCGAACGTGGAGGGATCACCAGCCATGCTGCCGTCATCGCCCGCGGCCTGGGTGTGCCCTGTGTCGTGGGCGCGTCAGGCATCAGGATTGACGCAAAGGACCGCAAATTGATCACCCCGGACGGCCGTATCTTCAGCGAAGGTGATCAGATCACCGTTGACGGCACCACCGGCGAGGTTTTGGCGGGTTCGGCCGCGATGCTGGTCGCCGCATTGGACGACAGCTTTCGCAAACTTCTGTCCTGGGCTGATACCTTTCGCGACATCGGTGTCCGCGCCAATGCCGACACCCCCGCCGACGCCATCACCGCCCGGGCTTTTGAGGCGCAGGGCATCGGTCTGTGCCGCACCGAACACATGTTCTTTGACGAAGACCGCCTTGTGGTGATGCGCGAGATGATCTTTGCCGACACCTCCAAGGACCGCGCCGCCGTGCTGGAACGCCTGCTGCCGATGCAGCGCGCCGATTTCGTCCAGCTTTTCAACATCATGCAGGGCCTTCCGGTCTGCATCCGCCTGTTCGACCCTCCGCTGCACGAATTTCTGCCGCAAAGCCGTGAGGGTCTGCGCGAACTGGCCGAAGCGATGGATCGCCCGCTGTCCGAAGTGATGCGCCGCGCCGAGGCTTTGTCCGAGGCCAACCCGATGCTGGGTATGCGCGGGGTGCGTCTGGGCGTCGTGCTGCCCGAGATTTACGACATGCAGGCCCGCGCCATCTTTGAAGCGACGGTTGAGATTGCCAAGGCCGGCACCGCCGTGGTGCCCGAGATCATGATACCGCTGGTTTCGGCCCGGCGTGAGGTTGAACTGGTCAAGACCAATATCGACGCCGTGGCCGCTGCCGTTCGCCTCAAATCGGGCGTGAACTTTGCCTACAAACTGGGTGTCATGGTTGAGACGCCGCGTGCGGCGCTGCGCGCGGGCGAGATAGCACTACACGCCTCGTTCCTGTCTTTCGGCACCAATGACCTGACCCAGATGACCTATGGCCTGTCGCGTGACGACGCGGGCCGCTTCATGAACACCTATGTCCAACAGGGGGTTTTCCCGGCAGATCCCTTTCACACGCTGGATGTCGATGGTGTAGGGGAGCTGTTGCACATCGGTGCCGAACGTGGCCGGGCGACCCGTCCCGACCTGGTGCTTTCAATCTGTGGCGAGCATGGCGGCAACCCCGAATCAATCGATTTCTGCCGCCGCGCCGGGTTTGATTACGTCTCTTGTTCGCCCTATCGGGTGCCTTTGGCCCGTCTGGCGGCCGCGCATCTGGCCTTGGCTGATCGTGCGGAAAAACGAAAAAATGACACAATATCATTATATTGCGCGGCGTTTCTAATGTAAAAGCAGTCAGATTGCGGCGGAAATCCGCGCAAGAATTGCCTAAAACTGTTGCAATTTTGCCGATCGCATAGACGCAACCGGATCGCTCCTCTAGGCCGGAGGCTTATCGTTGCGGGCTCTGCCGTTTGGCTCGTCGCGAGGTTGGGGAAACGATACCGGGAACAGCAGTCAATGCGCTTGCATCTATGCCGGACGATCGCCGCTACGGCGCTGATCGGCTTGAGTGGAGCGGCCTTCGCCGATGTGACGGTGAGCCAGTCCAACGATCCGACCACCTTGATTGGTGAACAATTCGCCTCATTGTTCGAGGTGGAACGTGAGGCGGTCAACGCGGTGCCGGACAGCAGGCTGGCAGCTTTAGCCAGTGGCCTGTTGCGGTCCAGCCCAGCCAGGAAGCCGGGCGATCCCAGGGTAATCGAATACAGTGACGCCTGGCTGGCGGTCTTGCCGGTGCCGAGCGGTGATGCCCAGTGGGAATGCCTGCGCGAGGCGCTGTATTTCGAGGCGCGTGGCGAAGCGCTGCAAGGTCAGTTCGCGGTGGCAGAGGTCATCCTGAACCGGGTTGACAGCCCGGACTTTCCCGGCACCGTTTGCGGCGTGGTCAATGCGCGCGGCCCCGCTGCCTGTGCGTTTTCCTACGTCTGCGACGGTGCCAAAAGCATGCACGATGCGGCATCCCGCGACCGTGCCGGCCGAATTGCCCGGGTGATGCTGGACGGCGCGCCGCGCAGCCTGACGCTGGGCGGCACCTTTTTTCATGCCCTCTGGGTGCGTCCGAACTGGGGTGATGTCGTGCAGACGGCGGCCATCGGCGGCCATTTGTTCTTTCGCTGAGGCTCTGCGAGATGTCGCGGCTTGGGCTGACTTGGTCGGCTTCCGGCTTGGCGCAGCGCGGCGCAGGCGCTAGAATGAACTTGGCCCCCTTGCGAGCAGTGCCATGACCAGCGACATCCGCCTTGCCTTTGCCCATCCCGAACAGCGCAGCGTCGCTTCGGCCTCGGCTGATCCACGCGACCGGATTTCCCTGCGAGATCATGTGGTTGAGGTTGAAATTGGCGCTTTCCAGAAGGAACGCGGCCATACCCAGCGCGTGATGTTCAACGTCGTGGTCGAGGTGCGGTCAGCACCCCAGCCGCTGAACGACGACGTTGACCGCATTCTGTCTTATGACCGCATCACCGAATCCATCGCCGCCGAACTGGCGGCGGAACGGCTGAACCTGCTGGAAACCCTGGCCGAACGGGTGGCCGAGCGTATTCTGGCCGAACCCCAAGCGATGCGCGCTTTCGTGCGGATCGAAAAGCTGGATGTCGGGCCATACCAGTTGGGGGTCGAGATTGTCCGCTCACGCGCCGAGGCGGCGGTCAAGGTCGCGGTCGACGTGGTCGACGGGGTGGACGGGGCCGAGGCGCTGTTGCACCCGCTGGTCATATTTCTGGACAATGCCACGATTGCCGCCGCCGACTTGCCGGATCGGCTGGACGGCTGGGCGGCGCGCGGCCTGCCGGTGATCCTGACCGTCGGCCTGCCCGACCTCGCACGCCCGGCAACCGGCCACCGCCCGACCCAGCGCCGGGTCGATCTGCTGGCCATCGAGCAGAACGCCTGGGTTCTGGCGGCGCGGGATGCGCGCTGTGTGGTGATGGCGACGCGGACCGAGATTGACTGGGCCGTCAAGCGCGGCCAGATGATGGTCTGGGCCCCGGCCAAGATGGTGCTGGACGCCGTTGATGGCCCGCAATCGCGCGATCCGGTGGCGCTGGCCCTGTGGCTGGCCGAGGTCATGGCCGCTGACCGCATGATTGTTCACGGCGATGTTGCACTTCCGGCAGGAAGCCGCGTGACGGTGGAAACCGCCTGACACTTTCCCTTGCCTGACAAGGCGTTGGACCTTAGGCACAAAGCCATGGAATACTTTCGCCCCGTCGCCATGACCGACCCCGCACGTCCGGACGGCGCTTTGCCTTTGGCAGGCGGTTGGTGCTGGTTCACCATGGTCGAGGTGCTGACCCGCGCAGGCAAGCGCCTGGTGCCCGCCCGCGCCTTGCCGCCCGAGGTACGCGACCGCCTGTCCTCGCCCCGCGTCTTTGGCGGCCTTGCGATGGACCGCCCGCGCATCATGGGCATTCTGAACGTGACGCCCGACAGCTTTGCGGACGGCGGCCGGTTTTTACGGCCGGAAGCTGCGGTCATGCAGGCGCGCCAGATGGCAGCGGCGGCCGACATCATCGACATCGGCGGCGAAAGCACCCGCCCCGGTGCCGCCGATGTGGCCGTGGCCGATGAGATTGCCCGGACTGAGCCGGTGATTGCCGCATTGAAGGCGGGCGGGCTGGACCTGCCAATCTCAATCGACAGCCGCAAGGCCGGGGTGGCCGGGGCTGCACTGGCGGCGGGGGCGTCCTGGGTCAATGACGTCACGGCGCTGCGGTTTGATCCGCAGATGGCAGGGTTGGTGGCGCGGGCGTTCTGTCCGGTGATCCTGATGCACTCGATCGGGGCACCTTCGACGATGCAGGACGACCCGGTTTACGACGATGTTCTGCTGGATGTCTTTGACGCGCTGCAAGACCGGGTGGCGGTGGCCGAGGCCGCTGGCATTGCCCGCCACAACATCGCCATTGATCCCGGCGTAGGCTTTGGCAAGACGCTTGCCCACAACCTGACGCTGCTGGCCCGGCTGTCGCTGTTTCACGATCTGGGTCTGCCGGTGCTGCTGGGTGCCTCGCGCAAGCGCTTTATCGGCACGCTTGCCGCTGAGGGCGAGGCCGCCAAGCGGTTGCCGGGGTCGCTGGCCGTGGCGCTGGCCGCTGTGGCGCAGGGGGTGCAGATGATCAGGGTCCATGATGTGGCCGAGACCCGGCAGGCCCTGTCCTTGTGGCAGGCCGTAACCAGAGGAGAGGCGCTATGACCCGAAAACTCTTTGGCACCGATGGGGTGCGGGGGCGGGCGAATACCTATCCGATGACCGCTGAGATGGCGTTGAAGCTGGGGGCGGCGGCCGGGCGGTTCTTTCGGCGCGACGGATCTTCGGCGCACCGCGTGGTGATCGGCAAGGACACCAGGCTGTCGGGCTATATGCTGGAAAACGCTTTGACGGCGGGGCTGTGCAGCACCGGTATGAACGTGCTGCTGCTGGGCCCGGTGCCGACCCCTGCCGTCGGCTTTCTGACCCGCTCGATGCGCGCCGATCTGGGGGTGATGATTTCGGCTTCCCACAACCCGCACCAAGACAACGGCATCAAGTTCTTTGGCCCCGACGGCTTTAAATTGTCCGACGAGGCCGAGGCCGAGATTGAGGCAATCGTGGCGGGCGAGATCGAACCCGCCGCCCCCGAGAGCATTGGCCGCGCCCGGCGGATCGAGGATGGTCGCGGGCGCTATCAGGAATTCGTCAAGACGACCTTTCCGTCGGGCCTGCGGTTGGACGGGCTGAAAGTGGTGATCGACTGCGCCAATGGGGCGGCTTACCGGGCGGCACCCGAGGTCTTGTGGGAACTGGGCGCCGATGTGATTGCGGTCGGGGTGACGCCAAACGGCACTAATATCAACGACCGCGTCGGCTCGACCTTTACCCAGACCGCTGCCGAGGCGGTGGTGGTGCATGGCGCGCATGTCGGCATCGCGCTGGACGGCGATGCGGACCGGGTGATGATTCTGGACGAGGCGGGGCTTGTGGCGGACGGCGATCAGATCATGGCGCTGCTGGCGGGCCGCTGGGCGGATGAGGGGCGGCTGAACGGCGGGACTCTGGTCGCCACCGTGATGTCCAATCTGGGGCTGGAACGCTTCCTGACTGGCCGGGGTCTGCATCTGGAGCGGACGGCGGTGGGTGACCGCTATGTGGTTGAGGCGATGCGGCGCGGTGGCTGGAACCTCGGGGGCGAGCAATCAGGCCATATCGTGATGACCGACTATGCCACCACCGGCGACGGGCTGATTGCGGGCTTGCAGTTTCTGGCCGAAATGGCCCGCACCGGCAGGCCGGCCAGCGCGTTGATCCGGCAGTTTGAAAGCGTTCCGCAGTTGTTGAGAAACGTGCGCTACGGCGAGGGGGCGCGACCTTTGGAGGCAGCTTCGGTCAAGGCTGCGATTGCTGGGGCCGAGGTCAGGCTGGCCGGCAAGGGGCGGCTTTTGATCCGCAAATCGGGGACCGAGCCCCTGGTGCGGGTCATGGCGGAATGCGAGGATGAGGGGTTGCTGGTGGCGGTGGTGGACGAGATTGTCGGCGCGGTGCAGGCAGCGGTGTAGGACTCTCACGCGTGAGAGGGGTGTTATGGTATTGATTTTGGCTGATTTAATAGTTAACGATGATTTGTTTTGGAATAGAGCCGGAAATTCCCCCCCCCGGCCCATTCGATGGAAGGTGCGCAATGAATGCACACCGAAGAGGTGCACTGAAGCGCACCCTACAGCTAGCTGGGTCAATACCTGCAAAGCAATTTGATGACAAAGAAGATGAACGCCCCAAACGAAACAAAATATGCAAACATTACCAATCGGGAGAAAGCCCTGTGGTAAGAAGTGCCGGACGACAAGCTCAGTTTGTTCCCTTCAGTGATTATCGCTGCCTCCGACAGGCCAAGTTCTGAAAATCTTGCCTCCAACTTTAGCAAAGCAACTTCACTAAGCTTTACCAATGCACGATTCCGACGTTCCAAATGATAAAAGATGTGAGTCAAAAATGCCAGAACCAATGACCCAAAGACGCCGACCTCCCAGCTTCGCGTTGAGGTTGCTGAGCCAAGAGCGGCAAAGACACCCAACAGCATCAATACATAGTAGTTAAAGCACTGAACGCGCTGTATGGAGTGTTTGTCAAATAGCTTCCAACAATAATCGAAATATCTGTCGTTCTCCAATATGTCATTACTTCCTTCTGCCATCTTTGCCTCCATTTATTTGGGAGGCACGAACGTGCCTCCCAAGATCAATGTATCAGTTCCTTGCCCGGTCCACCATCTTGCCTTTGGAAATCCACGGCATCATGGCGCGCAGTTTCTCGCCGACTTTCTCGATCTGGTGTTCGTCGTTGCGGCGCCGGGTCGCCTTGAAGAACGGCCGGCCGACGGCGTTTTCCTGCATGAAATCGGACACGAACTTGCCCGATTGGATATCCTCCAGAACCGCCTTCATCCGGGCCTTGGTTTCGGCATAGGGCAGGATGCGCGGGCCGGAGACATATTCGCCATATTCGGCGGTGTTGGAGATCGAGTAGTTCATGTTGGCGATGCCGCCTTCATAGATCAGGTCAACGATCAGCTTGACCTCATGCAGACATTCGAAATAGGCCATTTCCGGCTCATAACCCGCCTCGACCAGGGTTTCAAAGCCCATGCGGATCAGTTCGACCAACCCGCCGCACAGCACGGCTTGTTCGCCAAACAGGTCGGTTTCGCATTCCTGACGGAAGTCGGTCTCAATAATGCCGGAACGCCCGCCACCGATGGCCGAGCAATAGGACAGGCCCAGCTCCATCGCCTTGCCCGAAGCGTCTTGGTGGACGGCCACCAGGCAGGGCACGCCGCCGCCCTTGACATATTCGCCGCGCACCGTATGGCCGGGACCTTTGGGCGCCATCATGATGACGTCAACACCGGGCTTGGGTTCGATCAGGCCGAAGTGGATGTTCAACCCGTGAGCAAAGGCGATGGCGGCGCCGTCGCGGATATTGTCATGGACGTATTTCTTGTAGGTTTCGGCCTGCAATTCGTCGGGCATGGTGAACATGATCAGATCAGCCCATTTGGCGGCTTCGGCGATGCCCATGACCTTCAGGCCCTCGGCTTCGGCTTTCCTGGCCGAAGGGGAGCCTTCGCGCAGGGCGACGACAAGGTTTTTGGCCCCCGAATCGCGCAGGTTCAGGGCATGGGCATGGCCCTGGCTGCCATAGCCGAGGATGGCGAGCTTTTTGTCCTTGATCAGGTTGATGTCGCAGTCACGGTCATAATACACGCGCATTTGGGCGCTCCTTTGCTGTTGATGGCGGCAGGATAGTCATCTTGCGCCGGTTTCCCGTGCATTGTTTGACCCCGATCGCGTTTTGTGTGAAATATCATGCGCTGATATGGCGTTGGGTGAATAGATCATGCTGCTGGATGAAACCGACCGTCGCATCTTGCGGCACTATCTGGCCGAGCCTGACCTGCCGCGCGTCGTGTTGGCGGAACGCGCTGCGGTCACCCAGGCGACGCTGTGGCGCAGGTTGGAAAGGCTGACCCAAGCGGGCGTGCTGCGTGGCGAGCATGCGGTGATCGACTGGCGCAGGCTGGGTTATGCGGTTGAGGTCAGCCTGCGCTTCACCCTTGATAAGACCAACCCGCGCGCCTTTGACGAATTCATCGCAGCGGCGCGTGAGGTGCCCGAGGTGGTAGGGATCGAGACTTTTCTGGGTCGCGTCGATCTGCGCCTGAACGTCATCGCCCGCGACATGGCGCAGTATCAAGAGATTTACCGCGGACGCATCCTCAAACTGCCGCATATCGCCGAGGTTGAGGCGCTGATGCTGATCGCCACCATCAAGGAAAGTGCGGGGTTGCCGCTGTGATCGAGCTTGATGAGCATGACCGGGCGATCTTGCGTGCCCTGACGCGCGAGGGCGGGCTGTCGGCGGGCGAGTTGGGCCGCCGACAGGGTCTGTCGCAGCCTGCCGCCTGGCGGCGCGTGCGGCGGTTGCAGGAGGCGGGCGTGCTGGCCGGGCTGCGGGTGGCGGTTGACCGCGCCGCTTTGGGCTTTGGCGTGACGGTGTTTCTGGGGGTCAAGCTGGCCACCAAGGGCCTTGTGTCGCTGGAGGACTTTGAGCGCGCCGTGGCGGCCATACCCGAGGTGCAGGTGGTGCAGCATGTGCTGGGAATGTTCGATTACCGCCTGCGCGTGGTGGCCCGCGACATCAGTGATTTCGAACGGGTTTTGCGCAGGCGGATCATGATTCTGCCCGGGCTTGGTCAGGTCGAAGCCAACGTCCTTTTGACCGAAGAAATCCGGCCGGGGCCGATCTGACCTTTTGATTTTCCGCAAATCGGGCAGGCTGCGCGTTCTTGCGTCATAGACAAAGCGGTCGTGCGCGCCATCCGGCGCGGTCCGGGCCACCAGCCATTAAGCATCTGGCAAGGCAGCACTGTCCAGCGCAAGACCTGCTGCGCTGAACACCAGCGAGGTTGCCCGTCAAAAGGGGCGAGGTCAGGCCCTGAGCGACGGCAAAGCTGTCCTCAGTCGCAATCGGGGCCAGGGTCATGGGGATTCTGCAACGCAGCGGGGCTGTCGGTCAGGTTCACCGGATGGGGTGGCTTGCGACAGGGCATATGGTCGGGCTTAGGTTGGGGCAACCTCGGACTCTGGTCTGATCTGACCGCAAAAGGACGAAAATGAGTATTTTAGCCAGTGCGAATG
>JBCKXH010000061.1:0-14693 GCA_038921555.1 Paracoccaceae bacterium
CAAACTGGCTGCGCGAGGCACTGACGAATGCCGGGATCGAGGTCGTCATCCCGCCCCAATCCAATCGCCGATTTCCCGCCGAATTTGACCGTGACAGCTACAAATGGCGGCACCTGATCGAGAACTTCTTTGGAAAGTTAAAGGAATTCAGAGGTATCGCCATGCGCTGCTGCAAAACCGATGAAAGCCTCGCTGCCTTAATCTCACTCGTCGCAACGGTGATCAGGACAAGATGAACATCAACAGGCCCTAGAAAACACGCTGCACCGCTATGTCGTACGCCGCTCTCTCGAGCCAATGGCGTTTACGGCTAACACTCATACAGCCAGCAGTTTCAGCAGTCGCATTGGGCAGCAAGACACCCTTGCAGACGATGAAGGAATGGCACAAACTCATGCCAGAGTCGTTCAAGAAACAGCCATACTACATAACGTTATGTGACAGGTAACTTCCGAAGCACCGTGGCCAAGAGCAAAAGCATGTCAAGCATCACACAATGGAAATGAACTTGAATGGTCCTGGGCCGAAAGTTACCGAGTTCTGAGCAACCTGAATTGTAAATGGAGTGCCTATTGCGTCATCCAACTGCATGGCTTGAGTATAGGCCCATGAGGGCTCAGAGACAATGAAATCGCGGACGATGAAATTATCTTTTACCACCCGAACGGTGTACTCTTCCGCTTCTTCGCTCAAAGGAACATCAACCGATTGCCAACTGTCGCCATCGATCCGAGATCTCCTGATCCAAGACAAAAGAAGATTTCCGGAATCAAGAACTTCTTGCTCAATGTGGGCGACTGAATAGGGGCGAAGTCCAATTCCATTGAACGCCATGACGCTTGTTCTTACGCTCGAATCAGCGAAGCCTCGATCACTAGCACCGATACGGTAGAACCGATCCAGTCCTCGCGCTGCCAAAGGCAAATTGATCTGCGGGACGAGGCCATCCAACAGAACAAACACACTCCCGGCCGGCCAAATTGCGGGCGAAGTCGCATCAGATCCAGCTAGTCCTCTCAGAAAGACCTTGAGTTCAAACAGATGTTCACCAACCAAATCAGCATCGGCAAATTGAAGAATCTCCCAATTTTCAGAGCTGCCATCACCGATTGCTGCCACGTTCGCACCGTTCAAGATATCCAACATTGAGGTCGAAGCAATTTCGCCGGATGGAATGAGAATGCGAAGGACGGATCCCCGATCCCACAAGCCAGGGGGAGCCGAAAGCAATTCGGTTTGCGTAACTCCCAGGATCGTTGGCGAGTCCGTATCCGTGTTCACAAGATACCCTGCGTCAGTGGAAGAGCTCCAAACAGTTACTGAGCCGGGCCAAGGATCCAATGCAATTGCGACATGAGGAGCTTGCGGGGCCTCATCGCCCCGGAGCAGAGGCAAATCCATGAAAACGGAATAGACCGGAGTTGCAGCGACGGATGCAGTTCTGGTTGGCATCTCGCCGCGATCAGCAACAGCAGCGTAAGAGCTGAGATCAATTCGGACTGCTTCGATGTCGATGAATTTAGCATCTTCGATTCGATCAACCCGATGAGTTCGACCCGCGAAAATCACCACATCTCCGACCCCAATCTCTAAAAAGGATGGCGGGAGCGAAAATGTCACTTTGTCACGGCCCAATCTGGCCTCTGCGAGAAACCTTTCGGTGACGGCATTGGCTTCTTGCGTAGTCAATTGGATAGACACTTCCGTTTCAATCACGCTCCCGACAGAAATGTCGGGAAATATTGCCTCAGATGTCTGCACTTCAAAATCATTCTCGGCTTGGATGTAAGTTAGTCTGACTCGACTGACAGAATCAACCTCGGCGCTTCGCGATTGCCCGATGGTCTCAGCCATTTCCCCAACCACCACGAAATCTATTTCGTCCAACTGGACGAAGTTGGTCGCTCCGCGATTGAAAAATTGAAGTGCTCCGTCTCTTTCTGTTGCGTCAAAACCGTAAACCAAGGATAGCGACTGAAGTTTGGATCGTGCCGTCGAGGATTCATTGCACGCAAAACCGTGCAGCGATCCGTGAAGGGCGCCATTATCCAGATTCTTCGTAATGTCAGCGTCTGCGCATACCTCAGAAACAACCAAAGCAAGTGGTTGATTCGACGTTCGCCCATTAAGCCAATGCCCTTTTGCGTAATTTATTCCGTCGCTCCAGTCAGCCAAGTTGCCCGGAAAGTCCGGAAATGGCCGGGTATCCCAGGCCCATGCGTAACTGTGATCAAAATCGACCATCCGCCCAGAATATAGGTTTGCTTGCGGATTGTTGTCTTCCTTGCTCCAGTAACGCCCTATCGCAACATAGTATTGGATCTGCAGGTAGTCGTCTCGCAAGCCATTGGAGCCTCTTGGCAACGACGATTCAGATGACTTCGGATCGATAAACTTGTTGGGCTGATTCGTAGCTTTGTCCACTGCTGCGCAGCCATACTCGGTGAATCGAATTGGCTTCATCCCCGGGACCCAATCCGTTGGCGATGATTGCCTGACGCCGCCAAGCCTTTCATGATGGTCATTGGACCACCAACCCTTGATATCCTTGTATCTGAATATCCAATCTTCACCATACGCTCCGTCGCTGACAGGAGTTCTTGCCTGGCTTGCCTCTGCTTCGGTTGATGGATAATACCAATCGTAACCTTCACCGCCAGCGATGTTGGCCTCGAGATAGTTCAAATCATAGATCGATGACCACGTCCGGTCTTGGTTTTCAGGCCCATCGCGCCAGTCTGAGATAGGCATGTAGTTATCGATCCCAACAAAGTCGATGTTCGGATCTGCCCAAAGCGGATCTAGATTGAATAAAACCTCGTCACCCCTGTGAAGCCCGAAGTATTCACTCCAGTCGGCGGCGTAGGAAATCTTGCTTTGACTGCCCAGAATCACCCTGACCTCTGCGGCCAACTGCTTAAGGGCCTGGACCATCGGAAACTCGGTTCCCGACGCCCTTATCTCCGTTAGACCTCTCATTTCAGATCCGATGCAGAATGCGTCCACGCCACCCGCCAATGCGCATAGATGAGCGTAATGCAGTATAAATTTCCGAAAGCTCCATTCTGCTGGGCCTGAGTATGAAACGCCAAGTGAGGTCGTTGAAAAATCTTCAGCATTCGCATTGCCAAGAAATGTGGCCACCTCCTGCCCTGCAGCGGCTGTCTGATCGGGAGAATTCAGTTGACCCGGGGCACGCGACAGCGTAATCCGCCCACGCCAGGGCAGAACGGGTTGGCTTCCCGCATCAGACCACGGATCAGGCAGATTATTGTTCGCAAGTTGATCCATCAGGATGAAGGGGTAAAACATTATCTCCTTCCCTGTTGCACGAATGGCCTGAATTGCCTCAATCACAGAGCGGTCAGATGGTGTTCCGCCATAGACTGACCTGCCTTCGAGGACAGGCACGACAGCAGCGGAGGTCCTTGACGTGCCTGACACCCTCCAGGGCATTTCCACGCCATCTCTGATTTGCTGCTCGACTTTAGGTTGGATTTGGCAGTGGGCGCACCGCAGATCGCTGCCGAACCAGCTCACAACCAGTGATACCGATCCGCAGTTGGGCAATTCCTCATTCAACTGTTTGAGCGAGCTTGCAAAATCGGTCTCACCCAATACCGAATGGACGTTTGCTGATCTATTCTGGCCTGGACCGAGATTAAAATGCACCGGGGTGGTTGCCAGAGCATATTCGCCCGAGCCAGGAATCAGTGCGACGGCTTTGATCGCAGCCACCAGATCCCGTGGCTCAGTCGATGCTTGGACGTTTGCTCTACGCACGACTTCAAACGAAAACTGCGGCACCCGATTGCCAAATCGGGCCAGTGCCAGGTTCTCGATCACGACATAGGCCATGCCGCGGTAACTTGGCGCAAGATCAACGCCTTCCACGGCTTCGATCTTGGGGTCGGGAAGCTGGTCTTCACTGCCCGAATAGAAGCGAAGGTCGATGCTGTTGGGCGATATCTCAACGCCGTCAGCCCAGATTCTGCCGACGCGCAAGGCCTCTCCGCGGCAAAGCGCAATGGCCAGACTGACCGAGTAGGAAAACGAAGTGGTTGTCGGTCGCGGTGCGCCCTTGCCGCCGCCAGACTGCTGGCGCCGCTCTTGAAAGCGCGATGCCCAGATGATTTGACCAGCCACCCGCATGCGGCCCCAGACTTCCTGAATCGGCGTGCCGTAGCCCACGCCGGAAACCCGGAAACGATCCACTTTGCCGACCTCGACCGCTTCCGAGCCAGCCCCTAGGATGCGCTGATCCAGGGATCGTCCGATGGTCGCGCCGACCGCCCGGCCGATGACCGCGCCAGACAGGCCAAGGACGGTTCCGCCAAACCCGGCGCCAAGTGCTGCACCGGCTGCGGAAAGAAGAATTGTAGCCATCAATTGACCCCCTGTGGGAATTCGAATCTGCCAACGATCTTGCGCTGCCAAGGTGTCGAAAGCGGCGTCTCGATGACGCCATGATCGGTGTAAGCGTGGACAAAACTCGTAATTCCATGCCGAGATGCCGTAAGTCCAAGGTGCTTGGCCACTCCGGTGCTTCGCATGCGAAAGACGATCACATCGCCGATGTCGTTTGAGCTTAGTGGCTTGGCCAGTAGCCAGCGGGATGCCGCCGACAGCACGACCTCTTCGCCTGTGGTTTCAGACCAATCGGCCGTATAGGCGGGCACTGCTTCCGGCTCTGCGCCATAAAGGCTGCGCCAGACCCCCCGGATCAGCCCAAGGCAGTCAGTCCCGGCTCCCCTCAATGAGGCTTGATGTTGGTAAGGCGTGCCCAGCCAGCGCCGAGCTTCCGCTACGATGTCATCCCGGTTGATCATTTCAAACGGCTTCCGCCATCATTCTTCTGCGTTGACACCGGGTAGGACGCTATCCAGTCCGAACTCGGGATGTGCGGAAAGCCGCGGAAGTTCAGAAAATTGTTGAATTTTGTCCTGCAGGTCGTAGCTTGCTTGTCGCAGCCAGCCTGTAGCAGCACCAGGTCACCAACCTCGGGGACAAGGTCAAAGTCGACTATCAACTCGATTTTCCGAAAACCCCCGGCCTCCTGATCGAACTTGACCACCGCAGTCAAACCTTCCGCCAGACCAGACACCACGCGGGCCCGCCCCCATTCGAACCACCGGTTCGGGAACCCTGGCTGCGACGGCAGGAAATACTCGCCCTTCTTGCCGGTCTTCTTGATTGCGGTCTCAAGCATGAAGGTCGGCTGGCTCAGATCAACCCGGCATTTTTGGTCCCCGAGTACGGCCGAGCAGGTTGCATGATAGACGCTGCCACGCGACTGGTTCAGCGCCTCGCTCAATCCACGAAGCTCAACCCGGAACGACCCGTTTGCCAGATGGATTTCGCCAAACGTGCCACGAAACCTGATCATCCTTTGATCGGTGTTCTGCCAGTTGACCAGCCAGGTGACCACTTCCGCGCCGTCGAAGCGTCCCGCCAGAAGATCGGTTTCGGAAACGGCGGCGTCGCTCAGCGATCCGATCACCTCGGCGTTGTCCACCGCCAATCCGGTGGTTTGCTGCAACGCCCCGCCGGTCAGGCCACTGTTCGCCTTGAACAGGGTTCCTTCAAACTCCAGGTCCAGGTCGTGATCGGTGAAACCGAAGGCCCTTCCGTCCTTGCGGGTGACTTGCCAAGTGTGGCAGGTCGTCGTGGTGCCGGTCTTCAGATGCGAAATCAGTTCGGTCTTGGCACTCATCAGATCCGCACCTCGATCACCGGAACCGCAGGCATTTCGCCCGCGTTGAAAGTGGCCGCCGAGCTGATGATCCGGTCGATATCAAACCGGACCGGCACATCGAACTCAAAGCCTGCGGTCACCCGCACATCAATGTCGGGCGGCGATGCAAAGGTCACCTCCCCCGTCGCGGGATTGACGTTGAAATCGACCGTCTCGACCCGTGGATCGGCGGCCAGTGCGATCTTGACGCTGCCCTTCACCGGCTTATGGATCAGGCGCGTATAGAAATGCTCGCCAGAAACATAGGTCTTGGCCAGTTGAAACACCAAGGCCCGCCCATCGCCGCGCCCGATCTCCTGGTCCAGCGGTCCGATGTCCTTGCTGGGTTTGCACGATTTGAAATCCGACCAGTCTTTCCACCTGAAGGCGTAAAGCTCGCCGCGCCGCGCCTCGAAGAATGCGATCAGTGCCTCTACGTCGTCGCTGGATCGCAACCCGATCCCGGCGTCATAATGGCGCTTGGAATGTTCCCAAGGGGTGTTGCGCTCTTCAAAACCGTTGGCCATCGTCACAATTTCCGTGCGGCGCTGCGGGCCGCCTGCCGAACCAAAGCTCAAGGCGGTCGGGAACCTTACCTCGTGAAAAATCATGGCATCCTCATCTGTTACGTTGGCCACGCGACAGCGCCCGCATGGCTTGGGCGGCAATCTGGCTTTGGCTGCGCTGAAAACCCTGAACGTCCGGGGTCGAGATGTTCATCACCACGGTTATCGGACGCCCGCCGCCCGAGGCCGCGACACCCAGCCGGCCGTCCGCCCCGCGTGCCAGCGGCATGATCGCCTCAGGCCCCGCCTCGCCCATCAGCCCGATTCCGCTCCGCATGGCAAAATTGGTCGGCGTTGAGACGACGCCGCCTCTGGCGAAGGGCATCACCTGGCCTTGCGAAAAGGCTCCCCCCTTGGCAAATGGCATGGCACTGCTAAGGAGTGCGTTCACGCTATTGGCCAGAAACCCGCCGATGGCATTGTGAACCGGCCTCAAAGCGGTCTGGAACACCGTATCGGCCATGCTTCTGGCCACGTTCCGCAGCGCGTCCGACAGTTTCATTCCGTCGAACACCACGCCATCGAAGGCCCGGCGCAATCCGCCGCTGAATCCGGCGGTCAGGACGCCGACTTCCTGGCCGGTGAAAACCAGACTGTCCCGCATCTTGTTCAACTCGCCGTCAAAGGCCGAAACCACTGAAGCGGTTCCGTCCAGCGACGCCTCAAGTGCCGCGATCTGCTCGGTCAGATCCACGATATCAGTCATCTCTTCCTGCCTTCCTTGCATCGGGATAGGCCGCCGCCAGTTCGTCCAGCCGTGCCCGCGTCAGGGAAGGGCTGGTGCGGTCGGCACCCAGCATGATTTTCAGCTCGATCGGGGTCAGCCGCCAGAAAACCTCTGGCGTCAGCCGCAGGTCCAGCAATCCGACCCGCAGCAGTCCGGGCCAATCAATGGCGCTCACTTTTCACCCGGCAAGGCAAAGGCCCGCGCCAGAAGCATGGCCGCCACCTTGGCCGCCTCCAAAGCACCGCCGGCGATCTCGACCCTCAACAGGTCGGCCGCCGTGCCCTGCCAGCCACCGCCACGCAAGCCCGCCACCACCAGCGCCAGCACGTCGCGGGTTGAGAAGCGCTGGCTCTCGAAGCGCTCGACCAATTCGACCAGCGATCCGACCTCCAGCGCCGCCTCCAGCTCGGCCAGTGCCCCCAGCGTCAACTTGGCGACATGGCGCTGGCCATCCAGCGTCAACGCCACTTCTCCGGCAAACGGGTTCACCATCAGATCGCCGTGAAGCTCAAAAGCCCGGCCGAGGCGAAGGACATCTCATAACTCGCCTCGCCATTGTGGTTGCCCGAGTATTCGATCGCGGTGATCTGGAACCGGCCCTGAATGATGCCAAAACTCGGTATCACCACCTGGAAATTCGGCATTTCGGCGTCAAAGAATATCTGCCGGGCGCGTTCATCGGAATTGGCATCGCGAAACACGCCCGAGCCCGAGATTTGCGCCGATTTCACGCCGGCCCCGGCCAGCAATTCGCGCCAGCCACCCGCGCTGTCCAGCGAGGTCACGTCCACCGTTTCCGCGTTAAAGGCAATCCTGGTGGCGCGCAGTCCCGCGAGTGTCACGAACTGGTTGTCCCCGATCAGATCCACCTTGATCAGCAGGTCCTTGCCGTTTTGCACAGCCATGTCATCTCTCCGATTTTAACCGGGAAACCCGGTTGGTCCGATTTGAACCGGGAAACCCGGTTGGTTAGCTGAAAACGTTCAGAAATCCACGCGGGCGCGGAACATCAGGTCGATGCGCCGATGCTCGCCCTCTTTCAGACGGCGGGCCACGGCGCGGATGAAGAACAGGCTGACCAGTTGTCCGCTCGTCAGGTTCAGACCTGCCCCGACCAAAGCGTCCGAGACATGGCCCGCGATCACCTTGGCACTCAGGAATCCGGTGTCGTCGCTGATGACCGAGACCTGGAACTGATGTTCCGCCCCTGCCCCGGTCTTGTCGCTGCGGTCATTGGCGATCTCTGGCCCAAGCAGGATGAACTTGCCCTTGCCACTTCCGGGCGCCACGGCATCGACCACCGTGACGCCCGCCAAGGCGGCAAAGCCGGTCAGGCGGGCGTAAACCGCCGATTGCAGGGCGGCTGCGGCTGCATAGCTCATTGCGGCACCTCCTCGCGGGCAAAGCATGTCAGATACAAAGCGTCCGGGTCACGTTCGGTCACGGCCACCAGATGATAGACCCGCGTCCCGTCACGAAAGCGCTGCTCGGGCAGCGGACGTCGCGGCGATCCAACCGGCGCGCCCCGCACCGTGATGCGGTAAGGCACCGTCGCCAGCGTGATCTCGACCCCGGCCGGGTCGCGCCCGCTGCCTGCGGTGACCTCACCCCACAGCGAGCCGACCGCAGTCCAGGTCAGGGCGAAACCGCCGGCACCATCCGGCACCTGGGTCGGCGCTTCCAGCAGCAGCGTCCGGTTCAGATTGGGCGCGCTCATGCCGAACTTCCTCCCAGCACCCGCACCGTGCGCCAGCGCTCAATCAGCGCCTGCACCGGATAGGGCAGACCGGGTTGGCTTTCGGCGAATTCGTTGCGGTGTTCATAATACTGCGCCGCCAGCAGAAAGACCGCCTGTTGCAGGTCGGGCGGCACATTGGCCCAGGCCGCACCGAAGCCGGCGTTGAAAACCACCTCCACCCTTCCATCCGTCGGCACCACCGGCAACAGATAGCCCGCACCCACCAGCTTGGGACGATGAGTGTCCTGCACCAGCCGGTAACGGTCGGCGGCAATCACTGTCGCCGCATTCGCCCCGTCATACAGCGTCAGCGACACCAGCGCACTGACCGGAGCCACCGGCAGGGCCTGCTCAGAGCCGTCGCGCCAATCCTGCAACGTCAGTTTGAACTGCCGCGTCATCAGCGCCTTGCCGGTCCGCCCCTCGATTGCAGCCACTGCCGAGCGGATATAGCCCTCCAGCAGAGCGTCCTGCATGCCGCTGTCCGAAAACCCGGTGCCCAACCGCAGATGGTCCTTCAACCCCTGAACCGGCAGGGCAGCCCCTGAAACACTCGTCATCTCGGTCAACAACATCGCGGTATTCCTTTCCTGCGTGACCCCACAAAGGCCCGACCCCGTTAAGGGATCGGGCCAGTTCCCGAAAGCATCAGGAGACGGCGACTTTCAGCAGCTTGATCGCCGCAAAGTCGGTGACATCGCCGCCGACCCGCTTGGAGGCATAGAACAACACGTTCGGCTTGGCCGAGAACGGGTCGCGCAGGATGCGCAGGTCCGGGCGCTCCGCGATCGTGTAGCCCGCGTTGAAATCACCGAACGCGATTGGATAGGCGTTGGCCGCCACATCCGGCATGTCTTCGGCAATCAGCACCGGATAGCCCATCAGGCGGGCCGGTTCCGCAGCGGCCAAACCGTCCGACCACATGAAGCGCCCGTCGGCATCCTTCATCTTGCGCACAGCACCAGCGGTTTTGGAGTTCATCACAAAGGTGCCATTGGCGCGGTAGTCGGCCGACAAAGCATAGACCAGGTTGACGACGCAATCGACCGAATTGGTGCTGGCAAAATCCGCCGCCGCACCGGTCGGGATATAGCCCAGGTTGCCCCAGGTCCACGAGGCATCGGCCACCTTGGTCGGCAGCAAAAAGCCCTTGGGCTGATCGGTGCCGGTGCCGTTGACAAAGGCCGAGGCCTCGGCGCGGATGAAGCGGGTCGCGATCTTGCCAGCCAGCCAACCCTCCACATCGAACGCGCTGTCATCCAGCAGGCGCTGGCTGGCCTTCGGCATGGCCGACAACTCGTGCAGCCGGATCGAGATGCGCTCGATGGTCGGGGTTGCGGTTTCGGTGGTGGCCGCCGTTTCGGTCGCCCAGCCCGACCCCACTTCGCTGCGGTCGATCAGCACGTCGAACGAGGTGGCGTCGATCTGCACCACATTGGCGATCGAGCGCAGCGACGAGGTTGATACCAGCATCGAGCGGATGCTGTCCGCGGTCTGCGGATCGACCAGATAGCCGCCATCGGCGTTGACCGCCGTGGACATGGCCTTGCCTTCAAGGACCAGACCGCGCAGGCCGTCGTCATCGCCGGTGCGCAGATAGGCGCCAAAGGCCTTCTTGTGGGGAGCCTCCAGTTCGGCATAGGCCGAAAGGGCGGGGCGGGCATAAGTCATGGTCTTGCGATCCAGCATGGTCAGTCGCTCTTCCTGTTGTTGCAATGATTGTTTCACACCGTCTTGAAAGCCCTTGAAGGCATTCAAAAATCCGGCCATCGCGGATTTCACTTCCGCACCCGGATGCAGGGCCTGATGGGAATGATCTTCCCCGGCCCGAGCCTTAGTCTCGGTCATATCGTCGTCCTCAGGTTGGTCGTGAAAGGCCGCGCCTACCCGCGCCCGGCCAGGGAATTGGCCGCGTCGTCAAAGACCGCCGCCATATCGCGCCAGAATTGGGCGTCGGGCATGTCGCCCTTGGCCGCAACCCGCGCCTCCGGAAGCATCGGGAAGGTCACCAGTGAGACCTCCCAAAGCTCCAGCTCCGACAACAGGCGCTGCCCCTTGCCATCGCGTTCCGCCCTGACGGTCCGGTAGCCGATCGACAGACCGTCAATCGCCCCCGCCGCCAGCAATGCCAGTGCCTCGCGGCCCTTTTCCACCTCGGTCAGGATGCGGCCCTTGACCCACAGGCCCTTGCCGTCCTCACGGACCTCATCCCAGACCCCGATGGGCTGGGTCGGGTCATGCTGCCACAGCATCTTGACCTGCCGTCCGCCCGCCGCCAACCTGGTCAGACTGGCGGCGTAAGCGCCCTTCTGCACCACATCGCCGCCCTGATCGCGCATACCGAACAGACTGGCGTAACCCGCCACGACCTGACCATCGGTCACGCTCAACCCAGTGTCGGCTTGGCTGTATTTGCGCTCCGGCGCGCCTTCCATCTTCCTATGCATCCTGAACCTCACTTTGTGGCTGCCGCGATGATAACCTCGGCCATTTGCGTCAAAAGGAATGCCGCGACCCCGTAAACGCCCAGCCAGATCCGCTTTTCCAGCCGCTCCAGCGCCGTGTCGATCTGTCCCAACCGGTAATCCAGCGCCGCCCAACGCTCTTCGGCCACCCTTTCATTGGCCTCGATCCGCGCCGCAGCCGGATCGAAACTGTCATACAGAAAGCGTGACCCCTCGGGCGCCCGCCGCGTCGTCATGCCTCGGGCTGTGGCGGCAAGCCGAGCAGCGAGCGCTTTTCAGCGACGGTCAGAAAATCCGCCGCACCGACCCGCGCCCATTGCTGATCCCGCTCCACCGCCAAGGCCGGAATCTGGTCGAGGTCCGGCTTCAACTCGATCATCTCGCCGGTGAACTTCGACAACCAGGCCGCGATACAGGCGGTCACCCGCGTCGCCATCGGCAGCACCGTCAGCCGAAAGAACGCCCGGTTCGCCTCTTGATAATTGGCATAGGTGGCGTCGCCCGGAATGCCGATCAGCATCGGCGGCACCCCAAAGGCGATGGCAATATCGCGCGCCGCCGCCTCTTTTGTCTTCTGAAACTCCATGTCGCTGGGCGAAAACCCCATCGGCTTCCAGTCCAGCCCGCCCTCCAGCAGCATCGGCCGCCCGGCATTGCGCGCGCCCTGATGATGCGCCTCCATCTCGGTGACCAGCCGGTCATATTGCTCGGCACTCAGCGTCCCCTGACCATCGACGCCCTTGTAGATCATGGCCCCCGAAGGCCGCGCCGCGTTGTCCAGCAGCGCCTTGGACCAGCTGGAGGCGCTGCCATGCACATCGACCGCCACCGCCGCCGCCTGCATCGGCGACAATCCGTAATGATCATCCTGCGGGTGGAACGATTTCAGATGGCAGATCGGCGAGAATTCCTCGCTCACCGCAAACCTATGCGTCCGCCCCCCCACCACATAATCATAGGCCACCGGCCAACCATCGGCGCCGGGCACCACGTTCATGCGGTCCGGCCGCAAGACATGCAGCTCGCCCGGCAGCTTTCCCAGCCCCGGCACCGCCTCGACATAGGCGTTGCCCGTCAGCAACAGATAGCCATAGATCGCCTCGAACAACTCGGCCCGACCCTGCGCCGCATTGGGCTGCCGCATCAGGTCCAAGACCGGATGCAGCTCATAGCGGGTGTTCTGATCCTGCAAGATCAGCGGCAAGGCCGCCGCCGCCTCGGAGATCAGCTTGACCGCGCGAAAGCCGATCGGATTGCCCAGAAAGCCCGAGCGCGTCAAACTGGCGGCATCGCGCGGCGACCACGCCACCCGCCCCGACGAGCCCCAGGCCGCGACCCGCCCCGCCGCACTCGCCTTCTTCTCTGCCACCATATTCGGCACCCTATTGGCCAGCCCCGCCTCAGGCGCGCGCCGCAGGAAATCAAAGACCATCCGTCCACTCCTTGTTTCGCAGGGCTCGCGCCCATCCCGATTCCGCAGGGCTCACGCCCATCCCGCCGCAAACCCTATCGGTTCCAGCCTCAAGACCAGCCAAACGGCCCGCCCCCCCATTCATCTTTTCATAAATATCCCCGCCGGAGGCTCCAACCAAGCGACAGGACCGGCCCTCGCCATTCCGGAGCCCGCCCCCCATTCATCTTTTCATAAATATCCCCGCCGGAGGCTCCACCCGCGCGACAGAACCAGCCCTCGCCATTCCAGAGCCAATTTTCTTCCGCAAAAAAATTGGTTCCCGCCCCTGGCTACAGCCCGCGCACCTGCGGTCTGCGGTATTTCTCCGACGGCTCCACCACCAGATCGGTCAAGCCCCAGACCAGCGCGTCCACCCGGTCGGGTGAGCCCTTGCCAAGGTAGCCCATCCTCGTCATCTGGCACATCTGATCCTCCAGCCGCTGCAACCCCGCGACATGGCCGACCCTTCCCTGTTCATACAAAGCCGCCACCGGCTCGGCCCGCACCAGCTTGCCCCTGGTGGCCCGCACGGCCCGGTAGGGCACCAAGGGGTCGATCTGCCGGATCATCCGCTCCACCAGATCGCCGCCCTGATTGACCTCGGCCACCAGCCGGTCGGCCTTGTGGCGGTCCATCGCCGCAATCGCCGCCCGCGCCCATTGATCGGGTGAGGCGCCGGTCACCGTGCAATCCTCCAGCACCACCGCCCGCCAATCCTGCGGCGGCCCCTCGGTGAAAGCACCGACCACCACGATGCCGCACTCATCACTGCCCTTGTGCCCGGTCACCGGCGGATCCACCGCCACCACGATGCGGCTCAGATGCGGCACTACGGCCACCCGCAGCTTGTCGAACTGACCCTGCTGCCACATGGCACCCGCGACGACCTCCAAAAGCTCGCCCTCCAACTCTTGCCGCCCCAGTGCCGTCCCGGCATAGCGCGTCTGGACCTCCTCCAGAAACGACGCCGCGAGGTAAGCCCGGTTCGCCGCCGTCGGGGCATGGGTTTTCACGGTCGAAGGGTTCTTCAAGATCGCCTTCAACACGCCGACATTCTGCGGCGTGGTGGTGACAACCTGACGCGGATTTTCCCCCAGACGCAGCGCGAATTGCAACTGGTCCCAGGTCTCCTGACCCTTCTTCCACTTGGCCAATTCGTCAACCCAGGCCGCATCGAACTGCGGCCCCCTGAGGCTGTCCGGCTCATGCGCCGAGAACACCTGCGCCACCGCACCGTTCGGCCACAAAAGCTGATGCCGCCCGGCCTGCCATTCCGGCCTGCGGTCAGGCGGCGAACAGGCCATGAGGCCGCTGTCGCCAAAGATCATCACTTCGCGCACCTGATCGATGGTCTCGCCAACCAGCGCCACCCGCTTGGCCAGACCGGCGTCCAGCGGCCGCGATCCCTCAACCTGCGCGCGCACCCATTCCGCCCCGGCCCTTGTCTTGCCCGCCCCGCGCCCGCCCATGATGACCCAGGTTTTCCACGCCCCTTCGGGCGGCAGTTGGTGCGGCAGCGCCCAGAACTCGAACAGCCACGGCAGCGCCAGCAGCGCGTTGTCGCTCAACCCGCCCAGAAATTCGTCAACCTGGCCCTGCGTCGCGGAGGCGAGCCAGCCTGCGCCCGACCTCATCCCGCGCGGCGTGAAAGTCGAGGCTGGTGGCTCCGACAGTCCCGGTAATCTGTTTGCGAAGTTTATCAAAGCGGCCCCTCTCTTCCATGAGTTGCAGGTAAGCTTGCTTGAGGCCCTTGACCGCGGATTGCGTGCTCCTGGCCTCGTCGAACTTGCCTGCTTTAATCTGATTGATCACGCGCGCCAATTCTTCGGCGGCTTCGCGAAACATCGTTTCGGTCATTGCCCCCAGATCAACTGGCTCGTCCTCTGCGGCGGAGAAATTGATGCTCATTCTTGCCCAACCCGCCCCTGTGGTGTTTGCCCCGCTGAAAATGAAAAAGCAGCCCCGGGGTCACCCCCTGGCCGCTTGCCCACCTCTTTCAGCATGTCACAA
>JBCKXH010000062.1:0-14626 GCA_038921555.1 Paracoccaceae bacterium
GCCGCCTCCAGTTCCGGCAGCAGGGAGGGAAAGGCGTAATAGACCCCGGCATAGGTCAGCGTCTGGCCGATCCCCAACAGCCAGATCGCCGAGGCTTCAAAGGTTTTCACAACCGGTATAACGCGCCGAACTTGGCCTCAAGATACTCCAGCAGCGGGCCTTCATCCGGCTCAAACCCGCAGGCATGGGCAATCGTTGCGCGCGGGGTCCGCAATCCGCCGTGGCGCTGCAAATTCTCGCGCAGCCAACCCACCGCCGCCGAGGTCTCGCCCCGCGCGAGGTGCACCTCCAGATCGGGCACCGCCGCCACCAGCGCCTTGAACAGGCACCCGGCATAGACATTGCCCAGCGTATAGGTCGGGAAATAGCCAATGAGCCCGACCGACCAATGCACATCCTGCAACATGCCATTGCGGGGCCGGTCCACCGCCACGCCGAAATCGGCCGCAAAACGGTCATTCCACGCCGCTTCAACGTCCTTGACGGCCAGATCGCCGCGCATGAAGGCGCGCTCCAGATCAAAGCGCATCATGATGTGCAGGTTGTAATGCACCTCGTCGGCCTCGGTCCTGATGAAACCCGGCTGCACCCGGTTGACGGCGCGGTAGAACTCAGCCGCCGAAGCCACGCCGAAATCGCCAAAGCTGGCCTGCATCTGGCCGAACAACCATTCGGTCAGCCCCCTGCCCCGGCCGATCTGGTTTTCATAGATCCGGCTCTGGCTCTCATGCACCCCCATCGAGGCGCCGCAACCCAAAGGCGTCAGCCGGTAGTGCTGGGCAATGTTCAACTCATAGGACGAATGCCCGACCTCATGGATCGTCGAATAGAGGCAGTTGAACGGGTCGCTTTCAACCACCCGCGTGGTGATCCGGCTGTCATTGCCGCTGCCCGAACTGAACGGATGCACCGCCAGATCAAGCCGCCCACGGTTCCAGTCATAGAGGTAAGCCGTCGCCACATCGCGCGCCAGCGCCAGTTGGCGACCTTGCGCGAAATGCCCCACCACGGCCTGGGGCACCGGTTTTGCCAGAACCGCCTCGCGCAAGCGCACCAGCCTAGGCCGCATCCGCTCGAACATGGCCGACAGGCTCGCCGCAGTGGCCCCCGGCTCATAATCGTCAACCAGCGCGTCATACAGATCGCCGCCCTGCGCCAGACATTCCGCCTCTTGCCGCTTCAACCCGATGACCTGCGTCAGGGTCGGCAGAAAATCCGCCACCTTCTCGCTGGCCCGCGCCGCGGCCCAGATGCCCTGCGCCATCGAGGTCAGCTTTGCGATTTCCTGCGCCAGATCCGACGGCACCTTGGTCGCCCGCTCAAAGCTGCGCCGGATCAGCCGCAGCGCCGCCAGCCCCGCCTCATCACCCGGCTCCGCCTGCGCCAGCCAGTCGGCAATCTGCGGAGCGCTGCGGCGGGCGTGCAAAATGCCCTCCAGCGCCGCGATCTCCTCGCCGCGCTGCTCGGCCGCACCACGCGGCATCATGGTCTCCTGATCCCAGCCCAACCGCCCGGCAACCCCGGCCAAAGCCTCGGTCTGGCGCTGAAACGCCATCAGATCCCGGAATGCCGTATTGTTCGTCATGCCGTGCCTTTGCGGATCGAACCCTGCACCGGATAGGCCGCCAAATGCCGCGCCCTGATCACCAGCACCCATAAGATCACCGCACCAACTTGGTGGGTGATCGCCACATGCAACTGCGCCGCCGTCAGCACGGTCCAGATGCCCAAAGCGACCTGCACCGCCAGCATCACAACCACCGCGCCAAACGCCCCGCGCGTCGCATGGTAAGCCGACTTGCGCCCCCGCACCCAGGCAAAAATGCCCAAACCGAACAACAGATAGCCGCTCATCCGGTGCAGGAATTGCACTAATCCCGCATTTTCAAAGAACGCCGCCCATGCAGGCCGCCCGGCATCCACCACAAAAGCATCCTGCGGAAAGAATCTGCCGTTCATATCCGGCCAGGTCGGAAAATACCGCCCGGCATCAAGCCCGGCGACCAGCGCGCCCAGCAGGATCTGCACGAACATGAGGTGCATCACCCCACTCGCCAAGCCATGCAGCCTGCGCTCCTTGTTCCGCCCGGCCTGCAACAAGTCGGTCTCACTGCGCCCCAGCAGCAACACATACCACGCGCACAGCCCCAGAATGACAAAAGCCAGGCCCAGGTGCAGCGCCAACCGATAAGACGCGACGGAGGTCATCACCCCCGTCAGCCCGCTTGACACCATCCACCAGCCGATAGCGCCTTGCAAACCGCCCAGCGCGCCCAAGCCCAACAGCCGCCGCGTCCACCCCACCGGAACCCGCCGCGTCAGCACGAAAAACACAAACCCCAAGGCCCAGACCAGCCCGACCAGCCGCCCCAACTGACGATGGCCCCATTCCCACCAGAAGATCACCTTGAATTCGTCCAGCGTCATGCCTTCATTGACCAGCCGATACTGCGGGCTGGCCTGATACTTGCCGAACTGTTCCGCCCAATCCGCCGCACTCATCGGCGGCACCGCCCCCATCAGCACCCGCCATTGCGTGATCGACAGCCCCGAATCGGTCAGCCGGGTCAACCCGCCCACCACGATCATCGCCGCCACCATCAGGAAGATGACGACCAGCCAAAGCCGAATGGCCCGCCGCGCCCCCTGCGCAGGTGCTCCAATCATCCCACCCGCAGGCTTGACCGCGCCCGACACTCCAACCTCTTCAAAAATGCTCCGCTTGCCCGCCATCCGCCGCCCCTGTGCCCTGCCCCATTGATCCATTCACCAGTATCTGTTGTGTGGGGGCCAGCCCCCACGTCTTAGTCTTCCTGTTTCTTCAACCGATAGGCAATCTGGCGCAACATGCCATGAAAGGTCTGCACCTCGGCCCGCGTCAACCCCAGCCGCGACCACATGTTGCGCAGGGCCAGCTTCATGCCCGCCGCCTTGGCCTCGGGATAGAAAAACCCCGCCGCTTCCAGCCGTTCCTCATAGTGATCGCCCAGCCGCAGCACTTCTTGCCCATTGGCAAACTCGGTCCGCCCCAGCGCCATAACTTCCGCAGGCACGCTGGCACCTTGCCGCAGCCATTCATAGCCCATGAGCAACACAGATTGCGCGAGATTCAGGCTAAAGAATTTCGGGTTCACCGGCACCGTGACCACGGCCTGGGCCTGCGCCACATCCGCGTTTTCCAACCCCGCCCTTTCCGGCCCGAACAACACGCCGACCCGCTTGCCCGCCTGCGCCAACTCACGCGCCATCAGCATGGCGCGCTCCGGCGTCACCACAGGCTTGGTCAACTCGCGCCCGCGTGCAGTTGTTGCAAAAACATAATCGCAATCGGCCAAAGCCCCCTGAACCGAGTCGAAAATCCCGGTAAAGTCCAAGACCCGCCCGGCGCCCGACGCCATCGCCACCGCCTTGGGATTGGGCCAGCCGTCGCGCGGCTGAACGATCCGCAGGTGCTCCAGCCCGAAATTCAGCATGGCGCGCGCCGCAGCCCCGATATTCTCGCCCATCTGCGGCCGCACCAGAATGAAAACCGGAGGGATCATCTTTCACCCATTGCGCTGACCGGCCGATTTGCCAGTCAGCCCCGCCTGATACGCCAGCCCCCTCCCCCTGACAAGCGCCCCTGCCCTGACAGGCAGCCGTGGCCCAATTCGTAAATCGCCCTTCCCCATGGCGGCCGATCCGCGCTATCAGCGGCCAAACCGCAAGGAACTCCCATGGCCGCGCAAGACCGCCCGCAAATCACCCTGATCACCCCGCCGGTGCTGGACCTTGCCAGCTTTCCCGACCTTTTGGCCCAGGTGATGGATCAGGTTGAGGTTGCCTGCCTGCGCCTGTCGCTCGCCGCCCGGGACGACGACACGCTGTCCCGCGCCGCCGATGCCTGCCGTCTGGTCGCCCATGCCCGCGATGTCGCCATCGTGATCGAGGATCACGCGCTTTATGTCGCGCGCCACGGCCTCGACGGCATCCACCTGACCGACGGCGCCCGTTCCGTCCGGGCACTGCGCAAAGACCTCGGCCCCGACGCCATCATTGGCGCCTATTGCGGCACCACCCGCCACCAAGGCATGAACGCCGGTGAGGCCGGGGCTGATTATGTGGCCTTCGGCCCGATCGGCGCCACCACGCTCGGCCATGGCGAACAGGCCGATTTCGACCTCTTCGAATGGTGGTCCGCCGTGATCGAGGTTCCCGTCATCGCCGAAGGTGCCCTGACCCAAGCGTTGATCGCGAAATTCGGCCCCGTCACCGACTTCTTCGCAATCGGCCCCGAAATCTGGTCCGCCCCCAATCCCGCCGCCGCCCTCAAAGAGTTGATCGCCGGGCTGGGCTGATAATTGGCGACCTGATTCGCCTGACATGGTTAAAAGCTTACCCATCCTCGGCCACCGCCAGGACATGCGCCGTCCGAATGACCCTCTCACAATAGGCCGCAAGCTGCTTGCGGTCCGGGAAAGCGTCCACCGGCACCTCGGGATGATAGATCACCTCGACCCGGCCCTGCCGACGGCACGCCAGCACGCGCAGCAGGTGCGGCGCAAACTCCATATCGCCCCACCAGCCGTAATAGCGCGGATCCTGCCCGGCTGGCGCGTGATAGACCAGTGTAACCGGTTGAATCTGCATGATACGATCCAGCCCGTGGCTGTAGAACGCCGCAAACAGGCTGGACTTGAACGGCAGGACACGCACCGTATCGCTGCTGGTGCCCTCGGGAAAGAACAACAACCGGTGCCCGGCCCGCAGCCTTTCTTCGAACAAAGCCTGCTGCGCCTTGGCCTCGCTGCCCTTGCGGGCGATGAACAGCGTCCCGGTCGCCCGCGCCAACCAGCCGATTGCCGCCCAGAACTCGACCTCGGCCTTGGCGACGAAATAGATGCGCTGCCCGGCATTCAGCGCAAAAATATCCAGCCATGACGCATGGTTAGACACTATGGCGCCATAGTTTTGCATCGGCTTGCCTACCTGGATATAGCCAATCCTCAGGATGGCAAAGGCCGCGCGGCAGACGATTTGCGTGATATGCGGCGACCACCGCCGTTCCATGCCGAACAGCGGGCGCTCGACCAACCGCACCAGCAAAAGCGCGCATAGGCCGATGTAGACCAGCCCCCCCAACGCCCCGCCACGCCACAGGATACGCAACCTATCCCCCGGGCCGAACCGCGGCACCACGACCGCGTCCTTTTTCCAGTCGCTCACCCCGCGCGGCCCTTCTTGCGGATATAGAAATCGCGGTGCTTCACGCTCATCCGCGCGGTGTCCATCACCAGACAGACATCGGTCGTGTTGAACGCGCGGTCCATCCAGGCCCCGTCACTGACATGGCCACCCAGCCGCAGATAGGCCTTGATCAGCGCCGGAATACCCGCCATCGCCTGCGCCCTGTCCACCTCGGCCAAGGGCAGAAGACCCATCTCGACCCGCTGCCCTTGCCTTGCTCTCACCCGTAACCCCGCAGGGGCGCGGTGCAGATGATACAGCAATGACAATGGCATGGCCAAGGAATCCGTATCGGTCCCGTGAAAGGATGCCGCCCCGAACATCACCTCGATGCCGCGTTCCAACACATATTCGGCCAGCCCGTTCCACAACAGAAACATCGCCGACCCCCCCCGCATGTCGCGGTGAACACAGGAGCGGCCCAGTTCCAGAAGCCTGCGACCGCAGGCTTGCAACTCGCCCAGATCAAACTCGCTTTCCGAATAATAGGCACCGACCCTGGCATGACGCTCAGGCGGCAACAGCCGGTAGACGCCCACGACATCCTGCAAAAGATCAGGGTCCCGGCGTCGGTCAATCAGCAGAAGATGCTCGAAATGCGGGTCGAACTCATCGCATTCCAACCGCGCCGCATGATCGACACCCGGGCCCTCCGCGCCCAGTTCCTGAACAAAGACCTCATAGCGCAAGCGCTGCGCCGCCCGCAAATCGCGGTCATCCCGGGCAAGCCGCAGGGTCAATGCCGGTTCAACCACCATCGTGCTGGTCGTTTGGGCCGGCGGGTTCTCGGGGGTGGGGGTCATGGCTCAACCTGCCTCGGGTCTCCCGGACAGGGGCCTGCCCACCTGCAAATTGCAGCGACCGGCCAGACCTTGCAATCAATGATTGAAATATCCCGCGTTTCCCGCATGATGGCTCAGGAACCGAACATAGGTGTCAGTTGAACATGCCGCTCATCCACCACCACCTTGCCGGCATGTTCGAAATTCACCGTCACTTTGCCCGCGATGCTGGACTGCACCTGACCCAGGCCCCAATCAGGCTGCGACGGAAGGCGCACCAACATTCCAGGCTCCAGAATTGACCTCATCTCGCCCCTTTCGAAAGGACCCGTAATGCCGGACAAGCCCGATCTGACCGCCCTGCTTGGCTCACGCATCTGTCATGACCTTATCAGCCCGATCGGCGCCATCAGCAATGGGTTGGAGCTTTTGATGATGGATGGCACGCAGAGCGGGCCGGAAATGGTGCTGATCTCGGAAAGCGTGGCCAATGCCAACGCCCGCATCCGCTTTTTCCGGGTGGCCTTCGGCATCGCCATGCCTGATCAGCGCATCGGACGGGCCGAGGTGCAATCCATCCTCAGCGACCTGACCCGCGGCGGGCGTCTGACGATTGACTGGCAGTCTGACAACGATCTCTCGCGGGCCGAGGTCAAGATCGCCTTCCTTCTGCTGCAATGCCTTGAGGCGGCGATGGCCTATGGCGGCAAAGTCGTGGTGAAATTCGAAAATGGCCGCTGGACCCTGCTTGGATCCGCCAACAAACTCAAGCTCGACCCGGCCCTGTGGGAGGTTCTGGTCAACCCGGACGCTGCACCTGAGATTTCCCCGGCGCAGGTGCAATTCCCATTGGCGGCCGCGGAAATCAGCCGTCGGCACCACCGCTTGGCGGCGGAACTGACCAAGACTGAAATCAGGCTGAGTTTTTAAGGCGAGATGAGGAAAAGTGGTTGCCAGTTTTCCTTACAGCGGTTTGCTGTTGCAGTGGCAGGGCACAGACGCCCGATCCGGGCTCGGGCCAATGCTGCGGCTTCTCATCGCCGAGGCGCAGGTGGATACCGCGGTTGCCAAGGCACTCGCCGAAGAGCGTCGCACCCGCTGGCATCATTTGGCTGCGATCATGACCAAGGCGCGCAGCCGGGGAGAGTTGAACCCGGCGCTCAGCAACCAGCGTGCCGAACAGCGGGTGATTTCGCTATTGTCGCCTCACTAGCCCTCAGCCAGAGTCCACAAATCCGCCGCCCGTGCTTCGGTCAATCGCGCGAGGCAGCTATAGATCACCATGGGTTTCCCCGATCCGCCGTGCCAGAGATAGCCCTCGGCCGCACAGGCCGCGTCGCGAAAGACGATCCAGGCCCGCTGCGCATTGCGCAGATTGTCTTCGGCGCCACGTTCCGAATTGGGCAGCCCCGCGTCGATATCCTGCAACACCGCGCGCGCTGCCTGGTAGGCATCGTTCAGATCCGCATCGGCGGCCATCCAGCTTTGCTCTTCACAATAGGTCAACTCGAACTGACTCTGCCATGCCGCGCGCTTTAGCAGCGGGGTGGCGCAATCGACGCCCTCGGCGCTGCCCGGCGCACCGAATGTCAATGCAGCCGCCAAACCTGTCGCCACAGCGACGGTGACGGCCAGAAAAGCGCGCGGCATGGCAGACTCCGGCTGTTTCGCACGCCAGCCTACAGCGGTTTGCAGTTGACTTGAAGCCCTGTTCGCCCCGGGATCCGGGCGAAGAACGCATTGAGTCCGATAGAACGCGCGGTGCCGGGGCGACATGGCCCCATAGGGTCGTCGGGTCGGGTTTTTTCACGGCTGACGTTCAGTTCCAAAGCGGCAACCTCGCCGCGAGGGTTCCAGCGGTGCCATTGCCTCAGGAAGCCGCACCGGCTTTGCGATACTCCCGCCCACATGGCCCAGCGCCTCAACCTTCGCCGCCCCGATGACATGCATCTGCGCGACGGCGCGGTGCTGCATGGTATCTGCTTTTGGCCGATCAGATGCCGGACGCCAGGGGTCATCCGGCGCTGACCTCGGACGCTCTCGCCGATCTGGCGCCTGATCAGGGCCGGATCGTGCCATCCCCGGTCACCAGATATTTGAAACTGCACAATTGTTCTGCCCCGACCGGACCGCGCGCGTGCAACTTGCCGGTGGCGATGCCGATCTCGCCGCCCATGCCGAACTCACCGCCATCGGCAAACTGGGTTGAGGCGTTGCGCATCAGAATGGCGCTGTCCAGCCGCTGAAAGAACCGCGCGGCGGTGGCGTCGTTTTCGGTCAAGATGCTTTCGGTGTGGCTGGAACCATAGTGGCGGATATGGGCCATCGCCTCGTCCACCCCATCGACCAGTTTGACGGCGATGATCATGTCCAGAAACTCCCGGCCAAAATCATCGGGTTGTGCCTTGAGCGTGCCCGGCACCTTCAACAGCTCACCCTCGGTGCGCACCTCGACACCCGCCCTCAGCAGGTCCTCGATCAGCACAGCACCATGTTTGGTATAGAACTGCCAGTCGATCAGCAGACATTCCGCCGCCCCGCAAACCCCGGTCCGCCGGGTTTTAGAGTTCAGCACCACCCGCCGCGCCTTGTCCAGATCGGCATCGCGGTCGGCATAGACGTGGCAGATACCCTCCAGATGGGCGAAAACCGGCACCCGCGCCTCGCGTTGCACCAGGCCGACCAGCCCCTTGCCGCCGCGCGGCACGATGACATCAATGAACTCGACCGCCCGCAGCATATCGGTCACCACGGCTCGGTCCCGCGTCGGGATCAACTGAATCGCCGACTCGGGCAGTCCCGCCTGCTGCAATCCGCTCACCATGCACTGATGGATCAAGGTCGAGGAGTTAAAGCTTTCCGATCCGCCGCGCAGGATCACCGCGTTTCCCGCCTTCAGACACAAGGCCCCGGCATCCGCCGTTACATTCGGGCGGCTTTCATAGATGACGCCCACCACACCCAGCGGCGTTGCAACCCTTTGAATATGCAGCCCGCTCGGCATGTCCCATTCCGCCAAAACCCGCCCCACCGGGTCCCGCTGCTCGGCCACCACCCGCAAAGCATCAACCATCCCGCGAATGCGGCCCTCGTCCAGCGTCAGGCGGTCCAGCATGGCCGCCGACAGGCCGCCATCCTCGCCATAGACAAGGTCCTCGCAATTGGCGTCCAGAATGTCCTGCCGCCGCTGCCAAATCTCATGGGCTGCCCCGATCAGCGCGGCATATTTCCGCTGCGAACCCGCGAAGGCCAGTTCAGCCGCCGCCGCCCGCGCCTTGGTGCCGATTTCCGTCATCAGATCAGAGATTTGCCCGTCCATCCACCCTACCCCAATAATCCCCGAAGGAATTTGGCTACACCACCATATCGTCCCGATGCACCAGCGCCGCGCGCCCCTCATAACCCAGAATCGCCGCGATCTCGCCTGACCGGTGCCCGGCAATCGCCCGCGCCTCGACCGCCGTATAACGCACCAGCCCCTTGCCCAGCACATTGCCGACCGGGTCCACAATGGCAACCGGATCGCCGCGCCCGAAATTGCCGCTGACCGTTGTCACCCCCGCCGGCAACAGCGACCCGCCCGCCAGCAGCGCCTTGACCGCCCCGGCATCCAGCCGCAATTCGCCGCGCGGCTTCATCGCGTTGATCCAGCGTTTGCGCGCCACCTGCGGGTTAGCCTGGGCCACGAACCAGGTGCAATTGGCCCCATTGGCCAAAGCGGTCAGTGGCCGCAGGACCGAGCCTTCCATGATCGCCATGGCACAGCCTCCTGCCACCGCGGTCTTGGCGGCCAGTATCTTGGTCTTCATTCCGCCCTTCGACATGCCGCTGACCGGATCGCCCGCCATCGCCTCGATCTGCGGCGTGATCGTCTCGATCAGATCAAAACGCTGGGCGGTCGCGTTCTCCTTGGGATTGGCCGAGTAAAACCCATCGACATCCGACAGCAGGATCAACTGATCCGCCCCCACCGTCACCGCGATCTGCGCCGCCAGCCGGTCGTTGTCGCCAAACCTGATCTCATCGGTCGCCACCGTGTCGTTTTCGTTCACGATCGGCACCACACCCAGAGCCAGCAAGGTCTCCAGCGTCGCCCGGCTGTTCAGATAGCGCCTGCGATCCTCGGTATCCTCCAGCGTCACCAGCACCTGCGCCGTGGTGATGCCATGCTGCGCCAGCACCTCTTCATAGGCCCGCGCCAGCCGGATCTGCCCCACCGCCGCCGCTGCCTGCGATTGTTCAAGCGGCAAGGCCCCACCCGGCAGCCCCAACACCCTGCGCCCCAGCGCGATAGCACCTGACGACACCAGCACCACATCGGTGCCGCGGGTCTTGGCCTCGGCCACATCCATCGCCAGCGCCGCCAGCCAAGCTTGGTTCAACCCGTAATTGCGGTCAACCAGCAAAGCCGAGCCGATCTTGACGACCAGTCGTTTGGCATCCCTTATATCGGGTGCTGCGATGGATCTCAGGGCTGCCACGGCACAACCTCCACCACGACCGCCGACCCGGCCCTGATCCGGGCCAAAAGGGCGCGCAAAACCTCGGTCAACCCGATCCCCGCCACGCTAGAGATCACATGCACCGGCCCGCCGCTGGCCTTTTCCAGCGCGCGACGGCGTTCTGACACGGTCTTTTTGTCCAGCGCGTCGCATTTGTTCAGCGCCAACAGGCGGGGCTTGTCGCCCAAGACCTCGGAATAGGCCTCGATTTCCTTGATGATGGTGCGGTAATCCTTGGTGATGGTGGACGAGGTGCCGTCGACCAGATGCAAGAGCACCTTGCAGCGTTCGACATGGGCCAGAAACTGCATCCCCAAGCCGCGGCCCTCGGATGCGCCCTCGATCAGTCCGGGAATATCGGCCATCACGAATTCCTTGCCGTCCACCCCGACCACCCCAAGATTGGGCACCAAGGTCGTGAACGGATAATCCGCAATCTTGGGCCGCGCGTTCGACACTGCCGCCAGAAAAGTCGATTTCCCGGCATTCGGCAGGCCCAACAGCCCGGCATCCGCAATCAGCTTCAGCCGCAGCCAGATGGTTCGCTCAACGCCCTCCAACCCCGGATTGGCCCTTGCCGGGGCCCGGTTGGTCGAGGATTTGAAGTATAGGTTGCCAAACCCGCCGTTGCCGCCCTTGGCCAGCAGCACCTTTTGCCCTGGCGTCACCAGATCGGCGATGATGGTTTCCTCGTCCTCGTCCAAGATCTCGGTGCCCAAAGGCACTTTCAGGGTGACGTCCTCCGCCGTCTTGCCGGTCCGCTGACTGCCCATGCCGGGCTGACCGCTTTTGGCAAAGAAATGCCGTTGATAGCGAAAGTCGATCAGGGTGTTCAGCCCCTCCATCGCCTCGGCCCAGACATAGCCGCCATTGCCGCCATCACCGCCGTCCGGTCCGCCAAACTCGACATATTTTTCCCGCCGGAACGAGACGCAGCCCGCCCCACCACCGCCCGAGCGGATATAGACTTTGGTGAGGTCAAGGAATTTCATGGCTCAGGCTTTCAGATGGATTGGCAGGCGATACAGGATCAGCAACCAAGGCTCAAGCGGAAGGCTGTGCGCGTAACCAGTCGGCGCGCTCCAGCCGCAGAAAATGGCCCGGATCCTCGCATAGCCCGGCCCATGCCAACGCGGCGCGAACCAACAGCCAAGCGCGCGCCCCGGCCCGACAATCCCGGCCAGTCCCCGCTCATCGCTAACGGCAAAGGTCTCACCCGGCTTGGCAATCTCTGCCAAAAAATGGCGAAAATCGCCCGCCGCATAGGAATAAAGATGTTCCCCTGCTGGCGGCGTTCAAACGCAAAGCACCCTAATTTACAAATCCCCGCATAATCAACCCTTTACACCCCCTCTCACGCGTGAGAGCCCCCTCCCCCTTGCCTCCCGCCGCAAGGGCACCACCGACAACCAGCCGGTCACGCCCAGATCGTTCAGTCCAGCCCCAACAACCCCCTCATCCACGGCGGCAACCGGGCGCAGGATCAACCGCGCTGTTTTCAGCGCGGCGCGGGTCATCATGCCCCTCAGTCGAGCTTGCAGATATAGGTCCAGGTCGGGACCAGCGCACCGCGCGCCACCGAAAAACTTTCGGCGTCGCCCAGATATTCAAAGCCGCAATTGGTCAGCACCCGCGCCGACACCGGGTTGTCCTGAAACACCTCGGCAAAGATCGTGCAGTTCTTCTGCGGGTTGGCATCCACCAGCGCGCGCACGGCTTCCGAGGCAAGCCCGGTGTTCCAGAACGCCGGCGCCACCCAATAGCTGACCTCGGACTGGCCGCGGTCCATCCGCTTGAGGCTGATCACCCCCAGCACTTCGGTCAGCCCCGAGGCCGCGCCATCCATCACCCAGATATCCTCATCGCCCTTGCCCGACATCGCCCGCTCGACAAAGGCCTCGGCGGCACCCGGCGGCAAAGGATGCGGGATCGCCTGCGTGCCCTCGGCCACCCGCTTGTCGCCGGCGTATAGCGCGAACAGCCCGGCGTCCGATTTCCGCACCGGGCGCAGCACGAAGCGGCCCGTGGCAATGTGGCCTTCCGGCAAAGCAATTCTGTCCAAAATCATGGCTCCCTCCTTGAAGCGCATGCGGGCCATGACGCCCGGCAACTGTCGTGCTGAGTCGTGCGGCAACCCGGAAAAGAACCGGGGACCGGCTCTTCAGCCGATCCCCGGTTTACAACCCATTTGTAAAGGTTCGGCTTACTCGGCTGCCTCTTGAACCGGGAGGACCGAAATAAATGTGCGGCCCTTCAGGCCTTTCTTGAAGGTCACCTGGCCTGTGGTGGTGGCGAAGATCGTGTGATCGGTGCCCATACCGACGCCCTGACCCGGGAACCAGGTGGTTCCGCGTTGGCGGCAGATGATGTTGCCCGGAATGGCGATCTGGCCACCGAACAGTTTCATGCCCAGACGACGACCAGCCGAGTCGCGGCCGTTGCGCGATGATCCGCCTGCTTTCTTGTGTGCCATGGGTCCTACTCCTTCGCAGCAGCGGCCTTGGCGGCGCGCTTGGGTTTGGCAGGGACTTCTACGGCAGCCGGGGCCGCGTCGGTATTATGGGCGGCGCGGCGCGCAATGGCAGTGCCGGTTGCCGCCATCACACCCGAAGTGTCGGCACCCGAGGCCAGAACCTCGGTCACCCGGACCAGCGTCAAATGCTGACGGTGGCCCTTGGTGCGCTGCGACGAGTGCTTGCGGCGGCGCTTGACGAAGTGGATGGTCTTTTCGCCCTTGATCTGGTCGATGACCTCAGCCTGAACCGCAGCACCAGCCACCAAGGGCGCGCCCAGGGTGACGGTCTCGCCGCCCAGCATCAGAATTTCGTTGAACTGGATCTTGTCACCGGCAATGGCGGCCAGCTTTTCAACGCGCAGAACATCACCCGCCTGCACCTTGTATTGCTTGCCACCGGTCTTGAGGACCGCGAACATGGTCTTTCCTTCTCTCTCGCTCCGCGTCCTTGGGCCCCTGTCGGAGTTCATGGGTTGCCCCGCCGTCGAACTGCGTGCCCGATCGGGCGGTATGAATAGTCAATCCCGGCAGGCCATTGGGCCAACCGGGATGGCGCATATGGGCCAGAAGGGTCGGGCCTGTCAAGCGCCCCACAGGCGATTCATCCGGTCTTTTACCGGGACAATCGGCTTGCAAGCCCCTGCCCCTGCCGTTAAACCCCGGCCTTACGACGACCCCGAAGCGCGGAGAGGTGGCAGAGTGGTCGAATGCGGCGGTCTCGAAAACCGTTGTCGGTTTGCGCCGACCCAGGGTTCGAATCCCTGTCTCTCCGCCACTTGCCCTTGCGGAAAGTTTCTCCGAGGCCCGCTGCGGCCAGATTTTTCCGTTGTTTTCAAGGGTTATGCGAGTTGGGCTGAGCACTGCACCCTGCGCCGTGAGGCCCGAAAGCGTTCTCTCCGGGCCAATACTCTCCAAAGCTAATGACTGCGCGGATTTAGTGCTCAGCTTTAAGGCATTGAATATGAATGGATATTTTCAGAAGTCTTTTTGGTCAGTTTGCGAAAACGTCCGGCTCGCGGACAGGACTGGCGTCGGAATTGCGCTGTCGAAAATGGTCTCAGGTGGGGCCTCGCTGGAAATGATCGGGCGGCTACTCGGTCATACCCAGATCGGCACCACCCAGCGCTACGCCCACCTGATCGACTCTCCGTTGCGGGCGGGGGTGAATGCAGTTGGGGAGATGCTGAAGTCGCGACTGAAAGTCGTTGGCGGGTAGCGACGAGAACTACTTTCAAAAGGGCACCTCTAAAAATGGGGGATTTTGCCTTTAAATAATGCGTAAGTCATTGTAATTATTGGATCTCAGCACTCCGCAAGTCAATTTTTAGAGGTCCAAAAAGACCGCCATACTGTTTTTATCCGATTTTATCGGGAAAAGTATGCGATGAAAAATGTTAAAGGCTCCGTCAATAAGGAACGGTTCACAAACTATGGAAGTTTGCCGACCCTACATATTGCTTGCTTGCTCCGCAGTGAAATCATCCTCGTCGACTCTATCGTCGTCATTCGCAGACAGTGACCAAGTGCGATCCACGGAATTGAAAACTCCATCCAGCGCCTGAAGCCGAGTTAAGACTGCTGTTTTGTCAACCGCGCGCTCA
>JBCKXH010000063.1:0-14378 GCA_038921555.1 Paracoccaceae bacterium
AGATGTCGGGGGCATCGTCGTGCCCATCTTCCGTGGGATGCGCACCACAGGACGCCATTCATCTGTTGAAGGGCGCGCTGCACGCCTTGTGCAACGCCCATCACTTGCGCGAACTCAAAGCGCTGCCAGTCTTCCTTCTCAATATCGAAATCGAGAAGGAAGCCCGACTGGGACATACTGGGCGAAACTGCTGTGGCGTCTGTTGCGCCTCGCCTGCCATGTCACCATGAATCTGCGCCAGAACCGGGCGCGCGAGCGCGAGGTATCGCTCAGCCCCAGATCAGGATGATGTTTGATAGAAACATCTTCCTGATCTCGTTTCTTAGTGGTCGCGTGAATATTGAGGAAAACCGGTAGCCACTTTTCCTCATCACGCCCCAGGCACATCGCTTTGATCGAGCGGTGCGACGTCGCCATCGTCGCCAAGGGCATCGCCGCGCACGAGGCGTTGCCCCACTGATCGCCCCCGCCAAACGCCGAGGGCGACCAAAGCGCCGGATCGGCCACAACCTCCTCTTGCCTCTGCGCGACTTCAAGCCAGACCTGCGGCACTTCCTCACCGATCCAACCGTGCCCTTCACCAATAACCTCGCCGAGCAGGACGCGCGCATGATGAAGCTGCGCCAGAAAATCTCTGGCGGCTTGCGATCAACCGACGGCGCCGACGACGTCGCCGTCATCCGATCCGTCATCTCTACCGCCAGAAAACCGGGCTGGATCCTGCTCGATACCCTGATGGGACAGCCAGCCAAACTGATCGGACAACTCCGCCTCGCTTGAGCGCACAGCCCCTACCTGGGCTGTTACGAATGTTTTCCCAAATTGCAACAATCCGCGCCCCTCTTTCCTTCGCGCCCATCCGCGTGTAACACCCGCGTCCTGAACCACCCCGCCGCCCCCACCCCGGAGAGCCCCATGCAAGGCAGCGCCAATCTCAACCTGATGATCAAAGCCGCCCGCAAGGCCGGGCGTTCGCTCGTCAAGGACTTCCGCGAGGTGGAAAACCTGCAAGTTTCCTCCAAGGGCCCGGGCGATTTCGTCACCAAGGCCGATATCGCGGCCGAGCGCATCATCAAGGAAGAACTGCTGGGCGGCCGCCCGACCTATGGCTGGCTGGGCGAGGAAACCGGCTTGGGTGAAGGTGCCGATCCGACCCGCCGCTGGATCGTCGATCCGCTGGATGGCACGACCAACTTCCTGCATGGCCTGCCGCATTGGGCAATCTCCATCGCCTTGGAGCATAAGGGCGAGGTCGTCTCGGGCGTCATCTATGACGCCGCCAAGGATGAGCTGTACTGGGCCGAAAAAGGTTCAGGTGCCTGGATGAACGACCGCCGCCTGCGGGTGTCGGGTCGCCGCGCCATGGTGGACGGCGTCTTTGCCACCGGCATTCCCTTTGGCGCCAAGCGCACCCTGCCCGCCAGCCTCGGCGACCTTGCCCGCCTGATGCCCGCCTGTGCCGGAGTGCGGCGCTGGGGTGCCGCCTCGCTCGACTTCGCCTATGTCGCCGCCGGCCGCTATGACGGCTTTTGGGAGCGTGAGTTGCAGCCATGGGACATGGCCGCCGGCATCATCCTGGTCCGCGAAGCCGGCGGCCACGTGCAGGCCATCCGCGAAGGCGATGACATTCTCGCTTCGGGCACGGTAATTTGCGGCAATGACGGCCTGTTCGAGCCGTTCTGCAAGACCATCCGCAACACCTGAAGCCGCCGTTCATCAAGCCGTAGACGGCTTTCTTCACGGCCTAAGGCACGAAGAAAGCCCGTCTTCCGGGCTTGATGAGTGCCATTTTGCGCCACCGCAAACGATTCACGGCCCCGAAACCTCCGCCAGCAACTGCGCATTGCCACCCGAGGCGGTGGTGTCGATGCAGACATGCCGCTCAAAAACCGCATGGGCCGCGTCCGGCATCCCGCCGATCAAGGGCAGGATCGGCCCAGCCCGCGCCGCCAGCGCCAGCGCCCTCAGCCGCGCCCCCGCCGCATCGCCCCACCATATCGCGCCCGAAAAGCCCTGCAACCGGGTCAGCGCCGCAGCCTGCAACCCCGCCGCCTCAACGGAATGCCCGCCCAGCGCACGCACAGCATCCGCCTGCCGCAGCGCCGCCGCCAGCGTCGGACCAAGGCATAGTAGAGGCGGCCGCGCCACCAGGCTCAGCCGGTTGCTCTCTCCGGTCGGCCCCGGCAGCACCTGCGCCGCCAACTGCCCGGCAGGCCGGTCCACCGCCAGCGCCCGCGCCACCTTGGCCTCGTCAGCCCGGCCATCTTCACCCATGACCTCAGGCACCGCCACCATCGTGAAGCGCGCCAGATAATGCGGCCCGCCCGCCTTGGGGCCAGTGCCCGACAGCCCCTCGCCGCCAAACGGCTGGCTGCCCACCACCGCGCCGATCTGGTTGCGGTTCACATAGATGTTGCCGACCCGCAGCGCCTCGACCACCGCCTGCACCCGGTCATCAATCCGAGTGTGCAGCCCGAAGGTCAGCCCGTAGCCCGTCGCATTCACCGAGGCCACCACTTCGGCCACGCGGCCCGCCTTGAAATGGGCGATGTGCAGGACCGGGCCAAAAATCTCGCGCGGGATGTCCGCGATACCCCGCACCCGAATGACTGCGGGGCCGACGAACAACCCATCCCCAGCCGCGATCTCCTTGACCACCCGCCCCTCGGCCCTGCACCCCGCGACATAGTCACGAATGGACGCCTGCGCCGCTTCATCAATCACTGGCCCCACGTCGGTGGCAAGCTGCCAGGGGTCGCCCAGCGCCAGTTCCTCCATCGCGCCAAACAGCATCTCCTCGACCGCCTCGGCGATATCCTCCTGCAGATACAGGCACCGCAACGCCGAACACCTTTGCCCCGCCGACTGGAAACTCGCCACCAGAATGTCGCGCACCGCCTGTTCGGGCAGCGCCGTGCTGTCGACCAGCATCGCATTGATGCCGCCAGTCTCCGCGATCAGCGGTGCCACCCCATCCAGATGATCCACCATCGCCGCCCGGATGCTCAGCGCCGTCTCGGTTGATCCGGTAAAGGCCACCCCCTTGACCCGCGCGTCCCGCGTCAGGGCCGCCCCCACCGCGCCATCCCCCGGCAACAGTTGCAAGGCCGAAGCCGGCACCCCCGCCTTGCGCAGCAATCCCACCGCCAGCGCCGCAATCAATGGCGTCTGCTCGGCCGGTTTGGCCAAAACGGCATTGCCTGCCGCCAGCGCCGCCGCAATCTGCCCGGTGAAAATCGCCAGCGGGAAATTCCACGGACTGATGCAGACAAAGACCCCGCGCGCCGGGGCGGTCACCGCCTCCGCCCCATCGGCATAATAGCGCAGGAAATCCACCGCCTCGCGCAACTCACCCACCGCATCGGCCAGCGTCTTGCCCGCCTCGCGCGCCAGCAGCGCAAAGATCGCGCCAAACTCCGCTTCATACAGATCCGCCGCCCGCCGCAGAACCTTGGCGCGGATGTCTGGCGTGGCAATCCACGCCTCGGCCAGCCGCAGCCCGGTTGCCACATCGGCAGATGAGGCGCTTGTCACATGACCCACCACCGCCCCACTCGCCGGATTGGGCAACGGAGCCCGCAAGCCGCCCACCGCGTGCCCGGCCAGCATGGGTGCCGCCTCGAACAAAGCATTCTTATACGTCCCACGCGCCGTCTCGATGGCGGCAAGGTCGCCGCTGTCGGTCAGGTCCCAACCGCGCGCGTTCAGCCGCGCCCCGAACAGCATAGGCCCGGTCGTGATGGCGTGGCTCGTCACGCTGTCCGTCGCCTCCAGCATGGTCAGCGGGCAAGCCGCCACCCGTTCGGGCGGCAGATCGGCGTTGACGATCTGGTTGACAAAGCTGGAATTGGCGCCGTTCTCCAACAGCCGCCGCACCAGATAGGCCAAGAGGTCGCGGTGCGCCCCCACCGGCGCATAGATCCGGCAGCGCGTGCCCTGCTCGCTCACCACGATGTCATGCAGCCGCTCACCCATGCCATGCAGACGCTGAAACTCAAAGGCGCGCTTGTCGCAAGCCATGCTCCGCGCCATGTCCAGCACCGCAGCAACTGTATGGGCGTTGTGGGTGGCGAACTGCGGATAAATCCGGTCGGTCATCCCCAACAGTTTTCGCGCATTGGCGAGGTAGCTCACATCCGTCGCCTGCTTGCGGGTGAACACCGGGAACGAGGTCAACCCCAGCACCTGCGCCCGCTTGATCTCGCCGTCCCAATAGGCGCCCTTGACCAGCCGCACCATGATCTTGCGGTCCAGCCGCAGCGCCAGCTCATGCAGCCAATCAATCACCGCCCCGGCCCGCCGCCCGTAAGCCTGCACCACAACGCCGAACCCGTCCCAACCCTTCAGCGCGGGGTCGCTCACCACCGCCTCGATGACCTGCAACGACAGCGCCAGCCGATCGGCCTCCTCGGCGTCGATGTTGAAGCCCAGCCCCGCCGCGCGGGCCAGAACCGCCAAAGCCCGCACCCGCGGCACCAGTTCCGCCATCACCCGTTGCCGCTTGGCCACCTCATAGCGCGGATGCAGCGCCGACAGCTTGACCGATAACCCAGGATTGGCCCGGATGTCGTGGCCCCTGGCCGCCTGCGCAAGCGCCGAGATCGCCTCGGAATAGCTTAGCTGATAGCGCCGCGCATCGCCCTTGGTCCGCGCCGCCTCGCCCAGCATGTCATAGCTATAGGCAAAGCCCCGCCCCTCCAACTCCTCAGCCCGCTGCATCGCGGCTTTTATGGTCTCGCCCAGCACGAAATTGCGCCCCATCTCCTTGATCGCCCGCCCGGTAGCACCCCTGATCACCGGCTCGCCCAACCGCTTGAGCGCCGCCTTCAGATGGCCGACCACCCCCGGCTCAACGTCGTCCAGCACGCGGCCGGTCAGCATCAAGGCCCAGGTCGAGGCGTTGACCAGCGCTGACGACGAGTGCCCCAGATGCCGCCCCCAGTCGCTGGGCGCGATCTTGTCCTCGATCAGCGCGTCCATCGACCCTGCGTCCGGCACCCGCGGCAGCGCCTCGGCCAGACACATCAGCGCCACGCCCTCCGCGGTTGACAGGCCGTATTCGGCCAGAAAGACCTCCAGCAACCTCGGGCGGGCCGAGGCGCGGATCCGCCGCACCAGATCGCCCCCCGCTTGCGCGATCCTGCGCCGCGCCGCCGCATCCAGCCCCGCTTCGCCAATCAGCCGCTGCACCAGCGCCGCCTCATCGGCAAGGCTGCCCCGCTCGATAAGCCCCCAATTGTCCGCCATGGCACTCCCTGATGCTTGCCCCATGTGATAACCCAAGGTTGGCAGGCCGTTGTCCCGATCAAAGCGTGATTGAGGAAGGCTTCTGCCTCTGCCCCCGACACTCCCTGAAATCCCCCCCTTACCCTTTTCAAAATACTCCACGGGGGTGCGGGGGTGTGAAACCCCCGCCGACCTCAATGCCGCACACCGCCGGTCCAAAGTCCTCGGCTATTCCTTGATCTTGCTTGTCGTGGTCTGGACGGCGTTCTTGCCCCCCGTCACCACAACGCCCGGCTTGGCGACCTCTTTCTTGGGCTTTTTGACTTCCTTGCGTTTGTTCTTGCCTTTGGCCATTTCGGCTCACTCCTCTGGTTGCACCGCTCCAGCCGACCCTGCTGGATCGACTCGCAGGCCCACTCTATGACGGCAAAGCCGGGGCGTCACGGTTTTTACGCGGGCTTTCCGCCTGCGACCCCGGCAAATGTTGCAAAGCGGCGCGTCCCCGCAGCAACCGCCGCCCACCGGGCCGGGCCGGGCCGGGCCGCGACAACTAACCAATCAACCCGGTTGTTCTTGTCCTTTGGTCAAGGGATCGCTAATGCTCGAAAAGCCGAATCTTTGAAACGATCACCACCAGCACTGGAATAGGCTTCGATGTCCCGTGACGACCGTGCAATCCTGTTGAACACCCAATTGCTTGCCTTGTATTTGCGGCTGTCCGAGTCTTCTGTGGCGCGCAACGACGACGAGGTGATTGCTCAGGTTCTTTCGGTTCGTGACGCAGTCAATCCTTACGGCCACCCTTCCCTTGGTCCGGTGTTTGACCGTTACGCCGCACTGATCGGGCTGCATCTGGCGGGCCTGTCCCGCGCCAGACTTGACAGCGCACTGGCCGAGGGCCGCACCCCCGCCGCCTTGCCGCAGACCCCCCCGGCGTTTGAGGGGCAGTTGCGTGACCTCGAACCGCTGCGGCCCGAGGGTCGCCCCGGCACCAGCCTTGTCACCTGCTCGATGAACCGCAACCACAACCTGATCAAGGCGCTGCCCTCGTGGCTCGCCAATCCCGAAATTTCCGAAGTGGTGATCGTTGACTGGTCCTCTGACACGCCAGTCGCTGCCGACTTGGCTACGGCGGGCATTGCCGACCCGCGCATCCGCATCCTGCGGGTCGAGGGTGAGCGGCGCTGGGTGCTGTCCTATGCCTTCAACGCCGGGTTCCGCGCCGCTGCTTGCGATCTGGTCCTGAAGGTTGATGCCGACATCACCCTGTCGGCCGATTTCTTCCGCCGCAACCACCTGCTGCCTGGGGCATTTGTCGCCGGAAACTGGCGCACGGCGCCCAAAGATCAGGCCCATGTCAACGGTTTCTTCTTCATCGCGCGCCAGGCGCTGCACGCGGTCGGCGGCTTCAACGAACACATCACGACCTATGGCTGGGACGACGATGACATCTATCACCGCCTGACCCTTTCAGGCTATCGCCGTCAGGACGTCGCCGCCGGCACGATCTTTCACCTGCCGCATGACGACGCCGAACGCATCGGCGACAACGGCGCGGCGGCTGGTCCGGTCACGCTGGGTCACGACCTGAAATCCGGCACCTCTTTTCTCATCCGGCGCAATCGCTACATCGCCATGGTCATGCCGCACTGGGACGACACCGCGACCACTCTGCCCTTCCGCATTCTGACCCGCACCGACACCGACATGGCGGTCCAGCGCGAAGGCTGGGTCCCGTCGCGGGTGCCCGACCATGTGGTGGATTCCGCCAACCGCCATGCAATGACCGAGCTTGCCGCCTGGCGCCTTGGCAAAAGGGTGCTGGAACTGCCGCCTGACCGCATCACCCTGCTGCTTGAGCGCGCGCGCGACGATGTCTCGCGCATTGATGTCGAGATCGCCATCGCAGCGCCCGACCACATCCTGCCCGGGCCGGGGCACTATCTGGTGCTGGACCTGGCGGGCGGCATTCTGGACGCAACGCCGCTCCCGCCCGGGCTGAATCAAGCCTTCCGGCGGCTGGTGGCCTGCGCCAAGGCCTGCGGCCTGCATCCCGTCCTGCGCGCCCCCCATGCCGACCTGCGGCCGGATGCGCCGGGCTGTCTGCGCCTGATCCCCCTCATCCCGTCGTGGGAGCCGATTGGCGAGGTGCCCGCCGTCAGCCTCGACGCGCTCTTGGACCGGACCGCGCCCAGCGCCAGCCACCTGCGCCTTGAGCTGACCCCCGAGGCGATTGAACAGGCCGCGCTGGCCGCCCCCGACCTGTCGCTGCCCCGCCCGAAACTGTTCATCGACGCCCAGCACGGCCTTGGCAACCGCCTGCGCGCCGTGGCCTCAGCCGCCGCCATCGCCGATGCCACCGACCGCGAACTTGTCGTGATCTGGCAGACCGACGACCATTGCGACGGCCATTTCTCGGACCTCTTTGACTATGACGGTGCCGTGCTTGACAGCCGCTTTCTCGACAGCGCCACCGACCAGGGCTGTGTGGTCTACAACTACATGTCCCATGAGCCCGGCGCGTGGAAGAATGCACCGATCCGGCTGGATACCACCCGTGACATCTATGCCCGCGCCAACTCGGTGCTCAAAAGCCCCGCCTCGATCTGGGAGACCGAGAACCGCTTCTTGCAGGGCCTGACGCCGATTGACCCGGTCCGCGCCCTTGTCGCCTCGGTGCGTCATCCCAATGACCTGTCAGCCCATGTGCGGATGGAAAGCGGCAAGCAGGCCGAGCATCTGGCTTACGAAAAGCCTGACAACTGGGGGCCCGAAGAGCACGCCCTGATCCAGGAATGGCGCGGCAAAAGCCACTTTTCCGCCTTCCTGAACCGCATCGACGCCCTTTTCGCCGCGGGCCACGCCCAGCGCATCTTCCTTGCCGCCGACCTGCCCGAGACTTACGCCGAGTTTGCGCACCACTACGGCGACCGCCTTGCATGGCTGCCGCGCAGCCTGTATGACCGCTCGGCGGAGCAATTGCACTATGCCCTGGCCGATGCGATACTGCTCAGCCGCTCGCCCTTGCTTCTGGGCAGCACATGGAGTTCGTTCTCGGAACTGGCCATGCGCCTTGCCCCCGAAAAGATCGTGATCGAGATGAGCGGGAAGGATTTTTGAATGCGTGTCCTGTTTTCTCGCGGGCTTATTGCGATCTCGAAACCCAGATGCGGCTCTACAAGCGTAAGGCAGGTGCTTGACAGATTGGTTGACCCTAGCAAGGGAGACATCGCCGTCAATATGGCAAACCAACATCCGCCCTACCACCCCCACCTCTCAGCGCCGCATCTCAAATTTCTGCTGACACAGGATGGCCACGACATTTCAAAAATGAAGACTTTCGTTATTACGCGAAACCCCCTTGACATGCTTTGGTCCTATTTTAATTTCTTTGTCCCAGACTCGTTCGGACAATACAATTACAGTGCCAAATGGACATCAACTTCAACGATAAGCTTTGAAAACTGGGTCCTGAACGGGCGCGTGGGAATGTCCACCACTGCAAATGCTTTCGCGCCAAAGTGGATTTCTACTAGGAACCTATCCCCGTTGAGTCTTGAAGCGCACATTGAGGATCGGAATGGAAAAATTCACGCTGATAAGATCTTTATGCTTGAAAATATTGAAGAATTTGTAGCTTGGCTTTCAGAGCAAACAGGAACCGACATTGAAATGCGCCACGTCAATAAATCAACTCGGGGAATTTTACCAAAATTCGGCACCGATCTTATTGATCGCGTAAGGAAAATGTTTCCTAAAGAATCTGAATTGTATGCAATATAGGATGCGTTTGTTGTTTCGAAGTCATCTTCACACGCGGCCGGAAGTTCAACCACGATTGTTAGGAAGTTTAGTTTCCGCTCGACCACTGAGGATGAGGCAAATAAGGAGCCATAATGGTTGATTCATCAAACTTTCCAAGCGAATACTACGTTGTCGATGTCGGCATGCATGATGGCACCGACTCAATCTACTACGCCAAGAGAGGCTTTAAGGTCATTTCTTTCGAAGCTAACCCCAATTTAGCAAACGACGCAAAAACCCGATTTTCGGAACTTGGCTTAAATATAGACATTCGGAATTTTGCCATTTCTGACGCGGTTGGCAGCGTCAAATTCTATGTGAACCGATCAAGGCCGCAGTGGAGCTCTCTGAATTCAAAACTCGGAAGCAGAGCTGGGGGCTCGGTTGAGATCGATGTTGCCACCTGCAATCTGGCAGAACAACTTGGTGCGCTAGGCGACAAGGTTCACATGGTAAAAATTGACATCGAGGGTTACGATTTCGTTGCCGTTCGGCAAATCGCTGATCTTGAGCACAAGCCTGCATATATTTCCGTGGAAAACGGTGGCGTTCGATTCATCAACTTGTTGAGCGAGATGGGATATCGAAAATTCAAATTTGCAAACCAGAAGTTTAACTCTCTGCAACGAATTCCGGCAAAAAGCAAGCATGGCCATTTTTTCGACGTAGCATTCTTTCCACACTCAAGCGGCCTGTTCGGTGAGGATTTACCTGGCCGCTGGCTCTCCATCGACGAGGCTGTAAAAGTTGGCAATGCGCTTGAAAATGTGCGTGATTTTGCGCCAGATAACCTTTTTGCGGAGAGCATCGGTTGGTTCGACATGCACGCGGCACTCTAGAAAGTATCAAAGAACACAAGAACTGGAATAGAAAATGAAAACAGCCCTCGTTTGCGGAGCCGGTGGTTTTATCGGTGGCCATCTGGTGAAACGGCTCAAGCGCGAAGGCTTCTGGCTGCGCGGCGTTGACCTCAAGGCGCATGACGACATGTCCCATCCCGGAGGTTTGCATTGACGAACGTCGTCTGCCATTGTTCATTGGGCGGGCACCCCAGCGCGTTCTGGCACGATCTTCATATAAATCAACCCATTACCACCCCTCTCACGCGTGAGACCCCTATAGCACCTGCAAGGACAGCCCATGACCCAGACCATCCACCCCGTCCTGCTGTGCGGCGGCTCGGGCACCCGTCTTTGGCCTTTGTCGCGCAAAAGCTTCCCCAAGCAGTTTTCCGCCCTGACCGGCGCTGAAAGCCTGTTTCAGGCCTCGGCCCGGCGCTTTGCGGCCGCGGGCTTTGGCGGCCCGCTGGTGGTGACGGGTTCGGACTTCCGCTTCATCGTGACCGAGCAGCTTGGCGAGATCGCCATCACCCCCGCCGCCGTGATCATCGAGCCTCAGGGCCGCAACACCGCCGCCGCCGTCCTTGCCGCCGCACTGTGGCTGGAGGCGAGCCACCCCGGCGCCCTCATGCTGGTGGCGCCCTCCGATCATGTGATCCCCGACGACGCCGCCTTCCGCCGCACCGTGCAGGCCGCCGTGCCCGCCGCCCTGTCGGGTCAACTGGTGACCTTCGGCATCCGTCCCAACCGGGCCGAGACCGGCTATGGCTGGCTGGAACTGACCACCCCCATCACCGATTTCGCCCCGCTGCCGCAACCGCTGGGCCGCTTTGTCGAAAAGCCCGATGCGGCCACGGCGCAGGCGATGCTGGCCGGGGGCCGGCATCTGTGGAACGCCGGGATATTCCTGTTCACCACCACCGACCTGATCGCCGCCTTCACCGCCCATGCCCCCGACACGATGTCCGGCGTCAGCCTGGCCTTTGCCGGGGCCGAGCGTGACCTCGGCTTCACCCGGCTTGCCCCCGCGCCCTGGGCCAAGCTGCCCGACATTTCCATCGACTACGCCGTGATGGAAAAGGCTGCCAACCTGTCGGTGGTGCCTTACGGCGGCACCTGGTCCGATCTTGGCGGCTGGGATGCGGTCTGGCGCGATTCGCACCCCAATACCAAGGGCGTCGTCACCCATGGTCCCGCCGTGGCGATCGACTGCACCGACAGCCTGTTGCGCTCGGAAGCGGGCTCCTTGCGCCTTGTCGGCATCGGCCTGCACAACATCGTCGCCATCGCCATGCCCGACGCCGTGCTGATCGTCGACAAGGACCGCGCCCAGGATGTCAAACTGGCCGTAAGCCACCTGAAGGCCGCCAAGGCACCGCAGGCCGAGAGCTTTCCGCGCGACCATCGGCCCTGGGGCTGGTTTGAAAGCCTCGTCGTCGGCAATCGGTTTCAGGTCAAACGCATCGTAGTGCATCCCGGTGCAGCACTTTCCCTGCAAAGCCACCACCACCGGGCCGAACACTGGATCGTCGTCGAAGGAACCGCCAAGGTCACCGTTGACCAGGACATCCGCCTGCTGACCGAAAACCAATCGCTCTACATCCCGCTTGGTGCCATCCATCGCCTTGAGAACCCCGGCAAGGTGAATATGGTGCTGATCGAGGTGCAGACCGGCAGCTATCTGGGCGAAGATGACATCACCCGCTACGAGGATGTCTACGCCCGCGGCCAGGGTGCCAAAGGGTGACCCAGCCCCAATCTGACGGCTGGCCCCAATCTGACAGCTGGACCGCCCGTCTGGCCGAGTTTCTGCACCGCGACCCCATGGACCGCAGCGCCGCGGCCGCGCTGTCGGGCAGTCTTGCCACCGGCGACCGCGCCACCGACCAGACCCGTCACACCATCCTGCGCCTGCTGGCCCAGCGCAGCGCCCAGATCGCGCCACGCCCCGCCTTGTCCGAGACCACCCCCCTGCCCGACTGGCCCGGCCATCCTGCCCAACCGGTGCCGCCTTTCCACCCCGCCGGTCTGGCTGGCACCAGCCTGATAGCCATCTGCCATGACGACGGCGAAACCCTTGCCGCCTCGCTGCCCTCCTGGCTCGGCACTGCGGTCGATGAGGTCCTGCTGATCGACTGGTCGCCCACCCCGGAACTGGCCGCCCTGCAACTGGCCGCCGAAAACCTCAGCGACCCCCGCCTGCGGATCATCCGGCTTGATGGCCCCGACCTGTCGCCCGCGCAGGCCTTCAACCTCGGCTTCCGCCTGTGCCGCCATCAACGCATCCTGGCACTTGCCGCCGCGGTCCGGTTGGCCGCCGACTACCTTGCCACGCCGGCCACGGCCCACGAATTCCGGGTTGATCCCGGCCCGGCGGATGGCAGCGGCTTTGTGCTGGATCTGGATCGCCGCGATCTGGCGCAGGCCGGCGGCTTCAACGAATACCTCGACAGCGCCGATTGGTGCCTGGCCGACCTGACCGCCCGGCTTGCCGCACTGGGGCTCAGAGCAGCCCCGATCACCGGCCGCCTCACCCGGCCCCCGCCAACAGCAGCCGTCCAACTGGGCCAGGACAGCCTGCGCAATACCCTGCGGCACAGCCCCGATTTTGCCGCCCTGCGCAACCGCTTCATCGCCGCCATCATGCCCGATTGGTCCGCCGCCCGCAGCCGCGCCTTCGGCCTTGCCGCCCCGGCCGGGCCCAGCCTGGCCCTGCAACCCCTGACCCTGCGGCCCCTGGCACCGCCTGCCCTGAAACCGCCGCTGCTGGTGCGGGCCGATGCCGAAAACCATGCCCTGTCCGATCTGACTGCCCGCCACATCGGCGGAGCACCCGTGATGCTCAGCACCCGCCGCCTTGACATCGTGCTGGCCCGTCCGGCCCATGATGTCTGCGCCCTCGACATCGCCGTCGCCGCCGGCCCGCAGCCTGAGATCGTGAAGACCCGCCGTGCCTGGCTGGTGGTCGATATCGATGCCGCAGCCCTGCCGCTTTACGGCAACCCCGCCCAGACCGAATTTCGCAAATTGGAGGGCCTGGCCACCCAAGCCCAGATGACCCTGGTGCTGCGCCTGCCCGCAGGCACCCAGCCGGATGAGGCGGCGCTGCTGTCAGACCACCTGCACATCCCTCCCCAACCCGACCTGACGCAACCTGACCTGACGCAACCTGACCCTGCCCAGGCCGACCCTGCCCAGATCAGCCTGACACGCGGCTTCTACCCAATCACCCTGCGCGATCTGCAAGCCTCACCTGACTGGCGGCCAACCCACGGCACCTTTGCCTTCAATGCAAGGACCGTTGCCGATTTTGCCCGCCTTGCCAGCACTGGCCCCAGCATTCTTTTGCGCCGCCCGAAACTGTTCATCGACGCCCAGCACGGCCTTGGCAACCGCCTGCGCGCCGTGGCCTCGGCCGGGGCCATTGCTGCGGCAACCGGGCGCGAACTGGTGATCATCTGGCAGCCCGACCTCCATTGCGCCTGCCGGTTCGAAGACCTGTTTCTTCCCACCGGTGCCGTGCTGGATCAGGGTTTCCACCTGGATGCAACGGCGATGGACATCGACCTTTTCAACTACATGCAGGTTGAGCCGGGCAGCGCCAAGGATCAACCGGTCAGCCTTGGCGCCTTCCGCGACGCCTATCTGCGCTCGGCCTCTCCCTTGGTCAGCCCCTGCAGCAACTGGCACAGCGAGAACGCCTGGCTGCACCGCCTCAGGCCGGTTCCCGTAGTCTTGGATCTGGTGGCAACGGTGCGCCAAGCCAATGATCTGTCGGTTCATATCCGCATGGAGGGCGGCGCTGCGGCCCAGCATCTGCCTTACGAATCCGCCGCCAACTGGACCCCCTCCGCCCACCGCGAAATCGACCATTGGCGCAGGCGCAGCCATTTCAGCTTCTTCCAGCGCCGCCTTGACCAGTTGATAGCCGAGGGTCAGGCCGACAGCATCTTCCTCGCCTGCGACATGCCCGCCACCTGTGACGCCTTGCTCGCCCGCTATGGCGACCGGATCGCCTGCCTGCCACGCCGGGTCACCGACCGCTCGGCTCAGGCCATGGTCTATGCCCTGGCCGATGCAATGCTGCTGTCCCGCGCCCCCCGCCTGCTGGGCAGTAACTGGAGCTCATTCAGCGAGCTTGCCGCCCGCCTCGCCGTAGCACCCTTCGAGGTTGAACTCAGCGGCCGCGATTTCTGATCGCTGGCCCGCCCGCCAAAATCCCGCCAATTTTATTCAGGTTTTGTTTCACCTCGGCGAAAATACTCCACAGGGGGTGCGGGGGATGTGAAATCCCCCGCCGACATCACTGTAGCAAAGCCACGAATCGCCCTCATGAAAACCTTTCCGAATTGTTAACGCAAGTGGCCAACCCATTGTGAACATGGGTAAAAATACGATGTCACATCCTGCGACATGCCGCCTCAGATCACGATCAATCTGAAATCCCGCAAGTTGATCTCGACCGGGGCGATCTCGAAGAAGATCACCAGTTCGCGCCACGGCGCCCGG
>JBCKXH010000064.1:0-14186 GCA_038921555.1 Paracoccaceae bacterium
GGCTTGCGTCAGGCCGGGGCTGTAAAGTGCGGTGCCGATGCCGAAGCCATCAGCACCCGCCTCAAACCATTGCGCGAAGTGGGCGGCACCTGCGCCGCCGACGGCATAGATCTGAGTGCCCTTGGGCAGGACGGCGCGGAAGGCTTTGACGCCATCAGGGCCGATCAGGCTGGCCGGAAAGAGTTTTAGCCCGTCAGCGCCTGCTTTCAGCGCGGCAAAGCATTCGGTCGGCGTCATCACACCTGGCCAGGATTGCAGCCCGCAGGCCTTGGTGGCGGCGATCACTTCGGGGTCGCAGTTGGGCGAGACGATCATTGTGCCACCAGCGTCGCGCACTGCACGCACATCTTGCACGCTTAACACAGTGCCCGCGCCGATCTGGGCCACGGCGCTGAAGGCGCGGGCCATGGCGGCGATCGAGGTCAGCGGGTCGGGTGAGTTCAGCGGCACTTCGATGCGGGTGATGCCTGCGGCGATCAGGGTTTGCGCGATGGGCAGCGCCTCGGCTGGGGTCAGCCCGCGCAGGATGGCGATCAGGTTGCGATGTCTCATTGGGCGGCTTTCATCTGGGCATATAGGCCGGACAGACCGGCAATTGTGCAGGCGGTGGCGTCCAAAGTCTCGGGGCTAAGGCCTTGGGATTGCAGGGCGCTTGCGTAGCTGGCGGCAAGGGCAGGGGCACCGACCAACATGACGCGCTGGCCCAGCCAACAGGGTTTTGATCCCGCCAGCTCAACCCCGATCAGCAGACCCGACAGCCGGGCGCGGGCCTGCGCCGGGGGCAGGTCGTGCAGGAGGAACTCCGCGCGCAGTGAAAACAGCCGGGCGGCGATGCGGTCGGGGCGCGACATTGCGTCGGCCACGCCCTCGGCAAAGGCGTCGGTATCCCAACCCTCGGCCATGCCGTGGCGCAGGACGGACTGGGTGGACAGCAGGGCGAACAATTCGCCGGTCATATAGGTCTGGAATGAGACAACCTTACCGGCTGAGACCTGAACCCATTTGGAATGGGTGCCGGGGTGGCAGATGGTTCCATCGAAACCGGGGTGCAAAGCCAGGACGCCCGCGACCTGGGTTTCCTCGCCGCGCATGACATCGGCGGGGCGGTCCTGGCTTAGGCCGGGGGCGATGTGGAAGCTGATGCGCGGACCCATCGCGATGGTCAGGACGCCCGAGGCCGCGACCGGGGTGCAGGGCACCGGGCGGTAGGCGGCCTCGCGCCAGCCTTGCCGCGCGCCAACCATGCCGCAGGCGATGATCGTCGTATGGGGCGCGGTCAGCCATGGGGTGATCAGGCGCAGCAGGGCCGCCTCAAACTGATCGGGTTTGAGCCTGCCCATGCCACCGTCCGAACTCGCCTGAGCCAAGGGACCGCTGGTCCCCATCGCCCAGGCCCGCAGGTTGGAGGTGCCCCAGTCCACGGCGATCCATGTGATTTCCAATTGCTGTCCCCCGGCTCAAGGCGCAGACTGCCGCTTTGCGGGGCGAATGGCAATGGACGCCTGGCCGATGATCGGGCAAATTGCGCTGCAACCGGGCGAGGCCCCATGCGGCGATTCGGGGTTCCCGACCGGCCACCAAAAACAGGAGTTCCGTGATGACTGACGCAACCAACGACATGACCGGCGTGATCGAGGCCGACCGCGCCCATATCTGGCACCACCTGATCCAGCACAAGCCGTTCGAGACGATTGATCCGCGGATCATCGTGGAAGGCCGCGGCATCAAGGTGTGGGACGCCACGGGCAAAGAATATATCGACGGCGTGTCGGGCGGGGTGTGGACGGTGAACGTCGGTTACGGACGCGTCTCGATTGCCAAGGCGGTTTATGACCAACTGGTGAAGCTGAACTATTTTGCCGGATCGGCAGGCTCGATCCCGGGGGCGAATTTTGCCAAGCGGCTGATCGAAAAGATGCCGGGGCTGACGCGGGTTTACTACTCGAACTCCGGCTCGGAAGCCAATGAAAAGGTTTATAAAATGGTGCGCCAAATCGCGCATCGCCAGCATGGCGGCAAGAAGTGGAAAATCCTGTATCGGGATCGCGATTACCACGGCACCACCATCACCGCACTGTCAAGCTCGGGTCAGCCGCAGCGGGCGATGCAGTATGGGCCCCCCACGCCGGGCTTTGTCGAGGTGCCGCATTGCCTTGAGTATCGCAAGCAGTGGGATGTCGAGAATTACGGCGAGCGGGCGGCGGATGCGATTGAGGAAGTCATCCTGCGCGAGGGGCCCGATAGCATTGGTGCCTTGGTGCTGGAGCCGGTGACGGCAGGCGGCGGGGTGATCACCCCTCCGGCCGGGTATTGGCAGCGGGTTGGCGAGATCTGCAAGAAATACAACATCTTGCTGCACATTGATGAAGTGGTTTGCGGGGTGGGCCGCACCGGCACCTGGTTCGGCTATCAGAACTATGGCATCAAGCCCGATTTCGTGACGATGGCCAAGGGGGTGGCCTCGGGCTATGCCGCGATTTCCTGCACCGTCACGACCGAGGCGGTGTTCGAGATGTTCAAGGACGACCCGAGCGACCCGATGTCGTATTTCCGCGACATCTCAACCTTCGGCGGCTGCACGGCGGGGCCGGCGGCGGCGCTGGAAAACATGAAGATCATCGAGGATGAGGGGCTCTTGGACAACACGCTGCGGATGGGCGAGCGGATGAGGGCCAATCTGCGCGGGCTGATGGAAAGGCACCGGGTGATCGGCGATGTGCGCGGGGCGGGGCTGTTCTGCGGCGCCGAACTGGTGGCGGACCGGGCGACCAAGGAAGCGGCGGACGAAAAGAAGGTCGCGGCGGTGGTGGCGGACTGCATGGCGCAGGGCGTGATCATCGGCATGACCAACAGGTCATTGAACGGGTTGAACAATACCCTGTGCTTCTCACCGGCGCTGATCGCCACGGCGGATAATATTGATCAGATCACCGATGCGGTGGACCGGGCGCTGATCAAGGTGTTCAACTGATTTCTTGTGGAAAGGCCGGGGGATTTCACATCCCCCGGACCCCTAGTGGAGTATTTGCGCCGAGATGAAATGGATTTGGTTTCAAGTGGTTGCGCGGTGTTGAGGCATTTGTGTTGCCGCGACAGGGTGCTGATGCGGCTGGACGCGCGGCATTACCGGCTGGGCTATGGCTCAGCTGATTTGAGGGGAAGTCTGGCCTGCATTCCATCTACATTCGGTCTATTTTCCATCCACCGGGTCATGCGCGTTATCTGGACCTATCGCGCCGGGTGTGCTGGCCCTAACAGGGTTGCTGCGCGCGGGCTAGAAGGGTGCAACGCCATGGGAGAACAATGATGCGGATGACCACCGAAGAAGCCTTTGTCAAAACCTTGCAGATGCACGGCATCGAACATGTCTTTGGCATCATCGGCTCGGCCTTCATGCCGATCTCGGATTATTTCCCCAAGGCGGGCATCACATTCTGGGACTGCGCCCATGAGGGCTCAGGCGGCATGATGGCGGACGGCTTCACCCGGGCCAGCGGCAAGATGGCGATGATGATCGGGCAGAACGGTCCCGGCATCACCAACCTCGTGACTTCGGTCAAGACGGCCTATTGGAACCACACCCCCTTGCTTTTGGTCACGCCGCAGGCGGCGAACAAGACCATCGGCATGGGCGGCTTTCAGGAAGTGGCGCAGATGGACCTGTTCCGCGACATGGTCGCCTATCAGGAGGAGGTCCGCGACCCAGCCCGCATCGCCGAAGTGCTGAACCGGGTGATCATGAATGCCAAGCGGGCCAGCGCCCCGGCGCAGATCAACGTGCCGCGCGATTTCTGGACGCAAGTGATCGACATCGACCTGCCGGATGTGGTCGAGTTCGAGCGGCCTTCGGGCGGCGAGGCGGCGCTGGCCTCGGCGGCGGTCTTGCTGTCAGGGGCAAGGTTTCCGGTCATTCTGAACGGCGCGGGGGTGGTGCTGAGCGGGGCGATTGCGGCCTCGATAGCATTGGCCGAGCGGTTGAGCGCGCCGGTTTGCGTCGGCTATCAGCACAATGACGCTGCTCCGGGGTCGCATCCTTTGTTCGCCGGACCCTTGGGTTACAACGGGTCGAAGGCGGCGATGGAACTGATAGCACGGGCCGATGTGGTGCTGGCCTTGGGCACAAGGCTGAACCCGTTCTCGACGCTGCCGGGGTATGGATTGGACTATTGGCCCAAGCAGGCCAAGATCATTCAGGTTGACATCAATCCGGCGCGAATTGGCCTGACCAAGCAGGTTGCGGTCGGGATTGTTGGCGATGCGCGCAAGGTCGCCGAGGGAATTTTGGCGCTTTTGTCGGCTGCGGCTGGGGACGGGGCCGAGGCGCGCAAAGCGGTGATTGCGCAGACCAAATCGGCCTGGGCGCAGGCGTTGTCGTCGATGGACCATGAGGAGGATGATCCGGGGACGACGTGGAATGCCCGGGCGCGCGCGGCCAAGCCGGATTGGATGAGCCCGCGCATGGCGTGGCGGGCCATTCAGGCGGCGCTGCCGCAAGAGGCGATCATTTCGTCGGACATCGGCAACAATTGCGCCATCGGCAACGCCTATCCGACGTTTGAGGCGGGGCGGAAGTATCTGGCACCGGGGCTGTTCGGGCCGTGCGGTTACGGGATGCCTGCGGTGATCGGCGCGAAAATCGCTTGCCCGGAGGTGCCGGTGGTGGGTTTTTCGGGCGACGGGGCGTTCGGGATTGCGGTCACCGAGCTGACGGCGATCGGGCGGAAGGAATGGCCGGCGATCACTCAGGTGGTGTTCCGCAATTACCAGTGGGGGGCGGAGAAGCGCAACTCGACGCTGTGGTATGACGATAATTTCATCGGCACCGAGTTGGATGAGGTTGTGTCTTATGCCGGGATTGCCAGGGCTTGCGGGTTACTGGGTGTCGTCGCGCGCACGATGGAGGAACTCACGCAGGCGCTGCGGCAGGCGATTGTCGATCAGATGGCGGGCAAGACCACGCTGATCGAGGCGATGATCAATCAGGAGTTGGGCGAGCCTTTCCGTCGCGATGCGATGAAAAAGCCGGTGGCAGTGGCGGGGATCTCGCGGGCTGATATGCGGCCGCAAAAAGGGGCCTGAGATGATCCTGCCGTTTGGGATGAGCTACGGGGCGGCGGGGTTCATCGCCGCCGCCTGCCTGATCGCGGCCTTTGTGCGCGGCTATTCGGGCTTTGGGTTTTCGGCGCTGGTGGTGTCGGCCTCGGCGCTGGTGGTCAATCCCTTGCATTTCGTCGGCGTGGTGCTGATCTGCGAGTTTCTGATGACCTTCCAGCAATGGCGCGGCGTCCGGGCGGATGTCGATTGGCGCCGCGTGCTGGCGCTGATGATCGGGGCGGTGGTCGGGCTGCCCTTGGGTCTGTGGGGGATCATCAGGGTCGGGGTCGATACGGCGCGGGCGGTGATTGCGGTCTATGTGCTGTTCATGTGCGTGGTGATGGTGCTGGGCTGGCGGATCAGGACGGCGCAGCGCTTTGGCCCGCACCTGGGGGCTGGGGTATTCTCCGGGATGGCGAACGCGGTCGGGATGGGGGGGCTGCCGGTGGTCAGCTATTTCACCGCGCAGGGCATGGGTGCCGGGGTGTTTCGCGGCACTTTGATCGCCTATTTCGCGGTGCTTGAGCTGTTTTCGCTGCCGGTGATGTGGGCAAGCGGCATCATCGTGTGGAATACTCTCATAGTGGCGGCGGCGGCCTTGCCGATCATCGGGCTTGGCGTCTGGGCGGGGGGGCGGCACTTTCTGGCGACCGACCCGCAGGATTTTCGCAAGTTTGCCATCGGGTTGCTGGCGGTTCTGGCCATGGTGAATCTGGTCATGGTGGTGTTCTAGATGCTGCTGGTGGTCAATGCCGGGTCATCCTCGATCAAACTGGCGCTGTTTGACGGCATGACCGAGGTTCGGCGCGGGCAACTGACCGAGGTTGCAGACCATCGGGCGGCGCTGGCGGGTTTGCTGGAACAAGGCTTCGGTGCGGGGATGACGGCGGCGGCGCACCGCGTGGTGCATGGCGGGGCGCGGCTTACGTCGGCGGTGCGAATCGATGCCGGGGTGCTGGCCGAGATTGCCGCCTGTGTCGCCCTGGCACCGTTGCACAACCCGGCCAATCTGGCGGGGATCATGGCCTTGAGCCGGATTGCGCCTGAGCTGCCGCAGTTTGCCAGTTTCGACACAGCCTTTCACGTCACCAATCCGCCGGTTGCCTGGCGCTATGCCCTGCCCGCGGCGGTTGAGGCTGCGGGCATCCGGCGCTATGGCTTTCATGGCTTGAGCTACGCCGCAATCGCCCGGAAAGTGCAGGAGATTCACGGGCAAGCCGCCCCCAGACGACTACTTGCCTTGCATCTGGGCAATGGGGCGTCGCTATGCGCGATACGGGATGGAAGGTCGGTCGCCACCACGATGGGCTATTCGCCGCTGGACGGGCTGACCATGGGAACGCGGGCGGGGTCGATCGACGGCAACGCCGTCTTGCGGATGGCCGAGCTTTACGGCATAGCAGCGGCGGGGCGGATCCTGAACCGGGAAAGCGGGCTCTTGGGATTGGGCGGGGCCAGCGACATGGCGGTGCTGCATGGCTCGGATGCCGGGGGCTTTGCCGTCGAGCATTTCTGCTATTGGGCGGTGCGCCATGCCGGATCAATGATCGCCGCGATGGGTGGGCTGGATGCGATGGCCTTTTCGGGCGGCATTGGTGAAAACGACGCCGAGGTGCGCGCGGCCATCGTGGCCGGGCTGGCTTGGGCGGGCGAAGTGCCGGTCTGGGTTCTGGCAGCCGAGGAAGAACGCCAGATCGCGGCTGAGGCCCTTGCCCTTATGGCGGAGTAGGCCGGCTCAGTTGGTTTTTCGCCGCCTTAGTTAGTCTTTCGACTCGGCATGAAGGGCAGGGGGGCCACCCGGATACCCTCTTGCAAAAGCTTGATCGCCTCTTCGGGCCGCGCCTCGCCATAGATCGAGCGTTCGGGAACCGAGCCCTCGTGCATCGCCCGCGCTTGCGCGACAAAGTTCATCCCGACATAGTCCGAATTCGCCTCGATCCTGGCGCGCAGGGCGGCAAGCGCCACCTCTTGCTCGGTCGCCGGACCCTGCAACGAAGGCTTGGACTGCGGCCCGGGGTGCACCATCGGGGCCATCAGCGACTTGGCAACCCCGGTCCCGCCACAGACCGGACAGTTCAACAGACGCGCGGCCAGCAGCCCGTCAAAGGCCGCAGCAGACTGGAACCAGCTTTCAAAGCGGTGTTCGGCTTGGCAATGCAGGGCGTAGAGGATCATTTCAGGCCTTCAGTTCGAAACGGCAGGTTGCCCGTAGAGCAGGATGCTGGGTGACAGAAGCAGCATCACGCTCTCGATTCTTGCTGGTCGCGTGATGCGGAAAACCGGTTCCCAATTTTCCGCATCACGCCATAAGGTAACTGGAGAGTTTGAAGAAAAAGTCAAGCAGCGCCCGCGTCAGACTGCCCGCTCAAACGCCCGGGATGATCGGCCACAAGGCTCAGCAGGGCGCGCAGGTCAGGCTCGGCCACCAGAGCGGCCGCTTGCGCTGGGGCAAACCATTTCAGGCGGCGCTGGCTCGCCTCGGGGAAGCGGTCTTTCAACCCGTCAACCTGCAAGGCAAAGACCGTCACGGTGCAACGCCTGATCGTCGCCGGACCAGTGGATTTGCTATTGGTGATCTTGTCATAAAGATATTCGCCCAACGGCTGGCCCTGCACGCGGCCCTGCACCCCGGCCTCTTCCCAGGCCTCGCGGGCGGCGGCATCGGCGGCACTCATCCCGCTGATCTGCCAGCCCTTGGGAATAACCCAGCGCCCGGTCTCGCGTGAGGTGATCAGCAGCACCTCGAGGCGATCCTTGCCCAGACGACCCTTGCGCCGACGCCAGCACAGCGCCGCCACCTGATCGGCGACAATTTGCCCCGGTCCCGGGCTCGGTTCGAACGTCTGCTCGTTCATCTGGCCTGCTCTTATCACATGGCCCGTCTGTGCGGGACTTGCTCGTTCAAGGATCATCGCACAACTGGCCGCAAAAGCAAGCACGACGGGCCGGATTTACAGACGCGAATGCGTGAGAATCGCTTGAAAAAGCGCCTCGGTATCGCCTTTTTCCTGCAAGATCAGCGTAGCGGCAAGCGCCATGCGGTCTTGGGTGGCGCCGTCCAGTGCTGCCAGCGCCGCACTCAGGGTCAGGGCGGTTACCGGCCGCGCAGCCCCCGCCGCATCCAGTGCGGCAAAGCTGGCGGCAAAGTTCCCCACACTCGGCCCGTGCAGCAGGGCGCAGCCGTGGCGCGCCGGTTCCCACGGCGTATGGCCGCCCTTGTCAACCAAAGTGCCGCCGATCAGACAGGCGCCGCATAGCGCATACCAATCTGCCATCTCGCCCATCGTATCGGCCAGCAAGACCCGCGCCCCACCCGGAACCGCACCCGCGCTGCGGCGGTGATACGCCAGCCCGCGCGCCACCAGCATTGCGGCAATCGCATCGCCGCGCCTTGGATGGCGCGGTGCCAGGATCAGGTGGTCAAATCCCGAGGCGGCAAAGGCATCCAGAATGGCCGCCTCCTCGCCGTCATTGGTCGAGGCCGCCATGAGCCAGCCCGCCCGCCCGGCCCGCGGCCGCCACACCGGTGCCGCCCCTTGCGCCGCCGCCTCGGCCTTGAGGTCAAAATCCGGCCCTAGTGCCGCCAGCGGCAGCCCGAGTGCCACCAACCTGCGGCGTGAGCCCTCATCCTGCGCCGAGGCATGGCTGACCCCGGCCAGCGCCGCCTTGGCCAGGCCGCCAAAGCGCCGTCAGACCCGGTATGAGCCTTCCGACATCCGCGCCCCCAGCATCACGACAGGCACATCCTGCGCCGCACAGGCGGCAAAGCGGCGCGGCCACATCTCGCCCTCCAAGGAGATCAGCGCCACGGGCCGCCTGCGCCGCAAAAATCCCGCCACGGCAAAACCTGCGTCCAAAGGTGCCAGTGCCGCACTGACCCCCGGCATCTGCCAGAGCCGCACCATGGCACGCGCGGTCAGGGTGTTGCAGGTCACCAGAACCGGCACGCCGGGCCGCATCTGGCGCAGGCGCTGCACCAGCCAGCGCGCCGAGGTCACCTCACCATTCGAGGTGCCATGCAGCCACAGCACCGGACCAGCCAAGCCTGCGCTGTTCGGCCAAAACCCCAACCTCTCAGCCAGATCGCCCCAGCGCTCGCCGCGCCCAAGGTGGCGCAGCACGACAAAGGGCCAGACAAGGGCGATGATCAGGCGATACAGCATAGCACCCCATAGCGCGATTCAGGATTAAGTTTAACCTAAATCCGGGCGCTGTCCCGGCCAGTCGGTCGCCAGATGATAGGCCTGCCCCATGGCCAGCACCTTGGCATCCGCCCCGACCGGCCCGGCCAGCTGCATCCCCATCGGCAGGCCCTGCTCGCCAAACCCGATGGGTAACGACAGCGCGGGCAGGCCGATCAGACTGATCGGAATGGCCACCTCCATCCAGCGGTGATAGGTGTCCATCGCCTGGCCGTTGATGGTTTGCGGCCAGCGCCATTCGGCCGGAAAGGGCCAGACCTGCGCCGTGGGCAGCGCCACCGCGTCGTAGCGCTGAAAAAGCCGCGCCATAAGGGCGTAATAGCGCGACCTTATGACCGAGGCTTCATGGACGGCGGCGGCGCTCAGACCCAGGCCCTGCTCGATCTCCCATATGGTCTCCGGCTTGATCAGCGCCCGCTTGGCCGGGTCGTCATAGAGCGCGCGCATGCCGCCTGCATTCAGCATGGCCCGCAGGGTGGCCCAGGCGTGCCACAGCTTTTCGGCCGCAAATGGCGGTGCCACCGCCTCGATCACCGCCCCCTGAGCCTCAAACACCTGCAACCCGGCCTCGCACAGCGCCAGAATCCCCGGCTCGATCTGATAGGCACCGCCCCAATCGCCCAACCAGGCGATCCGCTTGCCGCGCAGATCAACGCTCAACTGCCCGGCAAAATCCTCATTCGCCCGCCCGAACGGCACTTCAGGATTGGTCCCGGCCTGCACCTGCAACAGCCGCGCCACATCCTCGATGGTGCGGCCCATCGGTCCCGCGGTCGAAAGCGTCGCCAGAAAAGTGTCGCCCTCGGCATCGCCCGGCACCAGCCCCCAACTGGGCCGAAAGCCGTAAACATTGCAAAACCCCGCCGGATTGCGCAAGGACCCCATCATGTCGGACCCGTCCGCGAGTGGCAGCATCCGCGCCGCCAGCCCCGCCGCCGCCCCGCCCGAGGAGCCGCCCGCGCTCCGCGTCAGGTCATAGGGATTGCGGGTCACACCATGCACCGGGTTGAAGGAATGGCTGCCATGGCCCCATTCCGGCGTGTTGGTCTTGCCAATGAAGATCGCCCCCGCCGCCCGCATCCGCGCCGCCAGCAAATCATCCTGCATGGGCACGAAATCGGCATACAAGGGCGAGCCCCAGGTCGTCCGCAACCCCTTGGTCGCGCATAGATCCTTCACCGCTAGCGGCAGACCATGCAGCCAGCCCTGCCGAGGCGCATCATCCGCCACCCGCGCCTCGGCCATCAACTCGTCACGGTCGCGCAGGCAAACCACCGCATTCACCGCGGGGTTCACCTCGGCAATCCGCTCCAGATGGTCCGCCATGATCTCGGACGGTGCCACCTGACGGGCCGCCACCAGACGCGACAAGTCCGAGGCGGAAAGCTCAGACAACCGCATGGGCTCTCCTTCATCTCGGCAAAAATACTCTGGGGGGTGCGGGGGGCTAGCCCCCCGCGTAGCGACGCCCGAACCGGGCGGCGCAATCACTTTTGCAGTTCGGTCCAGATCCCGGTGATATACTCCTGCGCCTTGCCGGTGCAGGTCGCCAGGAAATGGCCCTTGTCGATGAACTCGGCCGGAATGACGATCTCCGGCGCGGTTTTCATGTCTTCCGGCATGAAGGGCTCGGACCCCGAGATGCCATTGGCATAGCGCGCAAAGGCTGAGATCAGCGCGGCGTTTTCCGGAATTGCGATGAAATCAAGGAACTTATAGGCGTTGTCGACGTTCCGCGCATCCGCCAGCAAGACCACCTGATCCATCCACAAGACGAAGCCTTCCCTGGGATAGCCGTATTTCACATCCGGGTTGGCCAGTCGCGCGCGAAAGATCGCGCCGTTCCAATAGAGCGAGGCCATGACGTCATTGTTCGACATCTTTTCAGTCATGCCGTAATCCATCGACTGCCACTTCGGCTTGGCTTCCACCAGCTTGTCGCGGACCTTCTTCATCAGTTCGGCGTCCTCCGAACAGGGCAGGCCGCCCAGATACATCGTGGCCAGCGCCAGAACATCGTTCATCTCGGGCGTCACGTTGACCTTGCCGATCAGTTCCGCAGGCGGGTCAAGAAAAATCGCCGAGGTGTTCACGTCGCCGCTATAGGCCGTCTGGTTCACCGCCATGCCGGTCGATCCCCACTGCCACGGAATGCTGAACTTGCGCCCCGGATCATAGTCCACATTCAGCCATTCCGGCGCGATATTGGCGTGGTTCGGCAGTCTGCTCAGGTCAAGCTCCTGCGCCAGGCCCTTTTCGATGTAGATCGGTATGAAATTGGCCGAGGGCACCACCAGATCGAACCCCGCCCCGCCCGCCTCGATCTTGGCAAGGGCGGTATCGTTGTTGTCGTAATCGGTGACGGTGACCTTGATGCCGGTCTCGGCCTCGAACTTCTTCAGCAGTTCTGGGCTGGTATAATCGCCCCAGTTGAACAGTTGCAACTCGTGGCTACCTGCCTGCGCAAAACTGGCCGAAGCCAGCAGCACGGCAAGGCCGGATAGGATCTTCTTCATGTCGTTCTCCCGGTTGGTTGTTTTTGTTGATCCAAGTTTTCTCAGGCTTTCTTGCGTGTCAGTATAAAGAACAGCGTCAGCAGCACCACCGTCAACAACAGAAGGGCGGTGGAAATGGCGTTGATTTCGGCCGTCACCTGCCGCCTGATCTGGCCCAGCATATAGGTCGGCAAAGTGTCCTGACCAGCGGATTTGACGAAAATCGTGATGACCACATCATCCAGCGAGGTGACAAAGGCCAGCATCATGCCGGCGAATATCCCCGGCAACAGCAAGGGCAGGGTGACATGGCGAAAGCACTGCCAGCCATTGGCGTAAAGATCACTGGCCGCGGTTTCCAGCGTCAGGTCCATGCCTTCCAGCCGGGCGCGGATCGGCAGATAGGCAAAGGGGATGCAGAACGCGGTATGGGCGGCCACCAGATAGCCCATGCCCTGATAATCGGTCATCAGCCTTATGGCGGCAAAGAAGATCAGCAGCGCCACGGCGGTGACGATCTCGGGCACCATCAGGGGTTGGTTGATCATGACATAGATCAAGGTCTGACCCTTGAACCTTTTGCGCCGTGTCGTGCCAAGGGCGGCCATCGTCGCCACACTGGTCGAAATCACCGCCGCCACCGCCGCCAGCCACAATGACCGCAGGGTGGCGTCTTTGACATCGTCGTTTGCCCAAGCCACGGCATACCAGCGCAACGAAAACCCCTCCCATAGCGAAATAGATCTGCCGTCGTTGAACGAATAGACCACCAGCATCAGGATCGGCAGATACAGCGCCACAAACACCAGAACGGCGATCAGGTTGAAGCCCGGCAGCCGGGTCAGGGTAAAGCCCCTAGCGGCCATGGGCGTCATCCCGGTTTGCATAACGGACATAGATCAGCAAGGCCGCCGTCACGATGATCAGCAAGGTCACCGAAAGTGCGGCGCCCAGCGGCCAGTTCCGGCCCTGACCGAACTGCAACTCGATGAAATTGCCGATCATCATCTGCTTGCCGCCGCCCAGGATGCGCGGCGTCACATAGGCGCCAAGGGCCGGCACAAAGACCAGAATCGACCCGGCAATGATGCCCGGTTTCACGATCGGCAGGATCACCCGGCGCAGCACCTGCCAGCGGCTGGCGTAAAGGTCGTAAGCAGCTTCCAAGAGCCGCATGTCAAAGCGGTCGAGCGAGGCGAACAGCGGCAGCACCATCAGGGGCAGATAGACATAGGTCATGCCGATGAAGACGGCGAAATCGGTGTAGATCAGCGTGATCGGCTTTGAGATCAGCCCCATATTGATCAGCGTGTTGTTCAGAAAGCCTTCGTTGCGGATGATTTCGCTGATGGCAAAGGTGCGGATCAACAGATTGGTCCAGAACGGAATCGTGATCAGAAACAGCCACATCATCCGCGACCGCTGCGGGCGGGTTGCGATGAACCACGCGGTTGGAAAGCCGACCACAAAGGTTAGGATCGTGGTCAGCAGCGACAGTTTCACCGACCGCCAGAAGATCGACAGATTGGCATCGGCCCAGCCCAGCGTGCCGTCGAAAATGTCCTTGGTGAGCAGGATGCCGCGCCAGGCGTCGGTTGAGAACTCCCAGACCACATTGCCGTATTTTCCAGGGCTCAGAAAGGAATAGACCAGCATGATCAGCAACGGCCCGACCGCCGCCAACGCCAGAACGCTCAGCGCCGGGGCCGACAGCAACCAGGCGTTGCGGGTCTGGGTGCGGTCCGAGGCTGCTTCGGCGGCGCTCATCCTCAGTCCTCCAGAACCTGGGCGGCGCCGGGTTGCAGGAGCAAGCCCACCCGGTCGCCCGTGGCCAGCCCGACCTCACCCGAGGCCGGGCTTTGCAGCCGCACCACCATGGCACTGCCATCACTCAGGACGACATGGGCATGGGTGTCGGTGCCGAAATAGACCAGATTGGTGATGGTGGCGGCCACGGTCCCGGCCTCGCCAGCAGGCGCAAGCCGGATCTGTTCGGGCCTTATGGTCACCGTCACATCGCGCGCCGCCCCACCCTTGGCGTCGATCATGTCACCCGTCGCCAGCCGCACGCCGGAGGGTTCGCGCCGGGCGGCCAGAAAGTTGGTGTCACCGATGAAGCTGGCGACAAAGCGGTTGACCGGCTGGGTGTAAATCTCTTTCGGCGAGCCGACCTGCTGCAACTTGCCCGCCGACAGGACGCCGATGCGGTCCGACATGGTCAGCGCCTCTTCCTGATCATGGGTCACGAAGATGAAGGTGATGCCGGTCTCGGTTTGCAACCGTTTAAGCTCGATCTGCATTTCCTTGCGCAATTGCAAATCCAGCGCCGACAAAGGCTCATCCAGCAGCAGAACCTTGGGCGAGGGGGCAAGGGCGCGGGCAAGGGCCACCCGCT
>JBCKXH010000065.1:0-13936 GCA_038921555.1 Paracoccaceae bacterium
AAAGTGGCCGCCAGAACGCTGGAGGTGATCGGGCCGATGCCGGGGATCGTCTTCAGGCGGCGGGCGGTCGCATCGGTTTCCGAGGCCTTGTTGATCTCAGCAGTAACATCTTCGATCTTGATCTTGGTATCACGGAACTGTTCGGCCAGAAGCCGCATGGAGTTGAGCGCATTGGCGGGCAGGCCCGCGGCCTCTGCCAGTGCCACAAGTCGCTCGATGTTCTGCACGCCCTTGGGAACCACAAATCCGAACTCTCCCAAATGGGCCCGGAGGGCATTGCTGACTTGCGTCAATTGGCGCACCAGAAAATCCCGCGCCCGATGCATCATCAGCACCGATTGCTGCTCTTCCGTTTTGATCGGCACAAAGCGCATGTTCGGCCGCGTGACGGCTTCGCAAATTGCTTCAGCATCTGCCGCATCGGTCTTGCCGCGCTTGACATAGGGCTTCACATAGGACGGCGGCATCAGGCGCGCGTCATGCCCGAGCTTGCCCAGTTCCCGCGCCCAGAAATGCGCGCCAGAACAGGCCTCCATGCCGACCAGACAAGGGCTCAGATCAGCGAAGAACGCGAGAAGGTGGACCCGCTTGATCTGCCTGCGCAGAACCACCTTCCCCGCCTCATCAACCGCATGAACCTGAAAAACAGATTTGGCCAGGTCGAGGCCGATTGTGATAATCTCTCCCATGGATGGCTCCTTTGCTCGGGGACTTTCGATGTCCCCACTGTAGCGCATCGCGACGCCGGGAGCAGGAGCCATCCACTCCATCAATGGCGGCTTCCATGGCGAACTCCTGAAACCAGATCTCGATCGGCTTGCCGCAGGCATGCTCGGGCAGGACAGCAACTACCCGGTCGGCGAACTCTTTTTAAAAATGGCCTGAGCTTCAGGGTCGGCCTTGGGATGGTACGGACGTACCGACAACCGGCGATACCCAAGTTTTCTCAGATGCTTGCCGACCGTGCGTTCATGCACGCTGATGCCGAACTCTTCCTTGAGCTTGTCGCGCAAGCGGGTCCGCCGCCAGCGAACCACCTTGTCCGTTCCGGCCTGCGGACCCGCCTCAATCAGCGCCACCAGCGCCCGGTCCTGCTCCTGCGTCAGCTTCGGTGGGCGCCCTGTCGGCTTCCTATTCTCCATGCCCGCAAGGCCTTCGGCATTATAGCGGTGAACCCAATCGCGCAGTGTCTGACGATCCATCCCGCACAGGCGCGCCGCTGCCGTCCGATCCGTCCCCTCCAGAACCAGCGCCAACGCCAATATCCGCCGAACCGCACGCGCGCTCTTCGCACACCCCGATGCCTGCCGAAGCGCAAAGGCAGACCGCTCAAGCCTGGTGATCTCGATCCCTGACATCATTCCCTCCAATCCAATGCACCAGCATCGAATCAGAAAATCAACCCCTTGGGAATCCCCACCGAGTCACCCTTTTCGCCCTCTGGTATGAGAGAGAGTTTTTCCGGTGAATGTGGGACATCCTGAAAAGGGCCACTGTGTTCTTTGCGCGCCAGAAGCCGTGAGGTTTAGGTTCGCCGATGAACACAAAGGGGCCTTTCCGACAGCGTGAGAGCGGCAATGCAAAAGTCTGCCACGGAAGTGGCGGGATGTGACACGGCCTCAAAATCGGGAGATTTTCCGGCATGGATCTGATATTTGCACCGGGCGGGATCGGGACTTGGTCCCTCGACTGGATGCGCTCCTATGACCGCAAGGCCAAGCAGCATGGGGCCGAGCGGGTCCCCAAAACCACGGCCAGCATGGGCAACTTTGGCTGTCCAGATCCACGGTGGCGGCTGTGCTTTCGGTTACGGCGCAGGTGATGATGACAGTGAATCTCGGCATCACATTGCCTTCCGGCTGATCCGGTACACCCTGCACTTACCCTTTTCCTTGACGGAGGTCACTGTCAGCCCGAGTTTCTTGCCAAGCGCCCCAGACATGGCCCCGCGCACCGTGTGGGCCTTATGCCGCCACCTTCGGGCAGGCTCATTATGCCGATTTCCGGATTATGCCGACCAGCGGCGGCAAACCGGCCTGGCAGGCGGTGATGCTGCGATGGGCGCGGCATAATCAGAGGGCCTCGAGGAAGGCGAGGAGTTTATCGGTGGGGCGGAACCGGCCGGGTTTGGTCTCTATCGGGGCCGTCTTGTCGAGGGCGCGTTCCTTGATTCCCAGATCCGCGTGCAGGTAGATTTGGGTCGTCTCGATCTGCTCATGGCCAAGCCAGAGCGCGATGACCGAGGTGTCGATACCGGCGGGCAGCAATCGCATGGCGGCTGAATGGCGCAAGACATGCATGGTCACCGATTTCTGCGCCAGAGACGGACAGGCGTCGGTGGCTTTCTGCACGTATTTGGCAAGCCTGTGTTCAAGGGCGTCGCGGCTGAGGGCGCGTCCGGTCTGCGTGGTGAACAGCGGGGCTGCCGGCTGTCCGGCGCGCTCGGCAAGCCAGACGCGCAGATGGGCGACTGTGCCCGAGGTCAGCGGCGTGATCCGCTGTTTTCGCCCCTTGCCCTGGGCAACTCACCTGCGCGCCGGATCCGAGGTGAACATCGCCGCGAGCTATGGCCGATCAGTTCGGACGCCCGAAGACCGGTCTGGACAGCGAGGTCGAACAGCGCAGTGTCGCGCCGCCCGGTCCAGTTCGACCGATCAGGAGAGGCGAGCAGGGCACCCAATTCCGGCTCGGTCAGGAAGGTCACCAGCCGCCGATCAAGGCGCTTCGGCGGGATCGCCAGAACCCGTTCGATGACGGCGGCATGCTCAGGATGCCGAAGTGCTGCGTATCGGAACAGGGAACGGATCGCGGCAAGTCGGGCATTGCGGGTGCGCACGCCGTTCTTTCTCTGCTGTTCAAGGTGATCAAGGAAGGCACCAATCAGCGGTGCGTCGAAATCGTCGATGTCCAGTTTGACGGGTTCGCGGCCTTTCCACTCTGATGCAAAGACCAGCAGCAGCCGCAGGGTGTCGCGATAAGCGCAAAGCCTGTTCGGGCTGACCTGACGCTGACGGACAAGGCGATCGGTGAAGAAGACCTGCAAGGTCGTGGCGAGCGCGGTCATGCGTCACCGCCTGGAACAGGATGATGTTTGATCGAAAACATCATCCTGTTCCAGATTCTTGGTGGTCGCGTGATCATTGAGGAAAACCGGGTTCCACTTTTCCTCATCACGCTCCAGGTGACGCTCAAGCCGGTCCCCGGCCAGGTCCAGCAATTCCGGCGCGGCCGACAGGTACCAGTAGGTGCTGGCGGGGTCGACATGGCCAAGATAGGTTGACAGGATCGCAAGGCGGGCTCCAGGTTCACCGACCTCGCAATAGGCATCAACGAGGGTGTTGGCCGCAAAGCCATGCCGAACATCATGGATCCGGGGGCGGCATGCCGCTGAGCGCGGTGCAATGCCACAATGGCGCAGCAGTTTGCTGAACGTCGGTTGCACGTTCCTGTAGCGCAGCCGCCTGCCTGCCGAATACGACAGCAGCGTTGGCATAGCCGTTTGACGGGGGCGATCATCCCGGCGCAGGTAGTCGTCCAGGACCGTTACCGTGGTCGGATGCAGCGGCAATTCGCGAGACTTGCCGAATTTGCCGTTGCGGACCGTGAGGATGCCACCCGCCGCATCGAAGTCATCGGTATCAAGCCCGATCGCCTCGCCGATACGCATTCCAGTGACTGCCAGCAGGCCGATCAGCGTCCGGTAGGTCGCCCGCAAGTGCGATCCGCGCAGGATCGTCGTGGCCTTCATCAGGTCCGAGATTTCCTGTGGCGCATACAGATACGGTGTTGCCCGGCGCGTTCGCCCCGGCAGAAGATCCACGGGCGGAACCTCGGTGACCGGGTCGATCGCATGGAGGTGCCGGGCAAAGAGACGAACCTCGGCCAATCGCCGGGGCGTCCAACTCGCATCGGCACCCACAGGCTGCGTTGCCCAGGCCAGCGCCGTTTCGGTGGTCAGATGGTCTTCGCCGCGATCCTCGGTGAAGGTGATGAACTGACCGAGAAGTCTTTCGGCCTTGTCAAGCGTGTAACCAAGGGCGCGCCGCATGCTCAGATAACCGGCAAGGGCCTGGCGAAGGGCGCTCATTGGACGTCTCCGTGCCGCAGGTATTCGACCAGCCTGCGACCGACATCCGGCGGCAAGGCCATCCGTTCGCTACGACTTCCCTTGCCGCGCACGATGATCGTGCCCGCCCGCCAGTCGATATCGTCCAGCATGAGCTTGGCCACCTCTCCGCGTCGCAAAGCAAGCCGGACCAACAGGGTCAGAATGGCCAGATCGCGGCAACCGACGGCAGTATTGGCATCGCATGACGCCAGAAGGCGCTTGACCTGATCGGGCTCAAGCCCCTTGGGCAAACCGGCCAACCGGCGGCGGGCAACTGACGGCACCGCACAAACAAGCGATCTTTCCGTGATGCCGTCCAGATGCAGAAAGCCAAGGCGCGACCGAAGCGCCGTGATCGTCAGCTTTGCCACGCCGCTGTTTTGATGAGGGCACCGCGCCACCACAAACGAGATGATATCGGCCGGGCTCAGGTTGCCAAGCTCCAGACCAAGACCATCGGCTGAGATTCTGCGGTCCGGAAATGGGCGCAGGCAATCGACATGCCTGTCGCCCGTATCGGCAACCAGCGAAGGCTCAACGCGCAGAAATCGCCGGTATCGGTCCAGAACGGCACTTGCCGGGCCATCTGCCACAGCCGCCTCGGAGGGCGGCGCGACGTTCAAACCCCGGAGATAGTCCAGGATCGGAACCAGCGCCTTGCGCGTCTTGTGCCGGGTGATGCCTGCCGATCGGCGGTCACACATGAAACGGTCAACCTGGCGTGACGTCAGATCGCCCCCAGTCAACCCCTGAGCCTGAAGCCAGTCGCTCAGTTCGCCCAGCCGCTTCTTCTGCCCGAGAACGGTTCTTGGCGCGTAGCCTTGCCGGACCAGTTCGTCCGCAAGGCCTTTTGACAGTCCGACCAGCGGACCGGCAACCGGCACTTCATCGCGATCAACCGACATGAAAAACTCCTCTTCTCGATTTGGAAAAGGAGAGTGGACCGTGCCGTAAGACCGACGTGATTATGCCAACCCCATCGCAACAATCTCCGCCCCGAAAGCCGGTTTGCCGACAGAGGTCGGCATAATCCGGACATCGGCATAATGGGCCGGCCAGAAGGTGGCGGCGATGATGATCTCCATGGTGGCGCCTTCGGTGGCTTCCAGCAGCGCGATCAATTGGGCCTGTTTCGTTCCGGCGCGTGAGGCGGGGCGCGCGGGGTTGGCGGCACCTAGTGGATTGACTCCAAGGTTTGGAACCCTCGGTTGCGCGCGGCGATGATTTTGTCTGGGTCGGGCGTGCCAAGGGAAGGGTTTGGGGGCTTTGTCGTGCTCTTCGAGACAGCGCGAGATGGCCTCCTGCAAATCTGCGGCGGATCGCAAGGCGCGGTGTTTGAGGCGTCGGCGGGAGAGTTTGGCGCAGAAGCCGAAGGCAGCGTTCAGCCAGGATGCGGCGGTTGGCGTGAAGTGGAAGCTCCAGCGCGGGTGGCAGAGGAGCCAGGCTCTGAGCTTGGCGTGCTTTTGGGCGGCGTGGTTGTCGAGGATGACATGGACCGCCTTGTCCTTTGGCAGTTGCGCCTCGATCACGCTTCAGGAAGCGGCGGAACTCCTGATGGCGGACACTGCATGTTGCGGCCGAGAACCGGGCCGTCGAGAACATTGAGTGCCGCACACCGCGTCGTCGTGCCGTGACGCTTGTCGGCATGGGTCATGCTCGCACCACGTCCCTTGTTCAGAGCGTGATGGGGAAAAGTGGTTACCGGTTTTCCTCGAAAATCACGCGACGAACCGCGCCTGCCAGCGCCAGACCGTCGTCGGAGGCAGACCTGTCGCCGCCATGACCCCATTCGTGCCAACCCCGGCTGCGCTGAGATGAACGATCCGCGCAGGCCGGACAGGCTTCTGCGGCGTAGTCCGCTCAATGACCAGCGCCGCGAGCCGGAGCCTATCCAACCCCGCAAGAGAAATCGATATGCCGGTACGCATGAGCCATAATACCATGCGCCACAAGCATTCGGACTCCCCGAACGGACTCATCCGTCTCGGCTGAGCCACTAGGCGCAAACTGCCCCCCTTCCCCTTTCATCTTTTCATAAATATCCTCCGGGGGTCTGGGGGGGGGAAACCCCCAGTCTCACCTCAATGCAGCAGGGCACCCATGCCAGTGAGTTCCAGGACCAAAGCCAAACCCAAAGCCAAATCCCCCTCCGAGTGGGCCTATGAGCGGATCGTGCTTTACATCCGCGAGTTCGAAAAACACCTGAACGCCGATCAAGAGGTCGCCATCAGCTTTGCCGGTTCCGAGGCGGGCATCCTGCGGATCGAGGGTTTGGGCTTTTTCGACCCCGATATCCTGACCTTCTATGGCACCGATGACGACGGCATGAAGAGCCAGCTGATCCAGCACGTCAGCCAGCTTTCGGTGATGCTGCAGGCCCGCCCCAAAGCCGGCCCCGACGACGCCCCCCGCCGCATCGGCTTCAAGTTGACCTCCGGGTGGAGCGGCGGCGAATCCGGCGATGCTTCGGCGTAAAGGCTGCATCGCATCCCGCAGGGCGGGGTTCACCCGCCTTCCCGCGCCGCGCGCCCTCGTGTCACTGATTGATGCAAGACTAAAGGAAATCTCTATGATACTGTAATATAGTTGTAAAACACGATGTCACATTCTGCGACATTCCCGCGACAGCGCAAAATACCCCCCGTGACAGCGCCCGCCTAATCGGGTAAACGCTGGGCAACACTTCAACAAGGGATTGGCATCATGACCGAACACAAACCGGGCAGCATGGATATTCGCGGCCAGGAAAAGACCTTCGCAGGTTTTATCCGCATGGTCACCTGGGGTGGCATCATCAGCATCGTCATCCTGATCATCATGGCCCTCGCCGGCGCCTGACCTGTGGGTGCCTGACCTTTGGACGCCTGACCGTTGGACGCCTGACCCAAATTCCGCCGCACCCCGCAGCAAAGGATCACTCGATGTTTCGACTGCGGCCCGTTCTTCGCGTCCTGGCAGGCTTTTTGGCGCTGTTCGTCCTGTCCGCCTGCACGGCCGATAACAAATGGGCCAGCGACGCCGAAGTGGCCCGCGCCCATTATGTTGACCCCAACCCGCCGTCGATCACCCTTTTCACCTCGATCAACACCCGAAACAAGTCCGGCGCCCATGCCGGTCTGATGATCAACGGCACCGAACGTCTGCTTTACGATCCCGCCGGCTCGTGGGCCCATCCCGCCGCCCCCGAACGAGCCGACCTCCACTACGGCATGACCCCGACCATGCTGTCCTTCTACGTCGACTATCAGGGCACTACCCCGTTCCAACTGGTCGAGCAGACCATCTATGTGACCAGGGAAGTGGCCGAACAGGTCCGGCAGGCCGCCATCGCCTATGGCACGGCCGACATGGCCACCTGCACTAGGGCCATCGCCACCATCCTGCGCGGCGTGCCGGGTTTTGAGGGACTGCCGATGACCTGGTTTCCCAAGGTCATGTCGCGCAGCTTCGCCACCCTGCCCGGCGTCCAGACCCAGATCGTCACCTCTCTGGATGGGACGCTGCGCCGGATGCTGCCCGGCTCCCCCCTTGGCGCGCTGCCCGGCTCGTAGGATGGGCTGCCACCCCGCCACCCTATGAGGATCTTCGGCATCATCCTCGCCGGTGGCCAAGCCCGCCGCATGGGCACTGACAAGGCCCTTGTCCCCCTCGCGGGCCAAGCCCTCATCTGCCACGTCCTCGCCCGCTTTGCGTCGCAGGTTGAGGCGCTGGCCCTCTCCGCCAACGGCGACCCCGCCCGCTTTGCATGGCTCAGCCTGCCCGTCCTGCCCGACGATACCAGCCACGGCCCGCTGTCCGGCATCCTCGCCGCCCTGACCTGGGCCGCGCCATTGGGCGCCACCGCCGTCGCATCCGTCCCGGTCGATGGCCCCTTCCTGCCCCCCGACCTCGTCCCCCGGCTCTGCCTTGCCGCCGAACCCGGCGGCACCGCCCTCGCCGCCAGCCCGAACGGCTGGCACCCAACCTACGGAATCTGGCCCGTCACCCTGGCCCCCGCGCTCGCGGCCTTCCTCGCCTCCGGTGCCAAGGCCCGCATCCGCGACTTCGCCACGACCCAAGGTGCCGGGATCGCCAGCTTCCCCGACGACCTCGCCTTCGCAAATGCCAACACACCCGACGACCTCGCCCGCTTTGCCGCACTGATTGCGAGGCAAAAGTGAAAGTCTACGGCATCATCGGCTGGAAGAACTCTGGCAAGACCAGCCTGATGGAGCGTCTGGTCGCCTGCATCACCGCCAAGGGTCTGACCGTCTCGACCGTCAAACATGTCCACCACGACGTCGATCTTGACCAGCCCGGCAAGGACACCTTCCGCCACCGCACCGCAGGTGCCCGCGAGGTCATCCTCGCCTCGGCGCAGCGCTTTGCCCTGATGCACGAACACCGTGGCCCGGAACCCGGCCTTGCCGACATCCTGCGCCGCCTCGCCCCGGTCGATCTGGTGCTGGTCGAGGGCTACAAGCGTGACGCTCACCCCAAGATCGAAGTGTTCCGGCGCGAGGCCGGCCATGCAATGATCCAACCCACCGACCCTTTCACCAGAGCCGTGGCGACGGATGCCCTGCTTGGGCCGCTTGCGGTTCCCGTGCTGGACCTGAACGATACCGAGGCCATCGCCCGCTTCATTCTGTCCGAGGTCGGCCTTTTGCCCACGCCCTTCGACACTGTAATGGTCGTCGACTGGTCCGCCTCCGCCACACCCAGCCCGGCCCGGCCCAGCCCGGATGCCATCTGGATCGGCGTGGCCCGCACCGGCCAAACCACCACCACCTACCACCGCACCCGCCACGCCGCCGAGGCATTCCTGATCCGCCTTCTGGATACCGAGGCGGCTGCGAAGCGTCGCGTGCTGCTGTGCTTCGACTTCCCGATGGGTTACCCGCAAGGCTTCGCCGCCCGTCTGACCGGCCAGCCCTCAGCCCCTGCTGTCTGGGACTGGCTCGACCGCCACATCACCGACAGTGCGACCAATGCCAACAACCGCTTTGCCGTGGCCGACCTGATCAACGCACTCTTTGACCAACCCGGCCCGTTCTGGGGCCGCCCGGCCAGTGCGGCATACAGCCACCTCACCCACCTGCCCACCACCAAAGCCACCACCAACTCCTTTGCCGAGCGGCGCCATGTCGAGACCCTGGTGCCGCACGCTCAGCCGGTCTGGAAGCTTTTCTACATCGGCTCGGTCGGCTCGCAGTCGCTCATGGGCCTGCCCCTCATTCACCGGCTGTCCCGCCGCCCCGGCACCAAAGTCTGGCCCTTCGACGCCGCCACCGGCCCGCTGGTTCTGGCCGAGGTCTACCCCTCGCTGCTCGCCTCTGCCGTGGCCGCTGATCCCGCCCCGATCAAGGATGAGGCCCAAGTCCGCCTCCTCGCCCGCGCCCTGTGGACCCTGTCGCAGTCCGGCGCTCTTGCCCCGCTGTTCGACACCCCGCCCGTGGCGCAAGAGGAAGGCTGGATCCTCGGCGCAGGCCATGGGACTGCGCCTGAAAGGGCGCTGCGGTGAACGGCATAACCTTGCAGCTTGGCCTGCACGATCGGCACCGACCCCAGGCCGCCCGGCTGTACTGGCAGGCTTTTGGCGGCAAGCTTGGTCTGGTGATGGGCCCTGAGCCGCGCGCCATGCACTTTCTTCAGCGGGTGATCCGGGCCGATCAGGTGATCACGGCGCTGGGTCCCGAGGGGCAGTTGCTGGGCATCGCCGGGTTCAAGACATCGAAGGGCGGCTTTGCTTCAGGCCAGGCCGAAGACCTGCGCGCCGTCTACGGAGCCTTCGGTGCCTGGTGGCGCAAGACCGTGCTGGGCTGGCTGTCGGATGAGATCGACAATGACCACTTCCTGCTGGACGGGCTTTGCGTCGATGCGCCCGCCCGGGGGCAAGGCCTTGGGGCCGCCCTTTTGAACGCGATCTGCGCCGAAGCGCAGCTGCGCGGTTATTCTGCCGTGCGGCTGGACGTGGCCGACAGCAACTGGCGGGCCATCGCACTTTACCGGCGCTTGGGGTTCGAGGTGACGGGACGGCAAAACATCGGTTCCCTGCGCCTCATCTTCAGCTTTTCCTCAGCGCTGATCATGGTGCGACCGCTTTAGACAGGGGGTCTCACGCGTGAGACACTAAAAGTCTCATTATTTGTCAATATGTTACGTCGCCTCATTTACCAAAATTTAACCTGCGATCCGCCCCGCAAAAACCCACCAATTTGATTAAAATTTCGCCCCCTTACCCTTTCATAAATACTCCACCGGGGGTGTGGGGGGTGTGAAGCCCCCCGCCGACATCAATGCAGCAGACCACGGCGCACATTTCACCGTGCCATCAATCGAACGTCCCGGTCACCCGGCCAAACAGCATGAAGGCCCGCGCCGTGCGGGTTTGCGCCAGATCGGCCAGTTCCTCATCACTCGCATTCGGTTCAAAGGCTGCGAAAGTCCGGTCGAAGCTGCGCAGGAAATGGTGGCCAGCGTCGCGGAAAACCGCATCTTCGCGCATCCGGCTTGCGGTCAGCGCCAAGGACGCCCGGTCACGGATGCCGCCCAATGCGGCAATCGTGCGGCCGCGCTCGCCTGCGGCAAAGCGGCGCCACAGCTCTGGCCGCGCCCGGTCGGGCTTTATGTCATCCATATAGATGCCCTGCTGGCTTAACAGCGTCAGCACATCCTGTGCGGCGCGGATCAGTTTGGCGGTGCTGCGATCCTCCAGCGCCAGACGCAGGGCGCGAAATCCGGCCTTGTCGTCGGCGTTTTCCGGGAAATGCAGCGCCTTGATGAAATCCGTCACTGACAAAGGCGCGCGCATCTCTTCGGCCGGGGTGCCCAGCGCCAGTCCGGGCTGCTCTTCGTCGGGCAAGGCCGGGCGCGGTGTGATCAAAGCGGCCTTGCGGTCGGCCGAGGGCTGGCTCAACGCCGAATCGCGGCGGGTCTGAAAGGTTGCCAGCACGGTTTCGGTGTGCTTGGCTGCGGTGGCCAGTTCCTCCAGCTTGCGCTCGACCGAGGCTTTGGCAGTGGCCTGCGCCTGCGCCGCCTGCTGGCTTTGGCCGAAGGCCACCCGCATCGCCTCGACCGTCACTTGCAGCAGCGCCGACTCAAAGCGCAGGGCCTGCACCGCGCGCAGGGTGATCACCGCAGCCCAGAACAGAGCCAGCGGTAAAAAGACCACCAGCACGGTCAGCACCAGACCCAGCGCCCCGATATCCTGCGGGCCGGTATCCTGCGGGGCGCTCCAGACATAGGCCGCCACTGCCACGACCCAGACCAGCGCAAGCCCGGCCGCCAGCCAGTCCATGGCGCCAAAGCCGGCAGAATTGGCCGAGGCTGGCTGGCGCGGCAGCGATAAAGGGTCTAGGGGTTTGGTCATGCCAATATCCGCCTATCAGGTTTTCTTCAGCAAATCCGGTCTTTTCAGCAAGTTCGGGCTTTTCAGCAAATCCGGGCGGTTCAGATGAAGCGAATGCTCAGAACTTCATAGCTTTTCTGGCCACCCGGCGTCTTGACCTCGACCTGATCACCGGCGTCCTTGCCGATCAGCGCGCGGGCCAGCGGCGAGCGGATGTTCAGCCTGCCGCGCTCGATGTCGGCCTCGGACTCACCGACGATCTGATAGGTCTTCTCCTCGCCGCTATCCTCATCGGCCAAGACCACGGTCGCGCCGAACTTGACGGTGCCTGACAGCTTGGCCGGGTCGATCACTTCGGCCAGCGACACCAGCGCCTCCAGCTCCTTGATGCGGCCCTCGATGAAGCTCTGCTTTTCGCGGGCAGCGTGATATTCGGCGTTTTCCGACAGATCGCCATGCTCGCGCGCCTCGGCAATGGCACGGATGACGGCGGGACGTTCCACCGACTTCAACTGCTTCAACTCTGCGTCCAGCGCCGTGAAACCACGCTGCGTCATCGGTATCTTGTCCATCACTTCACCCAAGCAAAGAACAAGGCCACGGACCAGGGTGGACCATGACCTTGCACAACTTACAGCCTACAGAGCCTGACCGTTCCCGGAATGCAAGAGAAAAGCCGCAGATAGTCCATTCCGCGCCGGAAATCGCCAGGGCAATTGACCAGGCCATGACCTTAGGGCAATGAGATAGCAAGGTCCACGAGGAAGACATGCCAGACATCACCCGCGAAGAGATGGAATATGATGTGGTCATCGTGGGGGCTGGCCCCTCTGGCCTGTCAGCCGCGATCAGGCTCAAACAACTGGACCCCGGCCTTTCGGTGGTCGTGCTGGAAAAGGGCTCGGAAGTCGGCGCGCATATCCTGTCGGGCGCGGTGCTGGACCCAACGGGCCTCGACGCGCTGCTGCCCGACTGGCGCGCCATGGGCGCACCGATCAAGACCGCGGTGACCAAGGACAATTTCTACATCCTCGGCCCCGCCGGCCAGATTCGCATCCCGAACTGGCCGATGCCGCCCTTGATGAGCAATCATGGCAATTACATCGTCTCGATGGCCAATGTTTGCCGCTGGATGGCCCAGGTGGCTGAGGGGCTGGGGGTCGAGATTTTCCCCGGCATGGCGGGTTCGGAGCTGGTCTATGGCCCGGCCGGTGAGGTGCGCGGCGTAGTGGCGGGTGAGTTTGGCAGACTGGCCGATGGCACGCCGGGTCGGTCCTATGACCCCGGCATGGTTCTGGCGGGCAAATATGTCTTGCTGTCCGAAGGGGTGCGCGGGTCGCTGGCCAAAGAGGTCATCGCCAAATTCGACCTTTCGCAGGGCAAAAGCCCGCAGAAGTTTGGGCTGGGGATGAAAGAGATCTGGGTCATTGACCCTACCAAGCACCACGAAGGCCGCGTCACCCACACCATGGGTTGGCCCCTGGGCAGCAATGCCGGGGGCGGCAGCTTTATTTATCACCTTGACAACAATCAGGTCTATGTCGGTTTCGTCGTCCATCTGAACTACCAAAACCCCTATCTTGACCCCTATATGGAGTTTCAGCGCTTCAAGCATCACCCGATGATGGTCGAGCTTCTGGCCGGCGGCAAACGGGTGGCCTACGGTGCCCGCGCGATATCTGAAGGCGGCTGGCAGTCGATCCCCAAGATGGTCGCACCCGGTGTGGCGCTCTTGGGTTGCACGGCGGGTCTGGTCAACGTGCCGCGCATCAAGGGCAACCACAACGCCATGCTGTCGGGCAAAGCCTGCGCCGAGGCCGCCTTTGCCGCCATAAGTGCGGGCCGCCGGGGTGACGTGCTGACCGCTTACGAGGCTGCGGTGCGCGGCGGCCCGATTGGTCGTGATCTGAAAAAGGTCCGCAATGTCAAACCGCTGTGGTCGAACTGGGGCCTGGTCGCCTCGTTGCTGGGCGGCGGGCTGGATATGTGGCTCAACACCTTCGGCCTGACCGCCTTCGGCACCCTGAAACACCGCAAGACCGATGCCGCAGCAACCGGTCTTGCCGCCAAGTTCAAGCCGATCGACTATGCCAAACCGGACGGCGTGCTGTCATTCGACCGCATGACCAACCTCGCCTATTCGGCCACCAACCACGACCCCAACCAGCAAGCCCACCTGCGGCTGACCGACCCCAGCATCCCGATCGCCGTCAACCTGCCGCTCTACGCTGAACCCGCCCAGCGCTACTGCCCGGCAGGCGTGTATGAAGTCATCACAGAGCCGGGCCGCGCGCCGCGTTTCGTGATCAACTTCCAGAACTGCGTCCATTGCAAGGCCTGCGACATCAAGGACCCCTCGCAGAACATCACCTGGACCACACCCCAGGGCGGCGGCGGTCCGAACTATCCCAACATGTAGCACCCCAGAGCCTGATGATGTTTGATAGAAACATCATCAGGCTCTGGATTTCTTGGTGGTCGCGTGATTGTTGAGGAAA
>JBCKXH010000066.1:0-13852 GCA_038921555.1 Paracoccaceae bacterium
AGTATTTGTGCCAGTGCGAAACGCAATTTGATGCAAATTGTCGGGGGATTGTGGGAAAGGCGGGGGCGGAGGTGACGGCATGTTGAATGCGGCTGATCCGGGGTTTGTGGACCAGCTTGCGCTTGTGTTGCCCGAAGGGACTTTGCGAGTGCCCGAGCCGCGCTACCTTGAGGAGCCGCGCGGGCGGTGGCGCGGGATTGCCGGGGCGGTGGCTTGTCCGGCCACGGTTGAGCAGGTGGCGGTTGTCGTGCGGGCCTGCGCTGCGGCGCGGGTCGGGATTGTGCCTTGGGGCGGTGGGACCGGGTTGGTGGGCGGGCAACTGCTCCATGACGGGCCTTTGCCGTTGGTCCTGTCGCTGGAGCGGATGGCAAGGATCAGGGCGATCTACCCGGAGGAAAATGTGCTGATCGCGGAAGCCGGGGCGATTTTGGCCGATGTGCAGGCGCAGGCGGCGGCGGTGGGGCGGTTGTTTGCGCTGACGCTGGCCAGCCAGGGTTCCTGCCGGATCGGCGGCAACCTGTCGAGCAATGCGGGCGGCGTCAACGTCCTGCGCTATGGCAACATGCGGGATCTGTGCCTGGGGCTGGAGGCGGTGCTGCCGGATGGCTCGGTGTGGCATGGGCTGAAGCGGCTGAGGAAAGACAACACCGGCTATGATCTGCGCGGATTGCTGATCGGCGCCGAGGGCACGCTGGGGGTGATCACGGCGGCCGCTCTGAAGCTGTCGCCGCGTCCGGCGGTTGAGGGGGCGGCGCTGATGGTGGTGCCGTCGCCCGCGGCTGCGCTGTCGCTGTTGGCACTGGCCGGTGAGAGGTTGGGCGGCGTCGTTTCGGCCTTTGAATTGTTGCACGGGGTTGGCTTGCAATTCCTGACCGAAGTTGTGCCCGAAGTGCGCCAGCCCTTTGACCAGGTCCCGGAGTGGTTGGTGTTGATTGATCTGGGGATGTCGGCGGGTGAGGATGCCGGGGCGGCGCTGGCGGGCCTGTTCGAAGCCGGGTTGCAGCGCGGGCTGGTCAGCGACGGGCTGGTCGCGCAAAGCATCGGCCAGCGCGATTATTTCTGGCGAATCCGTGACATGGTGCCCGAGGCGAACAAGCGGCTGGGGGCAATCTCATCGCATGACATCGCGTTGCCTCTGGGCGTGATCGCCGAGTTCATTCAGCGCGCTGCCCCGGCGCTGGCGCGGCTGGGCGAATTCCGGATCAATTGCTTCGGTCATCTTGGCGACGGCAATCTGCATTACAACGTCTTTGCGCCTATGGGTAAAAGCCCAAAGGATTACCAACACCTGCACGACGCCATCAAAGCCTGCGTGCATGATCTGGTGATGGAAATGGGCGGCTCGTTCAGTGCGGAACATGGGGTGGGGCGGCTGAAGGTTGGCGATCTGGAGCGCTATGGCGACAAGGCCAAGCTGGCGGCGATGCGGGCGATCAAGACGGCGCTGGACCCGGTGGGTATCATGAATCCGGGGGCGGTGCTGCGGGAGGTCTGAAAACCCGCACGCCCTGCCGGTAAACCGACAGGGCGCTGGGGTGGGGTAGGTTTGGTCACATGTTGCAAGCAGCGACCGTCCGGTTGGGTGAACCGAACGACCAATGTCTAAAGTGATTCTGATTACCAAACGGTAAACAAACCTTTGAAATTCGGCCGAATCCCTAAAGCCCGTCGAATTCGCACAGGGCGTGCACTTCCATGCCCATCGCCTCCAGTTTCTTGCGGCCGCCAAGGGCGGGCAGGTCCACCACAAAGGCGCAGCCGATGACCTGCGCGCCCAGCCGCTCGATCAGTTTGATGCCGGCCTCGGCGGTGCCGCCGGTGGCCAGAAGGTCATCGACCAGCAGGATTTTCTCGCCGGGTTGCATGGCGTCGTCATGGATCTCGACCACCGCCTCGCCGTATTCCAGTTTGTAGGACTGCGAAATGGTCTGGCCGGGCAGTTTGCCCTTCTTGCGGATCGGCACGAAGCCGGTGGAAAGCTGATGGGCTACGGCGCCGCCAAGGATGAAGCCGCGCGCCTCCAGCCCGGCGACCTTGTCGATGCGCATCCCGGCATAGGGGGCAAGCAGTTGATCGACGCAGATGCGAAAGCCGCGCGGATCGGCGAACAGCGTGGTGACATCGCGGAACAGGATGCCTTCGTGCGGGAAGTCAGCGATGGTGCGGATGTAGTCTTTGATCGTCTTGGCTTTTGCGGTCTTTTCCATCGCGTCCCCTCAGGTGAATGCAGATTTGGATACCACGCTCCAGAAGATCGCCACAAGCGCCGCGAAGGCGGGCCGGCTAAGGGCGAGCCAGAGGCGATACAAGCCAGAAGGCACCGGGCGGAGGGCGCGGGGCGGAGGGTCCAGTGCGAGGCCCAGTGCGAGCTCGGGGGCGCCACCAAGGCGGGCGGTCCACAGCGGGGCGTCGATCATCGGGAAGGCGTCGGGTTGCAGGATAAGCCCGAGGGCGGCGGATCACCGCCAGAGCAGGGCAAGCGTCGGGCGGATCAGCGGTTTGATCAGGCAGGGCCGGGCTTGCCAGAGGTCTTGGGTTCCGGCGGGGAGGGCCATGATGAAGTCGGTCACTTTGTGCGCTGTGGTGGAGTCCGTGGGGGGCGGCAGGCCTGGGCGAGGACATGGTGGCCGTGCTCGCGCGGGTGAAAGGCGATGTGGCGGCCGATGAAACCGTCGGGGCCAAGGAGCAGGACCCTCACAACACCCGGCCCGCCACGGCGTCAAGCCTGACCAGCACGGCGGGGTCGCGGCTGGCGGGGGCGGTCATCATGGCATGGGTCAGGGCGCGGTCGCAGCCGCAGGAACACGCCTCGCGGCTGGGCAGAGATAGGGCGGTGATGACCCGGGCGGCATGGGCGGCGTTAGCGGTCAGGGCGGCGATGACTTGGGCCACGTCCACCGCGCTGTGGCCTTCACGCCAGCAATCGTAGTCGGTGACCATGGCGAGGGAGGCATAGCAGATCTCGGCCTCACGCGCGAGTTTCGCCTCGGGCATGCCGGTCATGCCGATCACATCGGCACCCCAGCCGCGATAAAGCCGGCTTTCGGCGCGGGTGGAAAACTGCGGGCCTTCCATGGCGAGATAGGTGGCGTTCTGGTGCAGCGTCAGGCCTGCGCAGGCCTCGGTCACGGCCTGGCCCAGCCGGGCACAGGTCGGGTCGGCAAGCGAGACATGGGCGACGCAGCCTGGACCGAAGAACGACTTTTCGCGGGCGAAGGTGCGGTCGATGAACTGGTCAACCAGGACGAAATCGCCGGGTCTGAAATCTTCCCGCAGCGAGCCGACCGCCGAGACGGCGAGAATGTCGGTGCAGCCCAGCCGTTTCAGCGCGTCGATATTGGCGCGGTAGGGCACCGAGGAGGGGCTGTGGACATGGAAGCGGCCGTGGCGGGGCAGGAAGGCCATCGGCTGGCCGTTCAATGTGCCGGTCAGGATGGCATCGGATGGCGCACCCCAGGGGGTGGCGATGGTGAGCCATTCCGGCTCCTCGATGCCGCCGATCTGATAGACTCCCGAGCCGCCGATGATGCCGATTTTGGGGTTCATGTGGGGCCTCTAATGCGGGGTTTGGCGGCAGATTAGGCGGCGTTGGAGTGGCGGGCAAGCGGGAAGTCGCGCGGGGGCTCTCACGCGTGAGAGGTTGGGATTTCTGGGCGGGATCAAGGGGTTAAATGGCAGGATTAACCTTGGATTAAGGGATTCACCCGGGGTGGGTGGGGTGAAAAAGCAAGGTGAGTATTTGGGCCGAGATGAATGGGGGAGGGTCAGCCTGCAGCAAGGGCCTCGATCAGGCGGGGGTCGGCGTGCAGTTCGCGCAGGGTGGCGAGCGGCAGAGCGACCTGATCTGCGCAGGCCTTGTTGGCATAGGCCAGTCCGAGCGGCTTCATCATCAGGGAGCGACTTTCCCGTTCGGGCCAGAACGCAAAACTGTAGGTGTCACCCACCACGGTAGCAAAACAATAGTCGATGGTTCCCTGATTGGCATGGTCGAAATAGAGCTTCAACAGGCGGTTCAGCACAGCTTGAGCCGCCCGGTCGTCGGTGGTCTCACGGCGGTCAGGCAGAATGAGGGAGCGGGGCAACAGCGTCCCAAGGTCGATTTCGGCGCCGGTGGACAGATCGAACGTCACATGTTCCTGATAGTTGTCTGGATGAGGGCCACCGCAGTAGGCGTCGGTGCTGATGGCAAAACTGAGGAAATCGGGGCCGTTGTAGGTGGTTCGCAGAAACCGATAATAGTCTCCGCGTGGCTGAGCGCGGCAATAGGTCTCCTCCGCGATGGCACTGGCGTCCAACTCGGCAAGGCGGGCGTTGATCCTTTGCGCAACCGGGCCGGGTTGGCTCAGGCGGGGCAGCAATTCGACCTCTGGCGAGAGGGATTGCGAAAAGGTCAGGCTGGGGTGGGTGGCATCGGCCATGGCGGGCGGGGTGAGCCCGAGGAGGACGGCTATGAGGAGGCCGGCGAAGACTGGGTGACCTTTGGCGGCGGTGGTGTGGGACATGGCGGCTCTTTCGTTCAGTTTGCGCCGAAAGGGCCTTAGTCCGGGCGGTCCAGTGGCAGAACCGCACTGACCACGGCGTAATCCTTATACCCCAGCCGCGCCATCGGGCGGGCCTTGGTCAGGTCAAAATAGCCGTCGGTCAGGTATTCCTCGCGGATATGGACGCCGGTAACCGTGCCGATGACCAGAAAATCCTGACCGGAGGCGAGGGTGACGACCCGGTCGAGGCGACACTCCAGCGTGGCGGGCGACAGGGTCACGCGGGGGCAGTCGATGGTCAGACACTCAGACCGCGCAACCCCGGCATGGGCGAATTCGTCGGTGCCAAGCGGCAGGTGGGCGGAGGTCTGGTTCATCTGCAGCCACAGGGGCTGCGACACGACGTTGGTGGCGAAAACCCCGGTGTCCTGCACGTTGCGCAGGCTGTCCTTGCTGGTGCCGGCAAAGACCACCTGCATGGGCTGGTAGGCGACGGCGTTGAAAAAGGAATAGGGGGCGAGGTTGTCGCCCTGGGGGCCTCGGGTCGAGATCCAGCCGATCGGGCGGGGGGCGACGATGGCGGCGAAGGGGGAATGCGGCAGGCCGTGGCCTTCAGCGGGGCGATAGAACATCAGGGGCTTTCGGCAGGCGGGCAAGGGGCAGGAGTCTGGGGTCAGGGTTTAGGCTTCAGGATGGGCTGCGGCAGGGCCAGCCGCAAGGGGGGATACGGGTTTGATCCTGACATGACCCTATGTTACCCGCGTTCCCAGACCTACCAAGCGATTCCAGAATCGCCAGGTAAGTCCGACAGTTTGATCTTCACAAATCGGGCGGGAAAACCGGTTCCCACTTTTGCCTGATTTGCTTTGGGCGATTGCATGAGGCGGGCGGCGTGTACAGGCTGGAAGAGGAAACCGAGGCCGACTGGTGGGAGGTCGAGGCGCTGTATGACCTGTGCTTTTCGCCCGGTCGCACCGCCTTGTCGTCTTACCGGCTGCGCGACGGGGTGGCGACGGTCGCCGCCCTGTGCTTGGCGCTGCGCGACGATGATGGCACCATGGCCGCCGCGATCCGCTATTGGCCGGTCGAGGCGGGCGGGCAGCATGCGCTGCTGCTGGGTCCGATTGCGGTGCATCCGACGCGGCAGGGCGAGGGTCTGGGTGCCGTCTTGATCAACGAAAGCCTGGCCGAGGCGCGCAGGCTGGGCTGGGAGCGGGTCCTGCTGGTCGGCGATGCGCCCTATTACAGCCGGTTCGGCTTTGTCAGGCTGGACGCGGTTCAGATGCCACCGCCGACCAATCCCGACCGCGTGCTGGGGCTGGCGCTGAAGGCCGGGGCCTGGGATGGCGTTGCGGGAAGGGTCACCAAGGCCAGCGGTGCTTGAGTTTCCGCCAAGGTTGCCCATATTGGCAGGATGGACAAGCTACCCGCCCTGCCTGGCCCCGACCTTGACGTCGAAATTGCTGCCCTGGCCTATGCTTACGGCCGGGCCAACGGCCCGTTTCTGAAGCTGGTCAACCGGATTGGCGGCGGGGTCGAGGCGCAGATGAACCGCCTGCCCGTCGCTGTGCGGCAGGAGTTGGAGCGGGCGGTGACCCGCGCGCTGGAGGCGGCGCATGGCCTGGCGCGGCTGGGCCGGCGGGCTCCCGACCTCGGGCCGCGCGGGGCGAGCTATGCCGCGATGGCGCTTGGGGCCGCAGGCGGTGCGGCGGGGCTGGCGGGGTCGCTGGTCGAGATGCCGCTGACCATCACCGTGATGCTGCACGCCATCAGGGCCGAGGCGCAGGCGGAGGGCTATGATCCCGACGATCCGGCGGTGCGGCTGGCCTGCCTTGAGGTGTTCTCGGCAGGCTCGCCGCTCAGCTCCGATGACGGGGTCAACACGGCATTCCTGTCGGCCCGCCTGACGCTGGCGGGCGGCACGCTGCAAAAGGCGCTGGCGGTGGTGGTGCCGCGTCTGGCCTCGGTCTTTGGCCAGAAACTGGCGGCCCAGGCGGTGCCGGTGCTGGGGGCGCTGACCGGTGCCGCGCTGAACGCCGCCTTTCTGACCTATTACCGCGAGATTGCCCGCATCAGGTTCCGACTGATGCGGCTGGCCGAAAGCCATGGCGTCGAAGCGGTGCTGAAAAGCTTTGCCGCCGCACTGGCCTCGCCCGTGCTGACGGTGACCTGAGGGCATAGGGATAAGCGGACACCACCCCTGGCCGAGTGGTATTTCGCCAAGGGCGGCGCTGGCAGGCCGAGATCGCCGTGCTGCGCCGCATCCCCACTGCGCCGCGCCAACGCCCGCAAACCCAACGCGGAATAATCCAACCGAAGCCCAACCGCCGCCGCCATCGCAAACCTCCTACCGCTCGCGACCTTGAATCACCAAGCAGATCAAAGGGGAATCCCCGGCGTGAGTCACACTCAGCGAGCGTTGGTATAGGCCTGCGAAATCCCGGCCCCCATTGCGATCAGCGTCCCAAGGCTGGCCGAGAGCCGCGACGACAGGATCGGCTTCACCGCCGTGTGATCCAGCGCCACGATCAGGTCGGAATTGCTTTGGCCAAAGATGAAGCGGAAGTTGTCCAGCTTGGGGCTGCGCGGAATCGAGGTCAGTGCGGCACCGGTCGCCTGCCATTCGGGGATCGGCTTGAGGGCCATCGCGGCCATCCACAGGATCGGGACCAGCGTGATGCCGGCCTCTTTCTCGAACAAGTCCTTGATCGAGGGCGCATCCTGCGGGATTGGCTGCGTCAACTGTCCGACAGAACCATCCGGCAGACCAACCACGATCTTGGCAGGCGCCCCGCCTGCCCTATTCACACTTGGAATGCCCGCAATTGCCACAGGTCATGCAGCCTTCGGTCATCCGCATCTCATAGCACCCGCAGTTCGGGCAGGCCGGTCCAGGCGGCGCCCGACCGAGTGCCACACCCTCGGCCTGCGGGTCGGATTTCAAGCCCAACCCCTCGCCCGCGATGAAGCCAATGGCGACCAGATGCCGCTCGATCACCCCGCCGATCGCCGCCAGGATCGAGGGGATATAGCGCCCCTCCAGCCAGGCCCCGCCGCGCGGATCGAACACCGCTTTCAGCTCTTCGACCACGAAGGAAATATCGCCACCCCGCCGGAACACCGCCGAAATCATTCGGGTCAGCGCCACCGTCCAGGCGAAATGCTCCATGTTTTTAGAGTTGATGAACACCTCGAACGGCCTGCGCTGACCGGCAATCACTATGTCGTTGATGGTGATGTAGTGCGCGTGTTCGCTCCCCGGCCATTTGATCTTGTAGGTCTGGCCCTCCAACTGGGTCGGGCGGCTGAGCGGTTCGGAAAGGTAGACAATCTCGGCCTCACTCGCCTTTGCTGGCCCAGATACCGTCAGCACCGACCCGGTCACCGCATTGGGCCGGTAAGTGGTGCAGCCCTTGCAGCCCTGATCCCAGGCCGCCATATAGACCTCTTGAAAGGCGTCAAAGGAAATGCCCTCGGGGCAGTTGATGGTCTTGGAAATGCTGCTATCGACCCATCTCTGCGCCGCCGCCTGCATCCGCACATGGTCCAAGGGCGCCAGGGTCTGGGCGTTGACGAAATGGCCCGGCAAGGCGGCGTCGCCGTGCAACTCGCGCCATAGGCGGACGGCGTAATCGACCACCACCTCCTCGGTCCTGGACCCGTCCTTTTGCAGCACCTTGCGGCTATAGGCATCGGCAAACACCGGCTCGATGCCCGACGACACATTGCCGGCATAAAGGCTGATCGTGCCGGTTGGTGCTACCGAAGTCAGCAAGGCGTTGCGGATGCCGTGGGCGCGGACCGCGGCCCTGACATCCTCATCCATCCCGCGCATGTTGCCCGAAGCGAGGAATGGCCCGGCGTCAAACAACGGGAACGCCCCCTTCTCCCGCGCCAGATCGACCGAGGCCAGATAGGCCGCCCGCGCAATGGCGTGCATCCAACCCTCGGTTTGGCTAGCCGCCTCAGATGAGCCATAGCGCAGCCCGGTCAACAGAAGCGCATCCGCCAACCCGGTCACCCCCAGCCCGATCCGCCGCTTGGCCCGCGCCTCGGCCTCTTGTTGCGGCAAGGGAAAGCGGCTGGCGTCAACCACGTTGTCCATCATGCGGATCGCAGTGCGAACCAGCGCGTCCAGCGCCTTGACATCCAGCCCGGCCTTTTTGGTGAATACCCCGGTGACCAGCACGGCCAGGTTGATCGACCCCAGCAGACAGGCGCCATAGGGCGGCAGGGGCTGCTCGCCGCAAGGGTTGGTGGCGGAGATTTTCTCGATGTAATTCAGGTTGTTGGCCTCGTTGATCCGGTCGATGAAAACCACACCCGGCTCGGCGAAATCATAGGTGCTGGCCATGATGCGGTTCCAGAGATCGCGGGCCGGCAGGGTCTTGTAGGTCAGGCCGCCAAAGCCCAGCTCCCAGGTGCCGCCCGCTTTGACCGCCGCCATGAACGGGTCGGTGACCAGCACCGACAGGTTGAACATCCGCAGGCGGGCGGGGTCTTTCTTGGCCGCGATGAAGGCCTCGATGTCGGGGTGATCGCAGCGCATCGTCGCCATCATGGCACCCCGCCTGCTGCCCGCCGACATGATGGTGCGGCACATCGCGTCCCAGACATCCATGAACGACAGCGGCCCCGAGGCGTCGGCGGCCACCCCTTTGACCGGCGCACCCTTGGGCCGGATGGTCGAGAAATCATAGCCGATGCCGCCGCCCTGCTGCATGGTGAGTGCGGCTTCCCGCAGCCCGTCAAAGATACCGCCCATGTTGTCGGGCACCGTGCCCATGACAAAGCAGTTGAACAGCGTGACCTGCCGCCCGGTGCCCGCCCCCGCCGTGATCCGGCCGGCGGGCAGGAATTTGAAGCCTTCCAGCGCGTCGTAAAATCTCGGTTCCCAGGCCTCGGGGTCCTGCTCGACCGCTGCCAGCGCGTGGGCTATGCGCTGCCATGTATCTTCGACCGTCTGGTCGATCATTGTGCCATCCGCCGCTTTGAAGCGGTATTTCATGTCCCAGATCTGCTCGGCAATCGGGGTGGTAAAGGGCGACATCGGGCTACCTTTGGGTGGTGGTTCGGACGGACCCCCAAGATACGCCCTATCCGGCCCACAGGTCAACTTGAACTCGCCTCGCAAGGCTCTATCATCGCGGCAGGGGGGAATCGTGACACTCAACATCCTGAAACTCTGCGTCGGTGCCTTATCGGTCGAGGACCTGCTGGATTGGCAGCGCAGCCATCCCTCGCCCTTTGCGGGCGGTGAGCGGCAGCACGTCACCCGGAGTTGGCCGAGGCGCGCAGCCGAGGTGCTGGACGGTGGCTCGCTTTACTGGGTGGTCAAAGGGGTGATCCTATGCCGCCAGCGCATCCTGCGGCTGGACCGGGTTGAGGGGGTGGACGGCATCCTGCGCTGCGGGCTGGTGATGGACCCCGAAGTGATCCGCACCGAAGCCGCACCACGCCGCCCGTTTCAGGGCTGGCGCTATCTTGACCCCGCCGACAGCCCGCCAGACCGGCGCAAAGCCGGCCCCAACGAGGCGGCGCTGCCCGTGCTGATGGCGCAGTCTTTGGCCGAACTTGGCGTGCGCTAGAGCGTGATGAGGAAAAGTGGTTACCGGTCTTCCTCAATCTTCACGCGACCACCAACGATCAAGATCAGGATGATGTTTTCGATCAAACATCATCCTGATCTAGTGGATTGAATGCGACAAGCGAGTCCGATCTGGGATTCCGTTGAGGTTTACCTTGTGCTCAACATACTGCTGCGCACAGGAATATCATTCAAGGTTTCAGGCGAGGATGGCTCCGGTCTTGCAGCGATCGTAATGCCGCCTTCCTCGGCTCGAAAGCAGGTCTGGCGCGCCCGCATCGTGCTTCTAAGCGCCGATGGTGCGGGAACGGTTTTGATCATGGCCGCCAAACTCAGGTCCGGAACCTGGGTGTGGCGCTGGCAGGCGCGGTTCAGGACCGAGGGGGTCGCTGGCCTGTTGCGGGACAAGACCCGACTGCCCGGCACGTGTCACATCCCGTCAGGTAGTATGGCTGTTTCTTGAACAGTTCGGGCTTGAGTTTGTGCCAGTCCTTCATGGCCTGCATCGGGGTTCGGGCGCCTCAGGGCGGACTGTGGCAGTTGCGTGTTGTAAGGTTATGGCTGCCAGCGCAGCCGGGTCAGGCGGCTGGGGCGGTAAGGGTCAGACGGTCCCGGCATGGTTTGAACCGAAATCGCCCGGCATTACGCCATGAAATCCCATCCGGCAAAGAACGCATCCGCCATTGTCACAAGTGCTGCGTTACCGCCGATTGCAACATCGGCAGATGTCACGTCGGCGCGAAGGGTGTTCTGAAGGATCACCACGACATCGGAAAAAGTCACCTCCAGATCGGCACCGACTTGTCTGAATTGCAAATTGGCCAGCCCGGCGAGTGGCCCTATGAGCAGTAACTGGTCAGCGGCGGCATTAAAATCGGTAATCACCGCACTGCCGTCACCGGATTTGAACAGGAAAACGTCCCGTCCCAAGCCACCTGCGACGGTATCGCTGCCAGTTCCGGCCCAAATCGCATCGTTCCCGGCGCCGCCTTTCAATCTGTCGTCGCCGGTCCCGCCGATGACCACATCATTGCCGCTGCCGCCATCTATCCGGTCATTGCCTTTTCCACCTTCGATGATGTCATCCCCGGCAGCGCCATTGATCCGGTCAGCGCCACCTGCGCCGCCAATCAGGTCCTTGCCAGCACCCGAATTGAACACATCGTTGAATTCGGACAATCCAACCAAATCATTTCCTGCCAGAAGCTGGCTGACAATGGCAAGGTCGTCAGTTGTGCTCGCCGTATGCGCGGCCAGACTTAAATCCGCCGCAGCCAGCGAAACTCCCGCAAAGCCGTAGTTTAACGCTTCGTTGGTAACCATGAACAGAAAGCCCACAGTTCCCGCCGAAATGGTGGCATCCCCGGCATAGACCAGGTCGTTACCCCCAAGCCAGACCTCAAGACCCGAACCCCAGGACACTTGAAGCAGCTCGTGAAAGGTCAAGTTCAGGCCGGGAAGATCATAGGCCTGCCCTCCAATTGGGTACGGCGGTGGCTGGTCAATGAGACTGCCCCCAGGCTGCCCATCCAGAGTAAATCCCCCTTGGAACGGAAGATTGAAATTCAGGTTGGCAATATTGAATGCCAACTCCGATGCAAAAACCGCCATGCTCTATCCCCCAAAATGCAGTTTGGAGTGATTTAACATGGAAAGACCTGGCTGCAAAGGAAATTCGACACATCCGGCAGTGCGAGCCTACCCCCCTCAGGGCAATCGCATATATGTAACGTCCACCTCATCCCTTACAGGGTCTGATTTTTCAGTCTGACGCATTGCGAGATTCCGGGCGGCGGCATGGGAGGAGGCACTCCCCCTCAGCCATTGATATCCTTCTCCCACAGCTTCACCTGTCCCTTCGTCACCCCGACAACCCGCCGCAGCACCAGAAACGCCACCAGCGACAACACGGCAAACACCAGCACCAGCAGCGGCACATTGCCCCCCAGGACACCGATCCCCACCAGCCCGCCGGTCACCACCGCCCCGATGGCGAAGCCGAGAAAGATGAACCCCGGCACCAGCACCTCCAGCACGCCCAAAGCGACGCCGAACACTACCCAAACCCACCACTCCGACCAGAATTCCCAAGCCATCACAGCCGCCCCTTCAGCATCTTGAACGCATCGCCAAAGGCATCCAGCGCGCTTGCCGGCACCAGGATCACCTGCTTGCCCGCCCCCGCCCCCACGGCAGTCAGCGCCTCGACCTGCTTCAGCGCCACCTGATACTGCGCCGCCTCGAGCCCGTTCTCCTTGATCGCCAGCGCAATCACCCCGGTCGCATAGGCCTCGGCATCCGCCAGCACCCGCCGGGCCTTGGCCTCCTGCTCGGCCGCGTATAGCTGAGCATCCGCGTTCAACTCCACCGCCCGCTTGGTGCCCTCGGCTTCGGTCACCTGAGCCCGCCTTGCCCGCTCGGCATTCAACTGCTGCATCATCGCATGCCGCGTCGCCTCATCCAGCGCCACGTCAAGGATCTCGGCCCTGGTGACCTCGATCCCCCAGTCATCCACCATCGACTTCACATGCTCGCGGATATTGCCGATCAGCTCATTGCGGTTGCTTTGCACCTGATCCAGCTCCATCTTGCCGATCTCGCTCCGCACGATCCCCGCCACCGTCGTCGCAATCGCGCCATCGACATCGCGGATGCGGTAAACCGTCTTTTCCGGCTCGGTCACCCGGTAAAACACCGAGGTCTCCACCTTCACCAGCACGTTGTCCTTGGTGATCGCGTCCTGATGCGCCGTCGGCAACTGGCGCTCCAGCACGCTGACCTTATGCGCCACCCGGTCCAGAAACGGCACCGTAAAGTTGACCCCCGGCCCCAGCACCGTGCGCAGACGCCCCAGCCGCTCCACCACAAATTTCATGCTCTGCGGCACGATCCTGACCGCCTTGAGCAGCGTCACTATGATCAAAATCGCTATCGCCAGTAAAACCAGATCTCCGCCGTCCATCAGGGCCTCCATAGCCGTTGCCCCGCCAGTCTGACCCGTTAACCGCCCGCGCGCAAGAACTCTGCAATCGGCAACCCCCCTTCAAGCTGTCGTATCCTGCCCCAAACAGGAGTCTCCCATGCAACCCACCGTCCACCCAATCCCCCTCGCCGCCATCGCGGTCGACGCCCTGCCCCGCGACCGCACCCAGATCGCGCCTGAGGCTTTGGCTGAGTTGCAGTCCTCCATCGCAACCTCGGGCCTGCGCCAACCCATTGAGGTCTGGCGCCTCTCCACCCCTGATGGCCCTCACGAATACGGTCTGATCTCCGGCCTGCGCCGCCTGACCGCCCACATGCGGCTGGCGTCCTTGCGGGGCAACGGCGACTTCACCACCATTCCCGCCTTCATCCGCCAGCCCGCAACCATCACCCAAGCCCTCGCCCTGATGATCGAAGAAAACGAAGCCCGCGCCGACCTTTCCCCCTGGGAGAAAGGCCGCATCCTCTTCGAATGCGTCTCCCAAGGCCATTTCGACACCATTGACTAGGCGCTCAAGGCCCTGCATCCCAATGCCGAGCGTAACACCCGCACCCGCCTGCGCGCCGTAGCCAATGTGGTCGACACCCTTGATGGCGTCCTGATGAAGCCCGAAACCTACTCCCTGCGCCAGCTTTTACGCATCAACTCCGCCCTGCGCCCCGACTTCATTGAGGTCATCCTGACCGCCCTGCAACAACACCACGAAAAGACCCCGCAAGCCCAATGGGCCCTTCTGTCCAACATCCTGAACGAAGCCGAAGCCGCCCTCCGCGACCCCGAACCCTTCCACGACTTCACCCC
>JBCKXH010000067.1:0-13464 GCA_038921555.1 Paracoccaceae bacterium
GTTCTATCTGGATCAAAGAGCATCAGAAATTGCCCGGTTCTTGGGGCGATTTCTGATTCGAGACAAACGCCGGCCGCTCCAAGGGGGTGCGCTATCGCCCCAGCTTGCGGGCCAGATTGGCGGCCTGGCGGGCGCGTTTGGCGAGGGCTTTGGCGTCTTGCGACGGGGCGATCTCTTCGGGCGTCTGGTCGCTGGCGGGTTTGCCGCGGCGGCTGGCATAGTCGATGCCCGACTTGATACCGCGGCTCACCAGTTGCCGCAGGACGGCGTTGATGATCATCTGGATGATACGGCCCATGATTCAATCCTCGAAAAGTTCACTTTGCCCTTGCGGGGCATCCTCATCATCTGGGGTGGTTTCATTGCCCGGCAAGGGGTGGTTGTCAAGAAGTCCGGCGGCGCGCAATTCCTTGAGGCCCGGCAGATCGCGGGTGGTTTCCAGGCCAAAATGGTCCAGGAAATGGTCGGTCACCACAAAGGTCACCGGGCGGCCCGGGGTCATGCGACGGCGACCAAAGCGGATCCAGTCCAGTTCGATCAACTGGTCAACCGTGCCGCGCGACACCGCGACGCCGCGAATCTCCTCAATCTCGGCGCGGGTCACCGGCTGGTGATAGGCGATGATGGCAAGGGTTTCGATGGCGGCGCGCGACAGTTTACGGGTCTCGGTGCTTTGCTTGTGCATCAGATGGCCAAGGTCGGGTGCTGTGCGGAAGGCATAGGCGTTACCGAGCTTGACGAGGTGGACCCCGCGCCCGTCATAGCGCCGGCGCAAGCTCACCAAAGCCTCGGCCGGATCACTGCCTTCGGGCAGGCGCCGGATCAGTTCGGCCAGGCTGACCGGTTCGGCCGAGGCGAACAGCACGGCCTCGACCATGCGTTCCTGTTCGCCCATCGCGGGACTTGGGAAAAGCGAGCGTTCGGTGGGGGGCGGGGGGGCGTCCGGGGCGTCGTTCATGGCTCTCTCCGGCGCAGTTCGGCCCGCTTGATTTCGATGGTGGCGAAGATTTCGGATTGGCGCAGCTGAACCTGACCGCGCTTGGCCATCTCCAGCACGGCGGCGAAATGGGCGGCGGTGGCGGAACGGCGGCGAGCGGGGCAGGTGTTCCAGCTAGCAGGCAGCAAGCTGGTCAGATCGGCCCAACTGCCGGCAAATCCGATCAGCGAGCGCAGGCGTTCCAGCGCCTGTTCCACGGTGTAGACGTTCTGGCGGTCCAATGAATAGGGGCGAAAGTCGTCGCGGGTGCGGATGCGGGCATAGGCGCGCATCAGGTCAAGCAAGGTGGCCTGATAGGTGATGGCGCGGTGGCGGGTGGTTTGCTCGGGCAGGCCACGGGCAAAGACGTTGCGGCCAAGCTGATCCAGCGCCATCAGGCGGCTTGCGGCCTCGCGCATTGCGGCCAGGCGCTCCAGCTGAAAGGCCAGATGGGCCGCAAGCTCCGCAGCTGAGGCTCCGGCATCGCTCGGCTCGGGCGGCAGCAGGAGGCGGGATTTGAGATAGGCGAGCCAGGCCGCCATAACCAGATAATCCGCTGCAAGTTCGATGCGCAACTGATGGACCTGATTGATGAAAGTCAGATATTGCTCGGCCAGTTGCAGCACCGATATCTTGCGCAGATCGACCTTCTGGCTGCGCGACAGGGTGAGGAGCAGGTCGAGCGGGCCCTCATAGCCATCGACGTCGATGATCAGCGCCTCGGCGGCCATGCGGCCAGAGTGCGCAAAACGGGGGGGCACAAAGCGGTCGCTTTGGTCCCAGGTGTCAGCCTCAGCCATGGTCGGTGCCTGCCATGATGGCGGAAAGTTCGGCTTGCAGCGTCGCAATGTCAACCGGGTCTGGGGTGTTGCGGGCGGCATGGGCGGCATGGGCGCGGGTGCGGGTGGCGGGGGGCATGTCACCGGCGGCGGCGGCGACGGATTGCATCTCGGCGAGATCGCCTTTGCAGTGCAGCGCCAGATCGCAGCCTGCCGCTATGGCTGCGGCAGTGCGGGTGGCAAGGCTGCCGGAAAGGGCGTTCATGTTCAGATCATCGGTCATCAAGAGGCCGCGAAAGCCGATCTCGCGGCGGATCAGGTTGATCATTATGGCCGACTGGGTGGCGGGGCGCTGGTCGTCATAGGCAGTGAAGATCAAATGACCGGTCATCGCCATCGGAAGGTCTTTGAGGGCGCGGAAGGGGGCAAAGTCATGCGACATAAGCTGGTCGCGCGCTGCGGTCACCCTCGGCAAGTCGTGATGGGCATCGACATTGGTGCGGCCATGGCCGGGCATATGCTTGGCCACCGGCAGGACTCCTTCGGCCAGATGGCCCTGCGCTACGGCCACGGCAATCGCGCAAACCAGTGCCGGATCAGCGCCATAGCAGCGGTTCCTCAGAAAGGGGTGCGTGCTGTCGGTGATCAGGTCGCCAAGTGGAGCGCAATTGGCGTCGATACCCACCGAGCGGAGTTCGCGGGCGATCATTCGGTAGCGCAGATACATGGCGCGGGCGGCGTTGCGGCCGGCGGCCTGCACGAAATCCAGCGGCGGGGTCCATTCCTGCCAGTGCGGCGCGCGCAGGCGCTGGACCCGGCCACCTTCCTGATCAACCAATATGACGGCATTATGGCCTGCGGCCGCGCGCAGATCACCGGTCAGGCGGCGCAACTGGTCGGGGTTCTGGACGTTGCGGGCAAAAAGGATGAAGCCGAACGGCGCGAAATCGCGGAAGAAGGCGCGTTCATCCGCCAGCAGCACGGGGCCGGAACAGCCGAGGATGGCGGCACCCTGGCCGATCAGGCTCATCTCTGGGTGACCGGGATGCAATCGGCATCTGCGGCCTGCAGGGCAGCGCAGAAGCGGCGCGCCTCATCGTCGCCATCGAAGCCGTGGGCGCGCAGGCGGTAAAAGCTGCGGCCACCCGACTGGGCGGCCTGAATGACCATGGCCTTGCCCGCCATAAGATCAGCGAACTGCCTCTGAAGCTGGCCAAACCTCTCACGCGCAATATCGGGCGTGTCGAAGGCGCCAAGCTGGGCCAAACGGGTGCCGGTGGCAATTCTGGCGGGGTCGATCTCGGGCGTGGGGCCGGGGGCGGCGACAGTTTGCACATCGGACACCAGGCTGTCCACCGAGGTGAGCGACGCAGGCCGGGGCTGCGGGCGCAGCGAGCGGCCCGCGCCGCCGGGCGGCGTTTCGGGATCAGCATCGGCGACATCGACACTGGCACCAGTGGCGACATCAATCAACTGGGCGGCACGGGCGTCCGGCGGAACGGCTTGGGTGATCGGCAGGCTTGCCGCAGCGCCGGGGTTGGCCAAGCCGGAAATGGCCGGACTGACCGGCGAGGCGCCGCTGTCGGCAAGACCCGCACTGACGGCAGCCGAGGTGTCGCCGGGCAACAGTTCAACCGGGCGCGGCGCCAGAGTGATCTGGTCGGCCAAGGGCACCGAGGTGCCGGTCGCGGCAATGGCATTGACCGACAGGCCCTGATTGGAGGCCTGGTTGCCGCCCGGATCGCTTGGCGCTATCCGCATCGGCCCGACCATGGCCCGCATGACCGGAACCCCGGCCACATCGCGCACCGCAAGGCGGTAGCCCCAGTAGCCAAGCCCCAGCACCAGCGCCACCGAACACACCGCAGCGGCCAGACTGACCATGCGGCGGACCCGCTCCAGCCGGCCATCCGCAGCGGGTGCAGCATAGCCGCCTTCGAAATCGTCGAACTCAAGATCTGCCATAATTGCCTCACCTGCAGGGGCGATACATGCCGACCCCGCTTTTCATTGCCTGCTCAAACCGGTCGCATTTGTCGTGCAGCGCCTTGATCAGCGCATTTCCTCGACCGGTGTGACGCCAAGAATAGCCAATCCTGCCGAAATCACAACGCCCGTGGCACGGGCAAGGGCGATTTTTGCGCAAGTTGTGGCGGCATTGCCTTCCTGAAGGAAGCGCAAGGTGGCGTCTTCATTGCCGCGGTTCCATAAGGCGTGAAACTCCGAGGCCAGTTCATAGAGGTAAAAGGCGATGCGGTGCGGCTCGCGGCCCTTGGCGGCAATTTCAACCTCACGCGGGAATTCGGCAATGGCTTGCGCCATGGCGATCTCGGCGGGGTGGCAAAGCTGGGTCAGGTCGGCCTTGGCAAGGCTGGCGTCGGTGACATCAAGACCGGAATCGCGCGCCTTGCGCAGGACGGAATTTATCCTTGCATTGGCATATTGGACGTAGAAAACCGGGTTGTCTTTGGATTGTTCCAGCACTTTGGCAAAGTCGAAATCCAGGGCCACGTCGTTCTTGCGGGTCAGCATCACGAAGCGGGTGACATCGGTGCCGACCTGTTCGACGACATCGCGCAGGGTGACGAAGGTGCCTGCCCGCTTGGACATCTTGAAGGGCTCGCCGTTCTTGAAAAGCTTGACCAGTTGGATCAGCTTGATGTCCAAGGCGACCTTGCCGTTCGACAGGGCGGCGACGGCGGCCTTCATGCGCTTGACATAGCCGCCGTGGTCGGCACCCAGAATGTCGATCAGCAGGTCGAACCCGCGCTGCACCTTGTCGTGGTGATAGGCGATGTCGGGGGCGAAATAGGTCCAGGCGCCGTCCGATTTCATCACCGGGCGGTCAACGTCGTCGCCATGCGCGGTGGAGCGGAACAGCGTCTGCACGCGCGGCTGCCAATCCTCGGGGGCCTTGCCTTTGGGCGGCTCCAGGGTGCCCTCATAGATCAGGTCCATGTCGCGCAGGGTGGCGATGGCGGCCTCGATCTTGCCGGTGCCATAAAACGCCTTTTCCGAGGAAAAGACATCCATCCTGACGCCCAACAGGGCCAGATCGCGACGTATTTCCTGCATCATCAGGCTGGAGGCAAAGTCGCGCAGATCGGCCAGCCAGACGGATTCGGGCTGCTCAAGCAGGCTGTCGCCGTATTTTTCCCGCACCGCCGCACCGACCGGGATCAGGTAATCGCCGGGATACAGGCCTTCGCGGATTTCGGGCTCCAATCCGCAAGCCTCGCGGTAGCGTTCGTAAGCGGAACGGGCCAGCACATCGACCTGCGCGCCGGCGTCGTTGATGTAGTATTCGCGGGTGACCTGCCAGCCGGCAAAGGCCAAGAGGTTGGCCAAGGCGTCACCCACCACGGCACCGCGCACATGGCCGACATGCAAGGGGCCGGTGGGATTGGCCGAGACGAATTCGATATTGACGCGGGCGTTGTTGCCTAAAGTCGAGCGGCCGAAATTGGCGCCTTCGCTTAGCGCGGCTTTGATGACGCCTTGCCAGACGACGTTCGAGAGGCGCAGGTTAAGGAACCCCGGCCCGGCAACCTCGGCCCCGGCAATCCGGGGATCCCTGGCGAGGCGGGTGGCTAGGGCCTGCGCAATGGTGCGGGGGGGCAGGGCGGCGGGCTTGGCCAGCACCATGGCGGCGTTGGTGGCCATGTCGCCATGGGCCGCATCGCGCGGCGGCTCAACACTGACCTGGGCAAGGTCCAGCCCCTGGGGCAGCTGGCCAGCCTCGGCCATGGCGGCCAGTTCGGCCACCACGAGGCTGCGGATATCGGCAAATAGGTTCATCTGATCAAATCCTGTCTCTGGGTTTGGGGATGCCAGAGCGGGCGTCAGAGGTCAAGGTTGGTGGAGGGGGCAAGACCGGGGGATTTCACATCCCGCCCGACTTCGAAAAAGAAAGAACCGGGGGGTTTCACACCCCCCGGGCCCCCTGTGGAGTATTTCGGAAAGGGTAAATGAGGAGGGGTGCGGTTTTGTTACGGCTTCTTGTTACGCAAATAGTAGGTTTCGCGGGCACCGAAGAAGAAGGTGATGACGGCGCCGATGATCCACCACATCGGATCGGGGACCGCGGAAAGGGCCTGCATGCGGGCCTCGAACCACGAGGGGTTGAGGCCCGCGACAAGGAACAGGGCCAGCGTCATCAGGGCGAGGGTCGGGCGCGGCAGACGGTTGAGCGCGTCGATCAGTCTGTCATAGCCGCGTTTGCCGGGCGCGGTGGTGGGCTGGTATTCGGGCAAGGGCGCGCCGTTATCGGCGGCTATATCCTGCACGGCGGCACCAAGGGTTTCGACGATTTTGGTCATGTCCATGAGGTGTCCTTTCATCAGGTCCAACGGGCTGTGCGGGTGCTGTGCTGGTCTTGGGTCAGCCAGTGGGTTTGCGGCAGGAAGGCCTCGGCCCGGGTGATCCAGCCGCCTTTGCCGCCGGCCTTGGTGCTTGCGTATTTGCGGCTGGCGGGGCGGGCGTCGCCAAGGGCGTAGTAATAGTCGCGGCGCGCGCTGCCATAGGCCAGGTTCAGCGCGCCCGGTGTGGCATTGGGCGTACTCGCCATGCGGCGCGCGGCGGCGCTGGTTTGCGGGCCGATGACGCCATCGGCGGTGCAGGTATGGCCCTTGGCCGCCAGCATGCGTTGCAAGAGCCTGACCGCATTGGCCCCGGCGTTGACATACATGTCAAAGACGGCGGGCTGCACCTCGGCCGGAAGGCGGGCGATGCCGGGGCGGTCGAAGTAGTGGCGGATGAAGATCTCGACCGCCTCAAGGCGGGTCAGGCCTTTGACATCGGCCACATCGACGTCGCCGTCATGGTCGATGTCGCGGCGCAAGGCCCGCATGGTGCCGATGGTGACGCCGTGGTTGGTCGCCCCGCCCGGATCGTCGGGGTCGTTTACGAAGCCGCCTTCGCGGGCGACGATGTCTTCTGCAATCTGGCGGACTGATTTCATTGCGGAGCCTCAAGCTTGCCTGAGACATCAAACTGCCGCCAATGGGTTAATGCCGGGGAAAGCCTGCGTTCTGAGGACCGGCATCAGGAGCCGGGTTGGGACTGGTCTTCCTGATAGACGCCCTGTTCTTTCAAGGCGTCGATGACTTCCTTGGGCATGTAGGTTTCGTCATGCTTGGCCAGAATCTGGGTGGCGACAAAGGTGCCGTCCTGCATCTGGCCCAGAGCGACCATGCCGGCGCCTTCGGCAAACAGGTCGGGCAGGATGCCGTCATAGCGCAGCGGCACCGTCGCATTGGTGTCGGTGACGCTGAAGGTCACGCTGCTGCCCTGACCGCGCACCAGCGAGCCCGCCGCGACCAGACCGCCGATGCGGAACACCTCACCCGCCCTTGGCGGATCGGTTGCGACCTGGGTGGGCGAGCGGAAGTAGTTGATGCCGTCGCGCATGGCATAGCCGATCAGCCCACTCGCCAGCGCAAGGGCTGCAAAGGCCAGTGCGATGATCTGGATGCGGCGGGTCTTCCTGAGGTTTCTCAGCCCGGCCATTGGTGCCTCTGCGGTTGCGGTATCACGGGAAGATCGGGGCCAGCAGAAGGCCGGTGGACTCCGCGATCTTCAGCATCAGGTTGGCGTTCTGCAGCGCTTGGCCGGAGGAGCCCTTGGTCAGATTGTCCATTACCGCAACCACGACGGCGCGTCCCGCGATACGGTCACCGATCACGCCCAGGTGACAGTAGTTCGAGCCCAGGATGTCGCGGGTCGAGGGCAGGCTGCCGAAGGGCAGGACATGAAGGAAGGGTTCTGTCGCATAGGCCTCAGTCAGGGTCTGGTGAACACTGGCCGCATCGCCCCGGACATAGACCGTCGCCAGAATGCCGCGGTTCATCGGCAAGAGGTGGGGGGTGAATTGCACCTGAACCGCTCGTCCGGCGATCCGGGAGAACTCCTGATCGAACTCGCCCAGATGGCGGTGGGTGCCGCCGGCAGAATAGCAATGGGTGCCGCCCGACAATTCGGCATGGAGCAGGTTTTCCTTGAGCGAGCGCCCTGCCCCGGACACCCCGGCCTTGAGGTCGATCACGATCTCGTCAAGCTCGATCACGCCTTTGGCGATCAGCGGGCGCAGGGCGAACTGCCCGGCGGCGGCGTTGCAGCCGGTGCCCGCGACGAGGCGGGCGCTGGCGATTTCGGCGCGGTAGAACTCGGTCAGGCCATAGACCGCCTCGGCCTGCAATGCGGGCTGGCTGTGGGGCTGGCCATACCAATGGGCATAGGCCTGCGGGTCGCGCAGACGGAAATCGGCGGACAGATCGACGATCTTCAGGCTGCGCGGCAGGGCGGCGATGACCTGTTGGCTCGTGCCATGCGGCAAGGCGCAAAAGCACAGGTCGATCCTGGAAAAGTCGATCTCGTCGATCCTTTGCAGCATCGGCAGGGTCAGGTGGCGCAGGAAGGGAAAGACCTCGGCCATGGCAAGACCGGCTTTGCGGTCCGCCGACAGGGCGGCGATTGCCATGAAGGGATGGCTGGCGATCAGCCGGACAAGTTCGGCTCCGCTATAGCCCGAGGCACCCAGAATGGCGATCTGATAGGACATCTCGGCACCCTTTGCCTGAAACAGGTTTGCGCCTTCTATTTGGCGAGGTGGCCCCGGAATGCAAGGGGAATGGGATGTAAGGGGAAATTGTGCGCCAGGTTGTTGGCGGTCAGGTGCCAGAAGGTCGTCGGCAAGGGCGGCCAGCAGGATGTCGCGGATCGTGATGGTGCCGGATGCGCCAAAGTCGAACCTTGCCTATCCGGTTGACCAGCGGCAGGCCTGATTTGATCGCGGCGACAAAGGCCTCGGGGTTGCCGTTCATGCCCAAGGGGATCATCTGGGCGGCGTCCTGCCACAACTGGCCCGAGCCATCCGCCGCAATCAGGGCGATGTTGATCATGCGAACGTCAGCGGTATCCGAACCGATCGGCAAGGTTGGGTCCTTCCGAAATAGCACCTGACCGGGATCTGGCGCGATGCCGAGCAAAAACGGCGCTGATCCCAGCACGGCAGCACCGACAGCCCTGGCCTTGCGGCTCGGACTGCCGGATCATTTCAACGCGGATTCGGTGGCGAAAATCGGGCGAAAGCCGGGTGGCGCATATTTCCGCTTCAGGCCGGGGTGCGCCCGCCTGCGCTCACCGCGAAAGGCAGGATGCTTTCGCGCGGCGGCAAGGGGCAGATCGCAAAGTCGGTGAGGGCGCAGGGTAATTACCCACCCCCTTTGAGATATGCCTTGCGGAGAAGATCGGTCACTGATTCAAGGGGATCATGGGCCGCGACGATCTGGAACGCTTGACCAAGGAACCGCTGATTGAGCTTGTTCTGAAGATTGAGCGGCCTTCGAAGGCGTCGCGCACCTCCTCCAGGCCGCCCTCGACGGATCGCAAGGAGCGCCTCGAACACCCCTTGCAGGCCCGACCGCTGCATCAGCCGCTCCATGAGTGCAGCGCGCCACGGGTCGGCCTTTCCGGCGCAGGGCCTGAAAAACCTTCCGCGCCCCGCAGACCTTGCGGTTGTCTTGCCAGACCCGGTCGATCTCGATGCAGGTGGCCGCTCGCGGGGCAGCTTGTCATTTGATCAGAGCATCAATCCGGAGCGGCAAAAGGGAGTATGGGCAATGACCGCCGTCCGTTCTGAAAACCATGTGGCGCGCGCCATGACCAACCCGAAGGACCCGAACTGCCGGGGAAATGCACGCAACGGCCGCGACCGATGGGCAAATGACGCGGAGGCCGAGGAGGCCGAGGAGGCAACCGGCGAAGCCGGGCAAGGCCCGGTCAATGGCGAAGAGCACAACAAAATGACCAATCCGAAAGACCTTGCGACCTTGAACCCTGCGCAGGACGAGGCCCGGAAACTCGAAGTCGCGGCGCGTGAGATCGAATAGGTCGCATTGCGCGAATGGATCGGGCCGCGGCAACAAGAACATCCAAGCATTTATGAACACAGATAAGAACAAGATGTCACATTCCGCGACATCGCCCGATCAGCGCCCTAAGACCGCCGTCACCGGGGCTAGGGTCACCGTCGCCGCGCGCCCCTTGATCGTCCATTCCACTATCGCCGCAACCGTCGCAGCACTTGTGTCACCGATCACCACCACGGCACCCTCTTGTGCGGCCTTGAAGGCGGCCCGGTCCAGATAGTGCCGGATGGTCGATTTGCTTTCGCCCTCACCGTCCAGACGGCGAAAGATCACGGCGGCGGGCACGCCTTCGCGGCGGGCAATCTGATCGGCGGCGTTCAGGCCGCGGTCATAGGTCACCAGGCCGCGCCCCTCCCCCTTGATCACCGTCAAGGCCAGCGTGGCCAGCGGGCGTTGATCCTGAAAGCCGCCCAGATCCTGATCGAGGATGGCGACACTTTCGGGCAGGATGGCGGACAGGGTCTGGAACGTCACCTCCAGATCGCTTGCCTTAGCCCCCGGCGGGATGCCATTGGCCAGCGTCAGCACCTCCTGCCCGGCGGCGCGGAACACGGCGCTGGCGGCGCGGGCGTCGGTCGCCAGAGGGTCGATCACAAAGCTGACCGGAAAGGCCAGCTTGGCCAATTCCGCGCGCGCCATGCCGGCGGCTCCGACATCGTGCAGCAGGATCACGAACAGCGGCTTGCCCTCGGGCGCAAAGGCCCGGGCAAAGCGCTGGACCGGCGGCAGGTCGGCCGCGACCGCGGGTTCGACCTCAGGTGCTGCGCCGACTTGCGGCAGCCCGGCCACCTTGACCCCCGGAACATTCTTGTCCAGCACGGTCGTCGGCAATTTGTCCTGCAATGGCTTGACGGTCGGCTGGTCGTCCCGGATGGTGGCGGCAGGGCTGGTCCTGGGCGTGGCATCCGGCGACGGCTCGGCCGCCATGACGGGCGGTTCGGGGGCCAGATCGGGGGCCAGATCCGGTTCCGCAACCGGGGCGATCCGCGGCAGGCCTTGCTGCTCCTCCTGCCCTGCCGGTTGCTCCGGCACCAAGAGCGCATCCTGCGGCCCCTCGGGCAGGCGCGGCGCGGCTTGATCAGGTGCCGGCGCGGGCTCAGGCGCGGGGACCGACAGCGCCTGATCAAGGCCGCTCAGCGCAGGGACATCCTCCTTGACAACCGGAGCGTCGGGCGCAGGCAAAGCGTCGCTGGCGGTGAGGATCGCGGGACTTTCGCCAGCCACCTCAGGTGCCGCAGCGAAAGGGGCTGGCGTGCTTTCGGCCGGCGACGCCTCGGTTGCTGCCTTGTGCCGGGCCGCGCTATCGGCTGCGGCCTGTTCCGCCTGCGCGGCCGCCGCTTCGGCCGCCACCTTCTCAGCCGCCACCTTCTCAGCCGCCACCCTCTCAGCCGCCGCCTTGTCAGCCGCCACCCTCTCAGCCGCCGCCCTCTCAGCCGCCGCTTTCTCAGCCGCCGCCCTCTCAGCCGCCGCCCTCTCAGCCGCCGCTTTCTCAGCCGCCACCTTCTCAGCCGCCACCTTCTCAGCCGCCGCCTTGTCAGCCGCCACCCTCTCAGCCGCCACCTTCTCAGCCGCCACCTTCTCAGCCGCCGCTTTCTCAGCCGCCACCTTGTCAGCCGCCACCTTGTCAGCCGCCGCCCTCTCAGCCGCCACCTTGTCAGCCGCCACCTTCTCAGCCGCCACCTTCTCAGCCGCCGCCTTCTCAGCCGCCACCTTGTCAGCCGCCGCCATCGGCGAAGCCTTCTCTGCTGCCTCAGCCACCGCCACCGCAACCGGCGCGGTCCCGACCGATACCGGCGGTGGCGTCACCAGCGACAGCACGGTCAGACCCGCGCCCATCACGACGACGCCCCACAGCACCCCGGTCACAAATCCACGCGCCATGAGACTGCCCTCGCTTGCCCGATCCGGCCCTGCTTTATGCGCGGGTCTCCCTTGACGCAACAAGGCCTTCCTGACCATGTATAGCCCGACCTCGCCCGCTGTTCACCCCCTTCCTTGAAGGCCCCGCACCATAGGCCACGCAATGCTGCTTCTGATCGACAACTACGACAGCTTTACCTACAACCTCGTCCACTATCTCGGCGAATTGGGGGCTGATGTCCTCGTCAAACGCAATGACGCGCTGGATGTGCAAGCCTGCATGGCGTGGCGCCCCTCGGCCATCGTGCTGTCGCCCGGCCCCTGCGCCCCCGATCAGGCCGGCATCTGCCTGGCCCTGACCATGGCCGCCGCCGCCGCCGGCACACCGCTCTTTGGCGTCTGCCTTGGCCACCAGACCATCGGTCAGGCCTTTGGCGGCCAGGTTGTGCGCTGCCACGAGATCGTGCATGGCAAGACGGGCCAGATGCACCACACAGGCAAAGGCGTCTTTGCCGGCCTGCCCTCACCTTTCCTTGCCACGCGCTATCACTCGCTGGTGGTTGACCGGCCAAGCCTGCCTGCCGAGCTGGAGGTCACCGCCTGGCTGGAGGACGGCACCATCATGGGCCTGCGTCACCGCAGCAAACCCGTTGAGGGCGTGCAGTTTCATCCCGAAAGCATCGCCTCCGAACACGGGCATCAGTTGTTGCGCAACTTCCTCGACCGCGCCCGCGTGCCCGCCAATGTGTCGGCATGAGCGATGCTTTGCGCGCCCTGATCGGCATAGCCTGCGAGCGCCCCCTGACCCGGGCCGAGGCGGAGGAGGCCTTTGAAACCCTGTTCGAGGGGGCTGCCACTCCGGCCCAGATGGGCGGCCTGCTGATGGCGCTGCGCACGCGGGGCGAGACGGTGGACGAGTTTGCCGCCGCAGCCAGTGTCATGCGCGCCAAATGCCACCGGGTAACCGCACCCGCCGGGGCGATGGACATCGTCGGCACCGGGGGGGATGGCAAGGGCACGCTGAACATCTCGACCGCCACGGCCTTTGTGGTGGCGGGGGCCGGGGTGGTGGTGGCCAAACATGGCAACCGCAACCTGTCGTCCAGATCGGGTGCGGCGGATGTGCTGACCGAGATGGGGGTGAGCGTGATGATCGGGCCGCAGGTGGTGGAGCGCTGCCTCATTGAGGCCGGCATCGGCTTCATGATGGCACCGATGCACCACCCCGCCATGCGCCATGTCGGCCCGGTCCGGGCGGAACTTGGCACAAGGACGATCTTCAACATCCTCGGGCCGCTGACCAACCCGGCCGGGGTCAAACGCCAGCTGACCGGCGTGTTTTCCGCCCGCCTGATCCGCCCGATGGCCGAAACCCTTGCCGCCTTGGGGTCCGAGAAGGCCTGGCTGGTCCATGGCGCGGACGGCACCGATGAACTTTCCATCGCGGGCCCCAGCGCCGTCGCGGCGCTTGAAGGTGGCCGCGTTCACGAATTCACCCTGCACCCCGAGGATGCCGGCCTGCCGGTCCACCCGTTCGATTCGGTGCTTGGCGGCAGTCCTGCCGACAACGCCACCGCCTTGCGCGCCCTTCTGGACGGGGCAGCGGGTGCCTACCGCGATGCCGTCCTCTTGAACGCCGCCGCGGCGCTGGTAGTGGCCGACCGGGCGCCGAACCTGAAGGAAGGCGCCGAGATGGCGCGTGCTTCCATCGACAGCGGAGCGGCCAGGGCCAAGATCGCGGCGCTGCGGCGGTTGACCAACGCCTGAGGAAGCGGCGCTGCGGCCACCAGAATACAGCCATGCCGCGCGCGGGTCAGCGCCACCAGCACGACCGCGATCATCCCTTACCCTTTCACATTGGCACAAATACTCATCTTGGACGCATCAGCGATGTGCTGAGAACCAACCGCTTCGACTCTGC
>JBCKXH010000068.1:0-13254 GCA_038921555.1 Paracoccaceae bacterium
GACCGACATCCGCGCCATGCGCGATCTGATGTTCGAAGCGTTCCAGCGCGCCCGAGCCGACTGAACGGCCAAGACACGATCACCAAGTCCGCCCACCCAACCCGCCCCAGAGGCGGGTTTTGCATTTCTGGAGGATCACCATGCCCACGACCACCTACGCCCATTTCCGCGATGTGCCCGAAGCGGTCTGGCGCTGGCCGAGCTTCTCGCCCGCCGAGATAGCCTGCCGCGGCACCGGCGCGATCAAGATCAACACCGAAGCCATGGACAAGCTGCAATCCTTGCGCAACCGCCTCGGCAAGCCGCTGATCGTCCGTTCCGGCTATCGCAGCCCCGAACACAATCGCGCGGTTGGCGGCGCACCGGCATCAAAGCATATGCAGGGCACGGCGTTCGATATCACCATGTCGAACCACGATCCGGCCACCTTCGCCGAGGCTGCCCGCGCCGTGGGCTTCCTCGGCTTCGGCACCTATCCGCGCTCGGGTTTCATGCACATCGACCTCGGCCCGGCGCGACGCTGGGGCGAACCCTTCGCGGCGCGCGCCACACCATTCGTGCCGGAAACCCCGCCCGCGCGCGAGGTGCTGGCTGAAAGCCGCACCCTGAAAGGGAGCGGCGCCGCTGGCATCGCGACTGTCGGAGCCGCCGGTGTGGAAGTCGCGCAGGAGATTCTGGCCGAAACTTAGACGGCGATTCTGCCGCTGCTGCCCTACCTCGACGCCTTGCGCTGGGTGTTCATTGCCGTGGCGCTGATCGGCATCGCGGTCGCGATCCATGCCCGGATCGACGACTGGAAGCGAGGGCAAAGGTGATGGGCTGGCTCGCCACGCTCTTCGCCAGCGGCCTTGCGCGTAAATCGCTGGGCCTGCTGCTGGCGGCCTTGGGGAGCCGAACACCGATGCAGGCCATGACTGGCACAAATCCCACCCGCACCTCTTCGTCAAAACGCCCCGTAATCGTCGGGACGCGACAACTAGGATTCAAATTGACAAAACCCGGTTCGAGGTGTCTTGTACACAAACTTGACGTGCATTTATTGGAGTTCCAAGGATGCCTTACTCAATTACTCCCGTTTCTACGACAGTCAGTGAGGGTGTTGGCAGTATCACATTCACCGTCACTCGCACTTCGACCTCATTGGCCGAGACGGTTTATTTCAGCACGCTACAGAATTTGGGTTTCTCCAACAATGGCGACTACACTGGACACCTAAACACCCCACTCGTCTTCGGGGCAGGCGTTTCTACCCGAACCATAACTGTCAACATCACCAACGACAGCATAATCGAAGGAACCGAGAGCTTCAGCGTTCTTCTTGACACGGTCAGCGGGACGGCTTTGGCCACGTCGACCTTCACCATCACCGACAACGATGTGGTGACGCCGTCGACCTTCTCCATGACGCCTGCCACGACGACGGTCAACGAGGACGTTGGCAGCATCACGTTCACGATCACCCGGTCCTCCGGGGCGGCGTCCGAGACGGTCTATTTCAGCACGTGGCAGAACCAGGGATCGACCAACAACGGCGACTATACCGGGATTGCGGACCGCGCGGTGACCTTCGCGGCCGGGGTGTTGACGCAGACCGTGACGGTGAACATCACCGACGACAGCGTCGCGGAGGGGACGGAGACGTTCGGGGCGGAGATCGCCAATGCCAGCGGGACGGCTTTGGACACCTCGACCTTCACCATCACCGACAACGATGTGCCGTTGACCTACTCAATCAGCGCGCCATCGAGCGTGAATGAGGCTGACGGGACGATCACCTTCACGGTCACACGGTCGGGCAGTTTCCCGGCCGAGACAATCTATGCCAGCACGGTGCACGGGTCGTCGAACGGCTATGCGACGAACAACAGCGACTACACCGGAGCGCTAAACCAGGCGGTGACGTTCTCGGCGGGGCAGACGTCGCGGACGGTGACGATGTCGATCACCAACGACACGGTTGTGGAGTCGAACGAGACCTTCGGGTTCATCGTGCAGCGCAACACTTCGGACCTGGCGTCGACGTATCTGGCGTCCCGGAACTGGAGCATCTTCGACAACGACATTGGAACCTCAAACGGGAGCCCGAGAATTACTGGAGAAGGTATAGTCCTAGTCGGTGCAGGGGAGCAGATCAGTGCGAGCAGCTTCCTATCGGTAACAGATCCGAATGGTGTTGGCGATATCTCGTATGTGCGTTTCTGGGATTCCACACCAGGTTCGGACGGCGGATACTTGACGCTTGATGGTGAGCGGATCAGCGGGAGCTATGTAGATATTGCCGCGAATCAGCTCGGTAGAGTTGCATATCAGGCTGGGACCACAAACGGTACAAACGCCATTATTGCGGAAGCCGTTGATAGTGGCGGACTCAACAGCGGTGATTTCAACGTGGAGTTCAGGGTTTCCGGCTCTCCAGTGCAGTCAGGGGCCCCTATAGTTCTGGTAAACGGCCCTTCGGTGGTAGCTGCGGGGTCTGCAACCCCGCTTTCGCAGCTTGTGCGTATCAGCGATCCGGACGGTATATCCGATGTAAGAGAGATCAGATTAGTAGATATAGGTGGCGCAAGTGGCGGTTTCTTTTTTTCAGACGGAACGCCGGTTCCTTCAACTTCAAATTGGATGTCGTTCGCAAACTTCAACTCGATAGAGTACCGCTCTGCTACTTACGGGGATGATGCAGTTTCTGTTGCCGTGAGAGACGCTGCCGGCAACATTTCTACGCTTAATCTCGTTGTCAGATCTCAGCCCGAGGCAGTTGTGAGTGGCTTGGACCGGACTAGTCTGTATGATGCAACCAGCAGTATCGCATCCCTGTTGAATTCTGATCAAATTGCCCGACTTTCTCAAAGCGTAATTGATTTTGCGGGTAACTATTACGGCGCACTTGAAGCGCTTGGAAGCCGTGTGCTTGCAGACAACAACGTAAGATACAAGTTGTTCATAGCAAATGAACTTCAGATCTCATCAGTTATCGAAAAGGCAAAGGCGATCGGGGATGGGCTTGCTGTGTTGGAGGCCGTGGTTGATTACAACACTGCTTTAATCAACATTGTCAACGGCGGAGATCCAAGCAGCGAGATTTATAATGCCTCGAGGGAGCAATTGATCAGCTTGATCTCTGGCATTGTGGGACAGGCAGCGGTCACCCTTGCAGTTGGCGCGATTGGTATATCTGCTGCACCTGTTTCTCTCATTGTTGTTGGTGGTGTTGTTATTGCGATCGGAACTGCTCTCGTTCTTGATAGGACCTTCCCGACTACTGCTGAAGGGTTGATAGATGTCGTCGCCGGGGCTCCGAGAAATCTATGGGATCTCTTGTCTTCTTTTTTACCATCCAGCACGTTGCGGCAGAGTATTGGCCCAGATGATGCCGAAATTTCAGAATTGACCGATCAACCTAACTCGGCGTCAATTGTTGGATCTTGGTCAATTGACTTGGATACTGGCGCATATGTTTCACTGGAGGATACCAATCCGGAGGCTTGGACTCTAACGAAACAAAGATTTGGTATCGATGGGGAGCAACTCGATTTTGGACTCGAATTGATCGGAGATGCAATTTCACGCAATACACCTGACTTTCTGTTAGGCTCAAACATCGGGGACAGAATTTCGGGACTGGGTGGCTCAGACACGCTTTTGGGCTATGAAGGCAATGATACGCTGATCGGCGGCTTGGGCAACGACACGCTGATCGGCGGCTTGGGCAACGACGCGCTGAACGGCGGCTTGGGCAACGACGCGCTGAACGGCAGGGCGGGTAACGACGCGCTGAACGGCCTTGCCGGGGCGGATAAGCTTAATGGCGGCACGGGCAACGACACGCTGAACGGCGGCACGGGCAATGACACCTTCATCTTCAACTCCACTCCAGGTGTCGGGAACATCGACCGGATCTCGGACTTCAACGTTGTCGACGATACGATCCGTCTGGAAGATGCGGTTTTCATGGGGCTGGCCGGAGGCACGCTCGCCGCGAATGCATTTGCCGCAAATACGACAGGTCTTGCGGCGACGGCATCGGACCGAGTTATCTACGAAACGGATACTGGTGGGTTGTACTTCGACAGCGATGGCGTTGGAGGTGCCGCACGGGTCCAGTTCGCCACGCTCACTGCTGGATTGGCGCTGACAAACGCAGATTTCTTCGTGTTCTGAAGCACTTCCACTTCAGCTTGAAGCCGATCGCCACTCGTCAGGCGGTCGGCCTCGGGGTAGAGACGGTTGGACACCAGTCGCGTTCCCTCCGCCACTTGCCCTTGAGGAAAGTTTCTCCCGATCCGGCTGCGGCCAGATTTTTCCGTTGTTTTCAAGGGTTATGCGAGTTGGGCTGAGCACTGCACCCTGCGCCGTGAGGCCCGAAAGCGTTCTCTCCATGGGCCAATACTCTCCAAAGCTGATGACTGCGCGGATTTAGTGCTCAGCTTTAAGGCATTGAATATGAATGGATATTTTCAGAGGTCACTTTGGTCAGTTTGCGAAAACGTCCGGCTCGCGGACAAGACTGGCGTCGGAATTGGTCCATCGATAGGCATGCAAGCCGATTGCCAGGTCACCGCGATAGCCCGTGCCTGTGGTGTGACGGTCGCGACCCGACCAAATTGTGTGGCGCAGAACCCGAATTCCCGTCTAAGGTCCAGAACAAAGCATTTATCCGATTTGCCGCTCTTACGGCGCATCGCGCGGCTAGGACATGACTGCATGGAAAAGCGATCACTCAGTGAGCGCGACATTTGCACAAAATTCATCACCCCGGCGCTGCGCAGCGCCGGTTGGGATGAAATAACCCAGATCCGCGAAGAGGTCAGCTTTACCAAGGGCAGGATCATCGTTCGCGGCAAGCTGGTGAGCCGGGGCAAGGGCAAGCGGGCCGATTACATCCTCTCGGTCAAACCCAACATCCCGATCGCCTTGATCGAGGCCAAGGAGAACACGCAAGCCATTGGCTCCGGGCTGCAACAGGGCTTGGAATATGCGGACACGTTGGGAATCCCGTTCGTGTTTTCCTCGAACGGCGACGGCTTTGTCTTTCATGACCGGACAGGCCTGAGCCCCACACCAGAAGTCACCCTTGCGCTTGATCAGTTCCCGTCGCCTGCCGATCTCTGGGCACGGTATCGGGCTTGGAAGGGCCTTTCTGACGCAGCAGCGGCCGTGGCCCTGCAGGACTATTTTGACGACGGTAGTGGCAAGGCCCCCAGATACTATCAGATCAATGCGGTGAACGCGGCAATCGAGGCGATTGCCAAGGGGCAAGATCGGGTTCTGCTGGTGATGGCCACGGGCACGGGCAAGACCTACACCGCGTTTCAGATCATTTGGCGGCTTTGGAAGGCCGGGCAGAAGAAGCGCATCCTGTTTCTGGCGGATCGCAACGTGCTGATCGATCAGACGATGGTGAACGATTTCCGGCCCTTCGCCGGAAATATGGCCAAGCTGTCCACGCAGTCGAGAACCATTGAACGCGCGGACGGCACGTCTACCGACGTGACGCTGGCGCTGGACAAGCGCCGCCGGATAGACACCTCTTACGAAATCTATCTTGGCCTTTATCAGGCCATCACCGGTCCGGGTGAAAGCCAGAAGCTTTTCAAGGAGTTCTCGCGCGACTTCTTCGATCTGATCGTGATCGACGAGTGCCACCGGGGCAGTGCGGCCGACGATTCCGCCTGGCGAGAAATCCTTGAACATTTTACCTCGGCCACCCAGATCGGCCTGACGGCCACGCCGAAGGAGACGGAATACGCCTCCAACATCGATTACTTTGGCGCCCCGGTTTACAGCTATTCGCTGAAGCAAGGCATCCGCGACGGCTTTCTTGCGCCTTATAAGGTGATCAAGGTCCACATCGACCGTGATGTTCAGGGCTATCGCCCTGTGCAAGGGCAGCTCGACCGCGATGGCGATGAGGTTGAGGATCGCATCTACAACACCAAGGATTTCGACCGCACTCTGGTGCTGGATGATCGCACGCGGCTGGTGGCGCGCAAGGTGTCAGAGTTCCTGAAACAAAGCGGCGACCGGATGGCCAAGACCATCGTCTTCTGCGTTGATCAGGAACACGCGGCCCGCATGCGCCAGGCGCTGATCAACGAAAATGCTGATCTGGTGGCGTAAAACCACCGCTATGTCATGCGCATCACTGGCAATGACAAGGAGGGCCTTGACCAACTTGGCAACTTCATCGACCCCGAAGCGGCCTATCCGGTGATCGTGACAACATCCCGGCTTCTGTCCACTGGCGTCGATGCGCAGACCTGTCGGCTGATTGTGCTCGACCGCGAGGTCGGATCGATGACCGAGTTCAAGCAGATCATCGGCCGCGGCACCCGTGTGCATGAGGATACCCAGAAGCTTTTCTTCACGGTGATGGATTTCCGCGGCTCGACCAGCCATTTCGCCGACCCGGAGTTCGACGGCGAACCGGTTCAGATTTACCAGCCCGGCCCCGATGATCCGATCACGCCGCCGGATGACGCGCCGCAAACAGATGAAGACGGCGCGCCTTTGCCGCCGGAACCGGCCAGCGATGAAACGGTTGTGGTGGACCCGCTGGGCGGCAATACCGGCGGCACGCCTGTCCGCAAGGTCTATGTCGATGGGGTCGGGGCCATCATCGTGGCGGAGCGGGTCGAATATCTTGACGAAAACGGCAAGCTGGTCACGGAATCCTTGCGCGATTTCACCCGTAAGGCGCTGAAGCGGCAATTCGCCAGCCTCGATGACTTTCTGAAACGCTGGAACAGCGAAGGCCGCAAGCAAGCCGTGTTCGAGGAACTGGAAGCCGAGGGCCTGCCGTTCGATCTGATCGCCGCCGAGCTTGGCAAGGATCTCGACCCGTTCGATCTGATCTGCCATATCGCCTTTGACGCCAAACCCCTGACCCGGCGCGAGCGTGCCGACAGCGTCAGGAAACGCGACGTGTTCACCAAATACGGGCCCCAGGCGAAAGCCGTGCTCGAAGCCTTGCTGGAAAAATACGCTGATGAGGGCGTCATCGACCTCGACGATCTTGGTGTTCTCAAGATCGCCCCGTTCAGCGGCATGGGAAGTGTGGTTGAACTCATCCGTGCTTTCGGCGGAAAATCCGACTTCGAACAGGCCGTCCACGACCTGCAATCTGCCATCTAAGAAGAAAGCGCGTAACTTATGTCCGTCCGCACCCTCGTCAAATCCATTCAGGACATCATGCGCAAGGACACCGGCGTTGATGGTGACGCCCAGCGCATCAGCCAGCTGTGCTGGATGTTCTTACTGAAAATCATCGACGATCAGGATCAGGAGCTTGAACTTACCAAAAACGACTACTCTTCGCCGATCCCTGCCAACCTGCAATGGCGGGCTTGGGCCGCAGACCCCGAAGGCATCACCGGCGACGCGCTGCTGGATTTCGTCAATCTCACCCTGTTCACCAAACTGAAATCCCTGCCGCCCGCCGCTGGTCCCCGCGCCAAAGTCGTCCGCGATGTGTTCGAAGATGCCTACAACTACATGAAATCCGGCCAGTTGATGCGGCAGATGATCAACAAGATCAACGAGGTCGACTTCAACAACCTGACCGAACGCCAGCACTTCGGCGACATTTACGAGCAGATCCTGAACGACCTGCAAAATGCGGGCAACGCCGGGGAATACTACACCCCCCGCGCCGTCACCGCCTTCATGGTGCAGCAGATCGACCCCAAGCCGGGCGAGGTTCTGTTTGACCCGGCCTGCGGCACTGGCGGGTTCCTCACCTGTGCCATGCGCCACATGCGTGACGCCTATGTCAAACGCCCGGAACATGAGGCGCTGATGCAGGCCTCCTTGCGCGCGGTGGAAAAGAAGCCGCTGCCCCATATGCTCTGCGTCACCAACATGCTGCTGAACGGCGTCGAAGAACCGTCCTTTGTGCGCCACGACAACACGCTTGCGCGGCCCTTGGTCAGTTGGACCCGCGATGAACGGGTGGACATCATCCTCACCAACCCGCCGTTTGGCGGCAAAGAGGAAGACGGGATCGAAGGCAACTTTCCCACCTTCCGCACCCGCGAAACCGCCGATCTGTTTCTGGCCCTGATCATCCGCCTGTTGAAACCCGGTGGTCGCGCCGCCGTGGTGCTGCCCGATGGCTCGCTGTTTGGCGAAGGCATCAAGACCCGGCTGAAAGAACACCTGATGGAGGAATGCAACCTGCACACCATCGTGCGGCTGCCGAACTCGGTGTTCAAACCCTATGCGTCCATCGGCACCAACCTGCTGTTCTTCGAGCGGGGCAGCCCGACGCAGGACATCTGGTATTGGGAACACCGCGTGCCTGCGGCGCAGAAGGCCTATTCGATGACCAAGCCGATCCGGCTGGATCATCTGAATGACTGCGCCGCATGGTGGGGTGGGTGGCGCGGGCTGGGCGGGTGGAGGGCCCGCAGGCGTGGAGAGTGACGGCGGCCGAGGTCAAGGCGCGCGGTTACAACCTTGATATCAAGAACCCGCACACCGTGGCCGCTGATCATGGCGACCCCGAAACCCTGCTGGCTGATCTGGGCCGGGCCGAGGCCGAGGTGGCGGATTTGCGGGGTCAGTTGAAGGCGATCCTGACCGAGGCGCTGGCGCGATGAAGGACGCCACCTTTTCCTCCGCCCGCCTGTTGCGCCTCTATGATCGCATCAGCGATGCCGATGATGCCATCCCCCGCCTGCGCCGCTTTGTGCTGGACCTCGCCGTGCGAGGCAAGCTGGTGGAGCAGGATGCTGCGGATGAACCTGCGGCGGAGTTGTTGAAGCGGATCACCATTGAGCGGAATGGTCGCGTAAAGAGCGGTCAAATCCGGAAAGGAAAAACAACCGAACCGATTGAAGCTGCGCCATTGGAAACTCCGCACGGATGGGTCTGGTTGCCGCTCGGGGATACAGGCAATATCTTCACGGGAAACAGCATCGACGCAGCGACGCGCGAGAAGTTGGAAAAGACAAAGGCAGGCCGCCCGTTCATCGCTACCAAGGATGTGGGATACGGCCTTGATCCGATCGACTATGACAACGGTCTGCTCGTTCCAACTTCCGATGAAAGCTTCAAAGTCGCTCGTGCTCTCTCTGTCCTGATTTGCGCCGAGGGGGGAAGCGCTGGACGCAAGATCGGCATCACAGATCGGGACATTTGTTTCGGCAATAAGCTACTGGCGAACGAGACATGGAGCGTCGTTTCGCCTCGGTTTGTCATGTTCGTTTATCTGAGTAGCTTCTTCTACGAACAGTTTGCCGAACAGATGACGGGCATCATCGGCGGGATATCTATCAATAGGTTTCTTCAGTTACCGTTCCCCCTCCCACCCCTCGCCGAGCAGCATCGCATTGTGGCCAAGGTGGATGAGTTGATGGCGCTGTGTGATCGGTTACAGCAGGCCCGCGCGGGGTGCCTCGCGCTGCGGGATCGGCTGACCACGGCCAGCCTGACCCGCCTGACCGCCGCCGAGACCACCCCCGAAACCTTCCAATCCCACGCCCGCTTTGCCCTGCAAGCCCTGCCCACCCTCACCACCCGCCCCGCCCAGATCAAAACCCTGCGCCAAACTATCCTGAACCTCGCCGTGCGGGGGAGGCTGGTGAAGCAGGACGCGGGGGATGAACCCACGTCGGAGTTGTTGAAGCGGATCAAAGCGAAAAATGTTGGCCTTCAAAAAATGAAGGGTATTAGAGCAAGCAAATCGGCTGAGGCTGCTTCAGGATTTGACACCTTGGCCGAAGTCCCATGCACGTGGCTGCGGACACATCTGCAAGAAATTGCCTATCAGATCACAGATGGCACGCATCTTACCCCAAGGTATACCGCGATAGGAAAGCCGTTCCTGTCGGCGCAAAATGTGAAGCCTTTTCGGTTCATGCCTGACCAGTATCGCTTTGTTTCGGTGGAGGATTTTGAAGGCTACCGCGCGAATCGTAAACCAGAGCGCGGCGACGTTCTTCTCACCCGCGTCGGCGCAGGGATTGGTGAAGCTGCAGTTCTCGATAGCGACTTTGAGTTCGCATTCTATGTTAGCCTTTGCCTGATCAAGGTGCCGACCGACTTGTTTTGTCCCGAATATCTCGTTCTTTGGCTGAATAGCCCCGAAGGCCGAGCCTGCTCGACGTCAAGGACTTACGGCAAGGGCGCCTCGCAAGGCAACTTGAACCTAAGCATGATCCGAACATTTGAAATCCCCCTCCCACCCCTCGCCGAACAGCACCGCATCGTGGCGAAGGTCGATGCCCTGATGGCTCTCTGCGATCAGCTGGAGGCCAACCTCACCACCACCGCTACCACCCGCTCCCGCCTCCTCGAAGCCCTCCTGCACGAGGCGCTGACGGGCAACGCTGAAGGCAAAGTCGCATGATGTTGCCGCGCCGCCGTCTCCTGACCGCAGCCACCGCTGCATTTGGTGCAGCACTCATTGCGCCCGCAGTCCAAAGTGAAACCCGCCCGATTGCCAACCCAAAGCGGAAGAGTACCGGCCGATTAGGCAAGGCTTCCCTTCCCGGCCCGCGTCTGATCGTCGGATTTCGCGGCCAAGACCCGATCGACGACGAAGTGCAATCAATCGCCCGAGACATAGAGGCTGGCCGAGTGGCGGGGGTTCTGCTTTTGAAGCGCAACATATCGTCCGTCGACCAGTTGCGGGGGCTGTGCGATTTTCTGACCTCCGCCGCCCCCGACCTGCCACCACTGATTTGCATTGACCAAGAAGGCGGAGCAGTATCGCGCGCAACCCCGGCGGGGGGGTTCTTGGGTTGGTCATCGGCGGCGGCGCTTGGGGCCAAATTTTCCAATGAGGTCGAGGCCGAGGTCTACTACCGACCGCGCGCCGCACAACTGACCGCCGCCGGGGTCACCCTGAATTTCGGCCCGGTGGTAGATCTGAACATCAACCCGGCCAACCCCATCATTGGGTCCTTGGGGCGGTCCTACGGCGCTGACCCCGATCACGTGATCGCAATGGCGCGGGGTTTCATCGCAGCCCATCGTGGAGCCGGTCTCCGGACTTGTCTCAAACATTTCCCGGGGCACGGCAGTGCAAATGGGGATACCCATGACGGCTTCGTCGATATCGGGGCGAGTTGGAGGGAAGTAGAGCTTGAGCCCTATCGTCAGCTGATCGCCGAGGGCCAGGCGCAGGCTGTCATGAACGCTCATCTCTACCATCCTGCCTTTTCTGATGCCGAAGGCCGCCCGGCATCGCTGTCGCGGCTTTGTGTGCAGCGACTGCGGGGAGAGCTGGGTTTCGGGGGGGTAACCTTTTCGGACGACATGCAGATGGGTGCGGTCACCGAACACTTCGACGAGGGCGCGGCGGCAGTGTTGGCAACTGCGGCCGGCAATGATCTGCTCATTTATTCCAACTTCGAACGCCGCGACCCGGAGCTTGCGGGGCGACTGACGGCCGTTCTTACCGAAGCCTTAGTCGATGGGAAATTCGACGCCCGAGCGCTCGATGCCTCAACCGCGCGGGTCGACAAACTTCGACGAGGGTGAAGTGCATCAATTCCCGTCGATAACGCGACCGCCCTCGGAGATGATTAGGAGGTCTGAGCCGGCGCTCATTAGAACGAGATTCCATGTTGAACGGCCAGATGACCGAGCGCCGCAATCCGGTGCTTCCGCCGCCCACGAGATAATGGAGTCGACCGAGCAGCTGTTAGGGACGCAGGTGATTTGGACGCTATCCGGTTCCACAAGGTAGTGCCGGATAGGCCAACGCTGCGCGAAAACCAGCTTTTCGCTCATGACCTGATCCACGCTCAGCGTGTGGCCGTAGAAGTCAACCATCGGCGCGTAATAGTCTGGTATTCGTGGAAGAGCGATGGCATTTGGCAGCGACCAAGCCTGATTTATGCTGACCAGAATGGCCGCAGCTTGTGTTTCGAGCCCTACACCGAATGAGCCGACTCGTTTGATTCCTGATACCACACCGGTCTTTGGGCTGAGCGCGCCGATGGCGCCTTTGGGCCAGCACCAGGATTTGGATATGACATAGCTGTAGCCGAGGCACGCATCGCTGGCTCGGCAGAAGGACTCGCACTCCGAGACAGTGACGCCACGGACGCCGGATTGCAAAATGTCGCCGCCGAATAGATCAGCGCCAGAATGTGTTTCGAAGCTGATCTGCGGGACGGGTGGTGGAAGGCTTCCAACCTCTGGCGCGGAGGGCATCGGGTCAGGCTCAGGTGCCGAGGCCGCCAGTTCCTTAGCGATTTCGGCGAAGATCGGGGCGGCCTTTGCGCGGAGGCCAACGAAATTTGGATCCTCACCTTTGAGGGCCAGGGCAGCGGCGTCTTTGGCATCGAAATAATGCATCCCCTCGGTAGAGAACATGCGTTCATAGACGAAGGGCGGGGTCTGGAACTCGTTCAGAAAACCGATGATCTCCGAAGTAGTATATTGGGCAGATCTAAGACTAGTGTTCAGATCGACCTGATCGCCATTGGTAGCATTCGGCGCGTAAAACTGGTGGACGCCGAGCTGTCCGGCTGCGAGGCGCTTCGTGCCCGCGAAAAAGACAAAGGCGCAGGCGGAGGCGCAATTACCCTCAGGCGGGACGTAGGTTGCAATGTCATTGTCATGGATCGCCGTGGCGACCTGAAGGGCTTCATAGACGTTTCCGCCTGGGCTGCTCGCGACGATAAGCTGCACATCATACTCGCGCATGGCCCGGCGCAGCTCGAAGAAATCGCCGTCCTTGATCGGGCCGATGAGGAATAGCGCTTCGGGCATGCTGTCGAGGTGGAGGAAGCTGCCCCGGACTGCGGCACCATCGAGGGATTGTGCCGCCGCTGATGAAGCGATGATACCTGCTGTCAAGAAAAAGTGCAGGTAAGTGAACCTGTTTGGCATGGCGATACTCTGATCGGGACTGCAAAATAGGTCAAGCAATTTATATCAGCAGAGTGACAATAATGAGTCTGGCATTGTTGGGCTTCAGCGAGTTTCATGGAAAGACGTACCATATGTGCAACTAAGTCGTCTGTATGAGTGGATCAAACGAGACGGATGAATCCCTCGTGCCATCTGAGCAACTTATTGAAGATAATACGAAATATATGGCCATGCCGGTTCCGTCACGGGGTTCGTTTTGTTGGATTCTATCCACTAGGTTGCGACGACCACTCCGCAGGAAACGGTTCCAGCAGCCCCGCCAGCGTCACCTCCGGCCCCTGCCGCCCGTCCAGGATTGCCTCGACGATTTCGGGCGAAAGCAACGTGAGCCGCAGGACTCGGGTCAGGTAGGACGGCGCTATCCCCTCG
>JBCKXH010000069.1:0-13202 GCA_038921555.1 Paracoccaceae bacterium
CAAGTCGATCACCTGACCGACCCCCAGGCCTTGGTGCCGGAATCGGTGATGCCCAAATATGGCTTCCTGTCGGAGGCGGTGCTGAAGGTGGATCATGTGCCCGACCTGATGGCGGCGCACCGGATGGTTGGCGTGCCCTATAGCGACGACCAGATGGAGTATATCGCGGCGGACCTCGAAGCCCAGGCCGACCCGGCGGCCGATAGTGCCGGTTTGCTGGCGCGCTATGGCAAGGTCACCGTGGCGAACTTTGACGGCCAGGAGCAGTTGACGGAAATGGATGCGCTGGTGGCCTATCTGCAAGTGCTGGGCACCATGGTCGATTTTTCGACCTTCACGCCTGATGCGTCGCGGTAAGGGGGGCAGCATGGCAACCTATTCGCTGCTGCGAGAGTTCGCCGATAGCTGGATGCTGCTGGCGCTGACCGTGTTCTTTGTGGCGGTTGTGGTCTTGGTGTTTCGCCCCGGCGCCAAGGCCAGCTACCTGGACGCCGCCAATGTGGTCTTTCGCAATGAGTGCAAACCGGGCGAGGTCGTGGCCCCGTCCAGCCACAAAAAGGAGGCGTGAGAAATGTGCGCCAAAGCGGTGAAGGATGACCCCAAGGCGACCGGAAAAGCCGGGGTTGGCACGTCCGGCCACCAGTGGGACGGAATTGAGGAGTTGAACACCCCGCTGCCGCGCTGGTGGGTCTGGATATTCTATCTGACGATCATCTGGGGGGTGGCCTATAGCGTGGCCTATCCGGCCTGGCCCCTGATCAGCGGGGCGACGCCGGGACTGCTGGGTGCCTCGACCCGCGCCGATGTGGCCGCCGAGATCAAGCGCTTTGACGACGCCAATGCCGGGATCAAGGCCAGGCTGGTGGCGACCGATCTGGCCGAGATCGAAGGGGACGACGCGCTGAAGCGGTTCGCCATGTCGGCGGGTGCTGCGGTGTTCCGCACCAACTGCGCGACCTGCCATGGTGCGGGTGCGGCCGGGGTGCCGGGCAAAGGCTATCCCAGCCTGCTGGACGACGACTGGCTGTGGGGCGGCGATCTGGCGGCGATCCACTTCGTGGTCAGCCATGGCATCCGCAACACCACCGACCCGGACGCCCGCCAGTCGGAAATGCCGAAGTTCGGCATGGATGCGCTGTTGACCAGGGAGCAGATCGCGCAAGTGGTCGAATATGTCCTGCAACTAGCCGGGCAAGACCACGACGCCGCATTGGCTGGCGCAGGGGTGCCGCTGTTCACCGACAACTGCGCTTCCTGCCATGGCGAGGACGGCAAGGGCAGCCGCGATCTGGGCTCGCCCAACCTGAGCGATGCGATCTGGCTTTATGGCGGCGACCGCGCGACGATCACCACCACGGTCAGTGCCGCGCGCTATGGGGTGATGCCGGACTGGGGCTTTGCCGCCGCAGGGGCCAAGCCACGCCTGACCGAGGATCAGATCCGCGCGGTTGCGGTCTATGTCCACGCGCTGGGCGGCGGCGAGTGAACTTTTGCCCGAGGGGCCGGGCAGGGGGCTTGGGCGGTAAATTTGCGCGGGTTTGACATAGGTCAAGGCGGGATGCGTCGCGGCGCGCAAAACAGGGGCCAAGTCGCCGGTTGGCGGCAAGATGCTGTGGCCTCTCTGGTTCTGGTCAGAGGCGCCATGGACACCGGCACCCAACTGTTCGCGCGGTTCCCGGGGTGCCGGTGTTTTTTACTTGAACATGGGTTTGCGCCGGGAGCGGGAGACTGCCTCCGGCGGGAGTATTTAGGAAAGGGTAAATCGGGTTGCAGTCCGGGGGGCGGGCGGCGAGGTAATCCGCCCGCCTTGACTTGGGTCAAGGTGTCCGGCGGGCGGGCGGTGCATAAGCGCTGTAGCGAACAGGGAAGGCAAACATGTCATCTTCGGAAGAACCACGGCTTTATGCCGCCCGAGAGCCGATCTTTCCGCGCCGGGTTTCGGGGCAATTCCGCAGCTTGAAGTGGTGGATCATGGGGGTAACGCTGGCTATCTATTACCTGACGCCGTGGCTGCGATGGGACCGCGGGCCGAACCTGCCCGATCAGGCGGTTTTGGTTGACATCGGCGGGCGGCGCTTTTTCTTCTTCATGATCGAGATCTGGCCGCATGAGTTTTACCTGGTGGCGGGCCTCTTGATCATGGCGGGGCTGGGCCTGTTCCTGTTCACCAGTGTGGCCGGGCGGGTGTGGTGTGGCTACGCTTGTCCGCAGACGGTGTGGACTGACCTCTACATTCTGGTCGAGCGTTGGGTCGAGGGGGACCGCAATGCCCGCATCCGGCTGCACCGGCAGGGCTGGGACCTGGAGAAATGGCGCAAGCGTTTGGTCAAATGGACGGCCTGGGCTTTGATCGGGCTGGTGACCGGCGGGGCCTGGGTGTTCTATTTTACCGATGCGCCGAGGCTGCTGGGGGATTTGTTGGCCGGAACCGCCCATCCGATCGCTTACGCGACGATTGCGGTGTTGACCGCGACAACCTTGGTCTTTGGCGGTTTTGCCCGCGAACAGATCTGCATCTATGCCTGTCCGTGGCCGCGCATTCAGGCCGCGATGATGGACGAGGACACCTTGACCATCGGTTACCGCGACTGGCGCGGCGAGCCGAGGGGCAAGCAGACCGTCGAAGGCAATGGCGATTGCATCGACTGCATGGCCTGCGCCAATGTCTGCCCGATGGGCATCGACATCCGCGACGGCCAGCAACTGGCCTGCATCACCTGCGGGCTGTGCATCGACGCCTGCGACAACATCATGGACAAGATCGGCAAGCCGCATGGGCTGATCAGCTATATGGCGCTGACCGATGAGGTGCGCGAGCGCGCGGGCCAGCCGGTGCGCTCGGTGTGGACGCACATCTTCCGGCCGCGCACCATGCTATACGCCGTGCTGTGGTCAGCGGTCGGGGTGATGCTGGTGGTGGCGCTGTTCATGCGGAACAGTATCGACGTATCGGTTACTCCGGTGCGCAATCCGACCCATGTGGTGTTGTCGGACGGCGGGGTGCGCAATGCTTACAACCTGCGCCTGCGCAACATGCAGGGCGAGGATCGCTGGTTCAGCTTTACCGCCAACTCGCCCGCCATGCTGGTGCTGGCGCTGGAGGGGCAGGACGGGTTGCGCTTGCTGGTGCCCGCCAATGCGACGCGAGAGCAGCGGCTGTACATCACCGCAGCACCGCATTCGCTGGGGGCTATGTCGGCGCGCACTCCGGTCCGGCTGTGGATCAGCGCCGCGGACGGGCAGGACGCGCCGCGCGCCGAGCGGGTAAGCCGTGACACGATCTTTAACGGAATGGGCTTTAACGGAACGGGTGAGTGAGATGAGCAGCGCAGACAAGACAGAACGTGCCCCAACTGAACGTCCCCTGACCGGCTGGCATGTGCTGGCGATGTTCGTGGCCTTCTTTGGGGTGATCATCGCGGTCAACATCGGGTTGGCGTGGCAGGCGATTTCAACCTTTCCGGGCCTGGAGGTGGCGAATGGCTATGTGGCCAGCCAAACCTTCGACGCGGACCGCGCAGCGCAGCAGGCGTTGAACTGGAGCCTGACCCCGACCTATGTCGCGGACGCACAGCAGTTGCGGCTGGCTTTCGTTGACGCTGCGGGCCAGCCGGTGGCCGTGGCCGCATTGGCGGTTCTGGTTGGCCGGACCACCGAAACCTCCAAGGATATGCGGCCCGACTTTGCGCAGGTGAATGGCGTCTATGTGGCGCAGGCGGCGCTAGGCCCCGGCAAATGGATGATGGCGGTCGAGGCGCAGGCTGCGGACGGCACAAGGTTCCACCAGCGCCTTGATCTGCACGTCAGGCCCTGAGATGGCGTTGCTTGACACATCCGACGATGCCGGGCTGCATGGCTCGCCTTCGGCCTGCCCGGCCTGCGTGGTGGTGCCTTCAGCGCAACTGCTTGCGGCCATGGCGCAAGCGCAGGCTCCCAACGCGCGGCTGATGCTGTCGCTGCCATCGGCGCATTGCGCGGCCTGCATATCCAGCGTCGAGGCGGCGATGCTGGGTCATCCCGGAGTGCTGGCGGCACGGGTCAACCTGACCCTGAAACGGCTATCGGTCGAGGCGGCGCCCGAGGTCAGCGCCGCCGATCTGGTGGGGGTGCTGGCCGGCGTCGGCTTTGAGGCGCATGAGCTGGACCCCGGCCTGTTGTCCAGCACCCAAACCGACCGGCAAAGCCGTGAGTTGCTGATGCGGCTGGCTGTGGCGTTCTTTGCGATGATGAACATCATGCTGTTGTCGGTCGCGGTCTGGTCGGGGGCCGAGGCTGCCACCCGTGACATGTTCCACTGGATTTCGGCGCTAATCGCCATTCCGACGGTGGCTTTCGTCGGCCAGCCGTTCTTTCGCGCGGCATGGGCGGCGCTGCGGGTCGGGCGGTTGGGCATGGATGTGCCGATCTCATTGGCGCTGATCTTGGCCACGGGGATATCGCTGTATGAGACGGCCTATTCGGGGCAGCACGCCTATTTCGACGCGGCGGTGATGCTGGCGTTCTTTTTGCTGCTGGGCCGTTATCTGGACCATCGCAGTCGCGCGCTGGCGCGGTCGGCGGCGCAGGTGCTGGCGGCGCTGGAGGTGCCGCGAGCCACGGTTTTGGTGGACGGGGCCGAAGTGCTGCGCAGGGTTGCCGAGGTGGCGAAGGGCGATCTGGTGCTGGTGCGGCCGGGTGGGCGGATGCCGGTCGATGGTGTGGTGACGGCGGGTGCCTCCGAGGTGGACCGCGGGCTGCTTACCGGCGAAAGCCTGCCGGTCTTTGCCGGGCCGGGCTCAGTTGTTTCGGCGGGTGAGGTCAATCTGACCGGGCCGTTGACCCTGCGCGTCAACGCGGCGGGGCGCGATTCCAGCCTGCACCGCATGGCCGATCTGGTGGCCGTCGCCGAAAGCGCCAGGACGCGCTATACCACGCTGGCCGAACGGGCGGCGCGGTTGTATTCGCCGCTGGTCCATGTGCTGTCGTTCGGCGCCTTTGGGTTCTGGCTGTGGAAAACCGGCGGTGACGTGCGCTTTGCCGTCAATGTCTCGGCCGCCGTGCTGATCATCACCTGTCCTTGTGCGCTGGGGCTGGCGGTGCCTGCGGTGGTGACGGCGGCCTCGGGCAAGCTGTTCCGCAAAGGCGTGTTGATCAAGAACGGCACGGCGTTGGAGCGCTTGGCCGAGGTCGATACCGTGGTCTTCGACAAGACCGGCACGCTGACCATGGGCACGCCTGAGCCTTTGGGGTTGGAGGAGGTGCCTGCGCAGGAATTGGCGGTGGTCTTGGCGCTGGCGCTGGCGTCGTCGCATCCCTTGGCACAGGCGCTGGCCCAGCATTTGACCCGGCGGGATGTGGTGGCGGCGGATGTGACAGACCTGCGCGAGGTGCCGGGTTATGGCATCGAGGGGCGTCTGGCGGGTCGCGTGGTGCGGTTGGGCCGTGCATCATGGGTTGGGGCCGAGCCGGTGGCCATGACGGCGACCTATCTGTCGCTGGGCGTGGTGCCGTGCGCCTTTGCCTTCAGCGACCAGTTGCGCCCGGGGGCCGAGACGGCGGTGGCATTGCTGCGGGCGCAGGGCATGGCGATCAAGCTGGTGTCGGGCGATACCGAGGCCTCGGTGGCGGCATTGGCGCGGCGCCTGGGGATCGCGGATTGGGTTGCGGGCGCGCTGCCCGCGCAAAAGGCGGCGCTGGTGCTTGAGTTGGCGGAACAGGGGCACCCTGTGCTGATGGTGGGGGATGGGCTGAATGATACTGCGGCGCTGGCGCTGGCGCATGTGTCGATCTCGCCCGCGTCAGCACTGGATGCGGCAAGGGTCGCCTCGGATATCGTGCTGTTGGGCCGCGACATGGCAGCGATTGCCGATGCGGTGCGCATCTCGCGTCAGGCGACGCGGCGGATGATCGAGAACTTTGCCATTTCGGCGGGTTATAACGTGGTCGCGGTGCCACTGGCGCTGATGGGGGAGGCCACACCGCTGGCGGCGGCACTGGCGATGTCGCTGTCGTCGATTACGGTATCGCTGAATGCGTTGCGGTTGAGGTAGGCGATGCAGATCCTGGCCATCCTGATCCCGGTGTCGCTGCTATTGGGGAGCATCGGTCTGGCGGCGTTTTTCTGGGCGATGCGGACAAGGCAATTCGATGACCCCGAGGGGGATGCCAACCGCATATTGACCAAGGAATGGGATGATCACCCGAAGCTGTAAAGAGCCTCCGGCGGGAGTATTTTTGAAAGGGTAAATCGGGGGCGGGCGGTTTGGGTTTGCTGTGAAGCAGAGGTTGCGCCGGGGGGTGATGGATTTCATGGCGGACAGGCCGCAACTGCTTTAGGCGATGGTGATGATGGCGGGGGTCAGGCCGTCTATGGAAACGGTGCAGGTTTGGCCGGGCAGCAGGGGGCCTGTGCCGGCGGGGGTGCCGGTGAAGATCAGGTCGCCGGGGGCGAGGGTCACCAGGCGGGACAGATGGGCGATGATCGCGGGGACCGGCCAGATCATGTCGGATAGGCGGGCGGATTGGGTCGGTTTGCCGTCAACCATGCAGGTGATGGCGGCGTCGCCGATCGGGCCGGGATGGATCAGGCCGACGACGGCTGAGGCGTCAAAGCCCTTGGCCATGTCCCAAGGGCGGCGGGCGGCCTTGGCTTGCGCTTGCAGGTCACGGCGGGTCAGGTCGTTGCCAGCAGCATGGCCCCAGACGTGTGAGGCGGCGTCGGATTCAGGGATATTGCTGCCACCGCGGGCGAGGGCGACAACCAGTTCCGCCTCGTGGTGCAGGTCATGCGTCGCGGTTGGATAGGGGATGGTGGTGCCTGATGGCACCACGGCATCGGCGGGTTTGCTGAAGTAGAACGGTGGTTCGGCATTCGGATCATGGCCCATCTCGCGGGCGTGATCGGCATAGTTGCGCCCGACGCAGAAGATGCGCCGCACCGCAAAGCGTCTGCCGTCCGCCGTGGGCAGGCTGGGCTGCGGCGGTGGCGGCAGGACGAAGGTCATTGGCCGCCCCGCCTTACTGACCGCCCCATCTTACTGACCAATGGTGAAGCACTGCACGCCGCGCGATTGCAGGCGGCGGCAGGCGAGGTCGGCGCTGTCTTGCGCAAGCCCCATCAGGTTGGCGTCATAGCCGCCCTTGCGTGCGACCACCTTGCGCAGGCCGTCGCCAAGGGTGGCGCTTTCGGCCAACTGGATCTTCAGGAGCCGCAGTTCGGCCTCGGACCGCGTGTTGTAGTGACCAAGATGGACGCCCCAGGCCTGCCCGCCCGAGGTGGAAACCCGGGTGACAACCTCGGGTTTGGCGGGGATGGTGGCCATCTGGGCAGCGCTGTCGGTGTAGATCGGCGGGTTGCGCTTGGCTGGGCGCACCTCACCCAAGGCCAGTTGCAGGGGTTGCTCGGCAGCTGATGCGGTGACCGTCACGCGGCCTTGCGATGGGGTCGAGGCGACCTGACCCGACCCGGCCTCGGCTATGGCGAGGGCCAGCGCCTGACCCTCCAGAGTGTCGGCGGGAGGGGCGGCTTCGGTTGCCGGGGCAGAAACACTGGTCACTTCGGTCCCCGGCGCATTGGTCACAGCCGGACGGGTCTGCGGCCGGGGAGAGGTGGCGAGGGCGAGGTTCAGCCGCAGCGTCTTGCCGGCACCGCTTTCCACTTCGGGCAGGGCTTGGTCAATGGTGCTGGCATCCGCTTGCGCCATCAGAATGCTGTCGGTTGGCGGCGTTTCAGGAGCGGGCGGCGCGGGTTTGACCGTCCTTGTGCCGGGCTTGGCCTTGGCAAAGCCGATGTCCAGCAACTCGGCGACTTTTTGGTTGCGCATGGCGGTCGAGGTGCCGCCAAAGACCGTGGCGATCAGGCGCACGCCTGCACGTTCGGCGCTGGCGGTCAGGTTGAAGCCCGACGCATCGGTGTAGCCGGTCTTGATACCGTCAGCGCCTTCATAGGCGTCGAGAAACTTGCGGTTGGTGTTGGTGACGGTTGCCATGCCCGCATCGGTGGTGCGGCGCGAGAAGATGTTGTAATACTGCGGGAAATCATAGAACAGATGCCGCCCCAGCACCGACATGTCACGCGCTGTCGAGACTTGGCCCTTGGCCGACAGGCCGTTGGCGTTCTTGAAGGTCGAATGTTTCATCCCCAGCCGTTTGGCGGTTGAGGTCATGCGGGCGGCCCATTTCGCCTGACTGCCGCCCAGCGCATCGCCGATTGCCGCTGCCGCATCATTGGCCGATTTCACCGCCGCCGCCCGGATCAGATAGCGCAGCGCAATCTTTTGCCCCGCCCTCAGGCCCAGCCGCGTCGGTGCCTGATCGGCGGCATTCTTGGAGATGGTGATCATGGTGTCCAGCGAGACCCGGCCGGCCTCGATGTCCTGGAAGGTCAGGTAAAGCGTCATCATCTTGGTCAGCGAGGCGGGCGGCAAGGGGGTATCGGCGTTCTTGGCGTAAAGCGTTTCGCCGCTGCGCGCATCCATCAGATATGCGGCGTATTGTGCGGCGCCAGCGCCTGTCGCCATCAGGGCCAGCAGCCCCATAGCGAAAGCCACCAAAAGGCTGCGGAACTGCTGCCCCGAAAACACTGTCACCTTGCCTGCCTCATCCATGCCGCGTGCCCCTGTAAATTCGGGGCATTGTTCTGCTTGCAGCAAGCCTAGCACAGGCTGTGTTTTCGGAAAACCCCTTAATTTCAATGGGTTTCGGACTGGTCCGGATGCAACACATCTGGTAAGGCCGGGGCAGATATGGTGGGTATGGTCAAATCGAACGCAAGTTATAGTAGGCGCGGGTTCAGGCTTGCGACCAATCCGGGCAGAGCCTTGAGGTCAGGCAAGCTGTGAAAGCGCGGTTCGGACTGCGGCGGCTCGGCATGTTCCAGCGCCCAGGTCATTGCATGGGGCACATGGACGCCGTAGGCTCCGGCTTTGAGCGCGGGCAGGATGTCGGATTTCAGCGAATTTCCGACCATCATGGCGCGGTCGGCACCGTGGCCGTGGCGCCGAAAGATCGCGCGATAGCTGTCGGCAGTTTTTTCCGACACGATCTCGACCGCGCAAAAGAGATCGCCCAGGCCGGACTGCGCCAGCTTGCGTTCCTGATCCAAGAGGTCGCCCTTGGTGATCAGGATGACGCGGTGGCTCTGCGACAGCGCCTGAACGGCGGCCCGGGCATGGGGCAGCAGGTCAACCGGATGGGCCAGCATCTCGCGGCCGGCCGCCATGATCTCGGCTATCACCGGGGCGGCGACGCGGCCTTGCGTCACCTCGATGGCGGTTTCGATCATCGACAGCATGAAGCCTTTGACGCCGTAACCGTAGTGACCCAGATTGCGCCGCTCAGCCGCCTCCAGCCGTTCGGACAGGTGGGCGGGGTCGGCGGTGTCGGCCAGAAGGGCCGCGAATCGGGTCTGGGTCAGGTGGAACAGCGTTTCGTTGTGCCATAATGTATCGTCGGCATCGAAGGCGATGGTGGTTAGCTTGGGCATTTCGGGCGCTCCTGCGCGGTCAGTGATGGCGCAAGGCGGCCTGGCGGGCAATCCATATCCGTAAAAGCGGGACGTTAGCCATGAAAGGCGGGGGCCGGGGCTTTCGTCTTGGCCAAAAATCAATATATTGCGCGCAATCCTGTAACTCTCCCCCATGCTGTCGAGGTCTGGTTTGCCCGCTTTGCCCCCCCAAGATGTCAGACGAGCGGCGGGGACCGGGTCAGGACACCTCTGTCCTGACCAAGACCAAGCCCAAGACCGAGCGGCCGCCTTTATACAAGGTGATGCTGCTGAACGACGACTACACGCCGATGGAATTCGTCGTGCATGTGCTGGAGCGGTTTTTCGGGCTGAACCACGCGCAGGCGTTTGAGATCATGCTGACGGTCCACCAGAAGGGGCTGGCGGTGGTCGGGGTGTTTTCGTTCGAGGTGGCGGAAACCAAGGTGGCGCAGGTGATGGATTTTGCCCGGCGCCACCAGCATCCGCTGCAATGCACCATGGAAAAGGACTAGGCCCCCGACTGAATGAGATGGGGCCGGTCCCGGGATCTGCACGATGTGGATGAGTTCGGGCATGCGCGCATCACGCATTGAACTGGCGCTGGACAGCGGCGCATGGGTCTTGCCTGCCACGGGCGATATTGCGGTCTTTCGGCCGAGGATCGGTGACGACTTGTCGGCGCTGCCCAAGACGCGCGTTGTCGTGCTGACCGGGTTCCGCCCGGATCACGATTATTTCGCGGGCCTTGGCTATCGCACCGCCGCCACGGGCCAATTCGCGGCGGCGCTGGTCTGCCTGCCGCGCGCCAAGGCGCAGGCGCATGGAATGTTGGCCGAGGCGGCGCTGGCGCTGGCCCCCGGTGCCGTCATGGCGATTGACGGGCAAAAGACCGATGGCATCGAAGCCGTTTTGAAGGATTGCCGCGCGCTGGGGCTGGCGGTGGGTGTTGCGCAGTCCAAGGCGCATGGCCGGATTGCCACTTGTCCAGCCGATGGCCGACTGCTGGTCTGGGCGGCGCAGGATGCGGAGGTGGACGGCTTTGTCACCCGGCCCGGCGTCTTTTCGGCGGATGGGCCGGATCATGGCTCGGCCCTGCTGGCGCACGCGCTGCCCAAGGATTTGCCGGCAATTGTGGGGGATCTGGGGGCGGGCTGGGGCTACCTGAGCCGCGCGGTGCTGGCGCGGACCGGAGTCACGGCGCTGGACGTGGTCGAGGCGGAACAGGTGGCGCTGGACTGTGCGGCGCGCAACCTGAACGACCCGCGCGCCGTGCTGCACTGGGCCGATGCGCGCAGTTTCCGGCCAGCGCGGCCCTGGGGGGCGGTGGTGATGAACCCGCCGTTCCACAGCGGGCGCGCGGTGGACCCGGCGCTGGGGCAAGGCTTTATCCGGGCGGCGCACCACGGGCTGGCGCCGGACGGCGTGCTGTGGATGGTCGCCAACCGCCATCTGCCTTACGGCCCCTTGCTGCATGATCTGTTCCGCGTGGTCGAGGAGAAATCAGCCGATGGGGCGTTCAGGGTAACCCGGGCGGCCTATCCGGTGCGCGGAAAACGGTAACGGGCTGGCCTCAGCCCTGACGCGCCACCTCCTGCAAATCCGCCAGCATCACCGCCCGTGAATGTGAGGCGAACTCACGCCGCAACAGGACGCCAGCGGTCAGGATGGTGGCCAGCAGCAGCGCCTCGGGCCCCATCATCCAGACCAGTGCCGCCAGCGCGAAATAGATCGAGTTCAGCCCGCGGTTAAAGCTTTTGGCGGCGGTGATGTTGATCTCAGCGGCCTGGCGGGCGCGCGGGGCGGCCATGGGGTCGTTGCAATCGTTGGGCACGGCGGCCATCATGATGGCGCAATAGCTGAACAGCCGGTGCGACCAGATGAACTTTAGCAGAGCATTGGCCAGCAGGGCGACGACGACGATCAGCTTGATGCGCAGTTGCGTGGCATCGCCGCCGATCGTCAGTTCCTGGGCCAGCCCCTGCACTATGGCGGCATTGCCGATCATCGCCACCCCGCCCCCGATGGCGATCATCGAGGCGCTGGCAAAGAACGCCGTGCCCTGGCGCAGGCTGTCGATCAGAGTGACATCAAAGATCCGCGGGGCGCGGGTCAGAAACTCGGTCATCCAGCGATAGCGGTAATCCCGCATGAGCAGGCTGACCGAGGGCCGCCATTTGGGCGGGTATTCGGCCAGCCGCCCGGTGCCGATCCAAGCCACAACCAGCATGAGCAAAGCCGCCGTGTCGGTCAGGGAAAAGCTGGTCTCTAAGGCGGAAAGCAGGGTCATGGGGTGGCATGTTACAGGCCGGGGCCATGGCTTGCCAGTGGCTTTCTCTGGGCCTAACACTTGGCGCCAAAGGGGGGCCGCAGATGGATATGCCAAAGCCTGACGCCCGCGTATTGGCGGCGCGGGATGCGATCATCGCCCGCTTGCGCGCCGCGCTGCCGTTGGGGGTGATCGACGACCCGCACGAGACGCGGGTCTATGAATGTGATGCGCTGACGGCTTACCGCTGCACTCCGCTTGCCGTGGTGTTGCCGCGTTCGACGGCGGAAGTGGCGGCGGTGCTGGCTTTGTGTCATGGCCTTGGCGTGCCGGTGGTTCCGCGCGGGGCAGGGACTTCGCTGGCGGGCGGCGCTTTGCCGACGGCGGATTGCGTGGTGCTGGGCTTGGCGCGGATGAACGCCGTGCTGGAGATCGACTACGACAACCGCTTTATCCGGGTTGAGGCCGGGCGCACCAATCTGAGCGTGACCTCTGCGGTCGAGGGGGCGGGGTTCTTTTACGCCCCCGACCCCTCCAGCCAGTTGGCCTGCGTCATCGGCGGCAATATCGCGATGAATTCGGGCGGGGCGCATTGTCTGAAATATGGTGTCACGACCAACAATCTGCTTGGCGTCACGCTGGTGCAGATGGATGGCACGGTGGTCAAGATCGGCGGGCCGTGGCTGGACCCTGGCGGGCTTGACCTGCTGGGGGTGGTCTGCGGCTCTGAGGGTCAGTTGGGCGTGGTCACCGAGGCCATTCTGCGCATTCTGCCGAAGGCCGAGGGTGCCCGGCCGGTGCTGATGGGCTTTGATAGCAACGAAGTGGCGGGGGCATGTGTGGCCGACATCATCAAGGCGGGCCTGCTGCCGGTGGCGGTGGAGTTCATGGACCGGCCCTGCATCGAGGCGACCGAGGCCTTTGCCCATGCCGGTTACCCCGATTGCGAGGCTTTGCTGATCGTCGAGGTTGAGGGCAGTCCGGCCGAGATTGACGAGCAACTGGCGGCGATCAAGCTGATTGCCATGCGCCATGCCCCGGTCGCCTACCGTGAAAGCGGCTCGGCTGAGGAAAGCCTGCGCATCTGGCTGGGCCGCAAGTCGGCCTTTGGCGCGATGGGCAATATCGCCGATTACATCTGTCTGGACGGAGCTATTCCGGTGTCGGAACTGCCCTTCGTGCTGCGCAGGATCGCCGAGATGAGCCGGGATGTCGGCCTTGGCGTGGCCAATGTCTTTCATGCCGGCGATGGCAATTTGCACCCGCTGATCCTGTATGATTCCAACAAGCCGGGCGATCAGGAGAAGGCCGAGGCATATGGTGCCGACATCCTGCGCCTGTGCGTCCAGGTCGGCGGCTGTCTGACCGGCGAGCATGGCGTGGGCGTGGAGAAGCGCGATCTGATGCAGGTGCAGTTTTCGGAGGCCGATCTGGAGGCGCAGCTGCAGGTCAAGGATGTCTTTGACCCGC
>JBCKXH010000070.1:0-13096 GCA_038921555.1 Paracoccaceae bacterium
CCGAGCCTTAACCGATGGTTAACGAACATGGCCAACAAATTGTGAACGAACGATAAAACACGATGTCGCGTAAAACGACATCAGGCCGCCAGACCCTTGGCGCCCATGTCGAGGAACTTCGCGCGGCGGTCGCTGATCAGCGCGGCAGGCTTCTTGCCCGACAATTCCTTCAGCATGGTCTCGATCGCCTTGCCCACCGCTTCGATGGTCTCTTTGCGGCCCCGCTGCGCGCCACCCAGCGGCTCTTTGACGATCCGGTCGATCACGCCCAGCTTCTGCAAATCCTGCGCCGTCAGCCGCAGGGCCTCGGCGGCCTCGCGCATCTTTTCGCTGTCTTTCCACAGGATCGAGGCGCAACCCTCCGGGCTGATCACCGTGTAGATCGAATGTTCCAGCATGGCGATGCGGTTGGCCGTGGCAAAGGCCACCGCCCCGCCCGAGCCCCCCTCGCCGATGATGACCGCGATCACCGGCACCCCGATGGCCAAGCTGCGTTCGGTGGCCCGCGCAATCGCCTCGGACTGGCCACGCTCTTCTGCCCCCTTGCCCGGATAGGCGCCGGGCGTGTCAACCAGCGTGATCACCGGCAGGCGGAAGCTGTCGGCCAAGGTCATCAGGCGGATCGCCTTGCGATAACCCTCGGGCCGCGCCATGCCGAAATTATGCGCGATCCGGCTTTTGGTATCGTGGCCCTTTTCGTGCCCGATCACCACCACCGGGGTATCGTTGAACCGCGCCAGACCGCCCATCACCGCGTGATCATCGGCAAAGTTGCGGTCGCCGGCCAGCGCGGTGAATTCGCTGAACAGGGCGTCGATGTAGTCCTTGCAATGCGGCCGGTCGGGGTGGCGCGCCACCTGACACTTTTGCCAGGCGTTCAGGCCCCTGTACAGGGCCTTCAGCATCAGCTCGGCCTTGCGGTCCAAAGCCGCAGCCTCGGAGGACACATCCGCCCCGCCAACACCCCGCGCCATCGCGCGCAGTTCTTCAGCCTTGCCTTCAATCTCTGCCAGCGGCTTTTCGAATTCCAGATAGTTCATCGGGCCACTCCATCCGCCAGATCGGGATGATGTTTGATCGAAAACCTCATCCTGATCTCGTTTCCATTTGGTCGCGTGATTGTTGAGGAAAACCGGTAGCCACTTTTCCTCATCACGCTCCAGGGGCTGTTTGCGTCTTATCTGGCTGAAGACCGCGCAGAAAACGAAAAACCGCTTGCCCCCTGTATGGCCAAGCCTGACCCAAGATGCAACCAAGCCTGCGCGCCCCAAACCGCAACACCCTGCGGCCTGGCCTCCCCTCCCTTGGCCGCAGGGCGCCGCCTACTCCGATCTTGACGGCCCGCTGCTTCTGTCCCAAGACCGCGCCCTTGCCCTGCACTACGACGCCGCAGGGGTCCACCCGCCGGAACCGGCCCTTTGGGGATAAAGCCCGGCCTTTTGGGATAAAACGATGACCCGTATCGTCTATCTGAACGGCGACTACCTGCCCGAAGCGCAAGCGAAAGTGTCGATCTTCGATCGCGGCTTTCTGATGGCCGATGCGGTGTATGAGGTGACCTCGGTGCTGGACGGCAAGCTGATCGACTTTGCCGGCCATTGCGCCCGCCTTGCCCGGTCACTGCACGCGCTTGCCATGGCCGCCCCCTGCCCGGACGCCGACCTGCTGGCCGCCCACCGCGAGTTGATCCGCCTGAACGACCTCACCGAGGGCTTGATCTATCTGCAGGTGACCCGCGGCAACCCGGGCGACCGCGACTTTGCCTATCCCGGCCCCGACATCAAACCGACCCTGGTGATGTTCACCCAGTCCAAACCCGGCTTAGCCGCCAATCCCGCCGCCCAGACCGGCTGGCGGGTGATCTCGGTGCCCGATGTCCGCTGGGGCCGCCGCGACATCAAGACCACGCAGCTTTTGTATCCTGCCATGGCCAAGATGATGGCCAAGGCTGCCGGGGTCGATGACGCTTGGTTCGTCGAGGATGGCATGGTGACCGAAGGCACCTCGAACAACGCCCATATCATCAAGGGCAACCGCATCATCACCCGCCACTTGTCCTGCGACATCCTGCACGGCATCACCCGCGCCTGCGTGCTGCGCCTCGCCGCCGAAGCGCAGTTGGAGGTTGAAGAACGCCCCTTCACCATAACCGAGGCGCAAGCGGCGGATGAGGCGTTCATCACTTCGGCCTCCACCTTTGTCATGCCGGTGGTCGAGATTGACGGCGCCGCCATAGGCACCGGCAAACCCGGCAAAACCGTCACCCGCCTGCGCGAGATCTACCTCGTCGAGATGCGCAAATCCGCGATCTAGCGCTGACGCACTGGCTCGCCTGCGACATTGGCCCGGAACGCCTCGGCAAATTCCGCCTGTTTGGCGGCGTCTGCCGCTGTCTGGTGCTGCGCCACCCAATCGCCATAGGGCATCCCGTAAACCACCTCGCGCGCCGCGTCCTTGGTCAGGACCAGGCCGCGCGCCGCAGCCGCCTCCTGATACCAGCGGCTCAGACAGTTGCGGCAGAACCCGGCAAGGTTCATCAGGTCGATGTTCTGCACCTCGGGCCGCTTGACTATGAGATGCTGCATCAGCGCGCGAAAGGCGGCGGCCTCCAGTTCGGTGCGGGTCGCGTGGTCCAGTTCAGTCATTCCAGCCTCTCCAATACGTCTTCCAGTATAGGCGCCAGACGGGCGGCCCACGCCACTTGCCACGCCGCATCAAAGATCAGGTCGTGCCGCAGCTCGATCAGCGTGTTGTGTCGCCGGGCTTGCAGGGCGTGGCGGTCGATCGCATCGCCCGGCAGCGCCCCGGCATAGGGCTCATTGTCGCCGACGCACAGGTCAGGCTCGGCCCGCAGCCGGGTGATCAGGTGCCGCGACAGGCGGTCGTCGTCGTCACTGTAGAGCACCCCGACATGCCAGGGGCGCGGGGTGCGACCACGCAGGCAGGGGGTAAAGGAATGCACCGCTAGAATGACGGTATCGGCCCGCCGTGCGGCAAGCCGCGCAAGGGCCGCGTGATAGGGCCGATACAGCGTCGCCAGCCGCCGCTCGACCTCGTCCAGCCCGATACGGGCGTTGCCCGGAATGATCGTGCCGTCATACAGCTTCATCACCAGCGTCGGGTCGTCTTCGCCGCGGTTGGGGTCGATCACCAGACGGCTGAAGTCGGAGCAGACCACCGGGCTGTCCAGCAGCAGGCCCAAAGCCTCGGCCAGCCCGCCTGCGCCGACATCCCAGGCGATGTGACGCGCCATGTCGCCCTGCGACAGGCCAAGGTCGCCGGCACAGACATCCTCCGGCACCCGGTTGCTGGCATGATCGCAGGTCACCAGCCAGCGGCCCGGTCGATCCTCGCCAAAGATGTTGAATGCCGCCATTGCGCTTTCCCTGCACCTCACCCCGGCATAAAGGATCGCCGGAGGAAAGGGAAACACCACTTGGCACCGGCCAGCCGCAGCTTTTCAACCGTCGGCGATATATCAGGCACTGCACCGCCGGGTCTTTGCCAATTCTTCACGCCGCGTGATTAATGTCCAATCCGCCGTTGCCCCCTTCGGCCAAACGCGCCATAAGTCCCGCGACCCAGCACAACCAGATGCGACGAAAAGGATTGAGCCATGCGACGCCTTCGGAACGTCAAGATTGTGGCGACTCTCGGCCCGGTTTCCAGTGACTATGCCACCATCCGCGCCTTGTTCGAGGCTGGTGCCGACGTGTTTCGCCTGAACATGAGCCATGGCAGCCATGACGAGATTCGCGCCCGCCACACCATCATCCGCCAGGTTGAGGCTGACACCGGCCGTCCGATTGCGATTCTGGCCGACCTTCAGGGCCCCAAACTGCGGGTCGGCAGCTTTGCCAACCCCGAGGGTGCGATGCTGGTCGCAGGCGCGCGCTTTCGCATGGACCTGTCCTCCGCCCCTGGCGATCTGAACCGCGTGCAACTGCCGCACCCCGAGATTTTTGCAGCACTGGAACCCGGCACCTCGCTTCTGGTCAACGACGGCAAGATCCGCCTCAAGGTTGAAGATTGCGGCAAGGACTTTGCCGATTGCACCGTCACCGTCGGCGGGCAGATTTCCAACCGCAAGGGCGTGAACGTGCCCGATGTCGTGCTGCCGCTGGCCGCCCTGTCGGAAAAGGACCGCATCGACCTGGAGTTTGCTTGCGAAATGGGCGTCGATTGGCTGGCGCTGTCCTTCGTGCAACGCCCCGAGGATGTGATCGAGGCGCGCGCCCTCGCCCGTGGCCGCGCCGCCATCATGTCCAAGATCGAAAAGCCCGCCGCCGTCAAAGCCTATGACGCCATCCTTCAGGTGTCGGACGGCATCATGGTGGCGCGCGGCGACCTTGGCGTCGAACTGCCGGTCTATACCGTGCCGCCGATCCAGAAACGCCTGATCCGCGGTGCCCGTGCCGCCGCCAAGCCGGTGATCGTGGCGACCCAGATGCTCGAATCGATGATCGAGGCCCCGGTGCCGACCCGCGCCGAAGTGTCCGACGTGGCGACCGCCATCTATGAAGGCGCCGATGCCATCATGCTGTCGGCCGAATCGGCCGTCGGCAAATATCCGATCGAGGCCGTGACGACGATGAACAACGTCGCCATCGCGGTCGAAAAGGACCCGACCTACCGTCAGGTCATTGAATCAAGCCGCCAGATAAGGCGCGAAACCATCGCCGACGGCATCGTCGCCGCCGCGCGTGAGATTGCCGAGGCGACCAACATCAAGGCCATCGCCTGTTTCTCGCAGACCGGCACCACGGCGGCTCTGGTTGCCCGCGAACGCCCGCGCGTGCCGATCATCGCGCTGACGCCCTTGATGTCCTCGGCCCGCCGCATGGCGCTGACCTGGGGCCTGCACAACGCCATCTGCGAACCGCAGGAACGCTTCAAGGGGGCGGTTCTGGCCGCCATCCATGTGGCGCGGCGTGACGGCTTTGCCAATGTCGAGGATATGATCGTGCTGACCGCCGGCGTGCCCTTCAACGTCAAGGGCACAACCAACATCCTTCGTGTCGCCCCCTGCGATGAAAGGTTGATTTCAAGCGGCGATCCTGAATAATCAGCACAGGCCTGTTGATAGGGTGCCTTCATGGACACTGACCTTTTCCTCGTCATCGGCATCGTCATTGGTGCGCTGGCGATCCCCGCCCTGCTTTCGGGCTGGGTTGAGGGCCGCGTGCCGCGCGCCGGATTGGTCATGGTGCTGGTCGGCGGGGTGCTGATCGCCACCGCCCTCAGCCAGCGCCCCCGCGGTTATTCGTTTTCGGAAATTCCGGACGTGTTCTTCAGCGTGATCGGGCGCTACCTCAACTGACCCCGCCAGCCGCCGCACTTGGCCCCTTGCATCCCATGCCGCACCCCCCTATAGCGACGACTCTCAATACCCCGCGCGGCTGGCCCAAGTGGCATGCCAAGCAGCGCCTGCAACGACGGAGATCGAAATGCCCAAGATGAAGACCAAGTCGGCGGCCAAGAAGCGCTTCAGCTTCACAGCCTCCGGTCGTGTGAAGGCCGGCGTTGCCGGCAAGCGCCACGGCATGATCAAACGCTCGACGAAATTCGTTCGTGACGCTTCGGGGACCATGATCCTCTGCGCCTCCGATGCGAAGATCGTCAAGAAATACATGCCCTACGACCGGTAAGGAGAACAAGAGATGTCCCGCGTCAAATCCGGCGTTGTCACCCACGCCCGCCACCGCAAGGTGATCAAGAAGGCGGCTGGCTATTATGCCGCCCGCTCGACCAACTTCAAGACCGCCACTCAGGCCGTTGACAAGGCCCAGCAATATGCGACCCGCGACCGTGCGGCGCGCAAGCGCAACTTCCGCGCGCTGTGGATCGCCCGCATCAACGCCGCCGTGCGTCTGTATGACCCGGCCTTCACCTATTCGCGCCTGATCAACGGTCTGGCCAAAGCCGGCATCGAAGTGGACCGCAAGGTGCTGGCCGATCTGGCCGTGCATGAGCCTGAGGCCTTCAACGCCATCGCCGCCCAAGCCAAAGCAGCACTTCCCGCAGCCGTCTAAGCCAAGCATCACCGCTTTGAAAAATCCCGCTCCGACAGGTTTTTTTCTCGTCGATGCTTGACTCTTGCTGGCCCACTGCTAGTCTGCGTCCCTTTTACGGGACGAGGAAACCGCCGACATGACACTTTTCGCCGGTCAGGTGCTGCGGGTCGATCAGACCACCGGCGAGGCTTCTGCGACCTATCTGACGGTCGCCGACAGCGACACCACGATGGCGTCGCTGGACGCGGGCACGATCTATAATCTGTGCGGCATCAACATGGCCGCGCCGCCGCCGCTGGACTTGCGCCAGATCAGCGGCACCCTGCTGGACGGCTCGGCCTATAGCGTGACGGTCGTGCATTTCTCGGCGCGCGGCAAGGATTTCTACGTCGTCCCCGCCACCTTTGCCCCCGAAGCCGTGGCCTCGGTCACCACCAGCGCGCCCGCAGGCCCGCTGACTCCGTTCGACTATTTCAGCCACGGCCTGACGGTGGATGACGAACCGCTGCTGGCCGGACAGGCCCTTGCCGTCCGCTTCAACGGCGCGGGCGGCGCGGTGCAGACCGGGGTTGTCGATGCGCTGGTGACCGATGACGACGGGCTGATCCACACCAGTTCCGAACCCGGCGTGGGTGCCCAGATCATGTTCGGCCCCGCCTTCGACACCCCGCTCGACTTCCACACCCTTGACCTGGCAAACCGCCAGATGGTGCTGGTCAAGGTGTTTTACCACGGCACCACCAGCGACGGCAGCTTTACCGCCCTGCGGATCAGTGAACCCTCGGGCAATGGCACCCAAGTCTGGTATATCCCCAAGGGCAATGTCGATCTGGCCAATGTCGTCTCATTCCAGCGCGAAAGATTGCTGAACGCCAGCGCCGATGGCCTGTCCTATGGCGTTTTCGGCCTGACACAGGACCGCAGCCTGCACCTTGGCGGCGCGGCGGCCGATTATCTGCAAGGCACAGTCCTGCATGACGATCTGATCGGCAATGGCGGGGACGACAGCCTGATCGGCGGCCTTGGCGCTGACCGGCTGGAGGGCGGCGCGGGCAATGACGTCTTGCACGGCGGCGCGCAGAACGACACCATGGTCGGCGGCGCGGGCAATGACAACCTGTTCGGCGGCAATGACGATGACAGCCTGTTCGGCAAGGACGGCAATGACACCATGCAGGCCAACTGGGGCGATGACAGCCTTTATGGCGGCAATGGCAATGACAGGCTTGGTGCCGGGTCGGACGATGATTTTGTGTCCGGCGGCGCGGGTAATGACAGCCTGATCGGATTTGACGGCAATGACGTGCTGAACGACGGCACCGGGGTTGACACGCTGAACGGCGGCGACGGGGCGGATGTCTTTGTGCTGGTCACCGACGGCGCCACCGACCGCATCTTTGACTATCAGGACGGGCTTGACCGCATCGACCTTGCGGTGGCTTTCGACCTGCTGATCATCACCACCCTCAGCGCCGGTCACGTCCAGATCATCCACTCGGGCGAGGTCCTGCTGCTTGACGACCTCACCCGCACCCTGACCGCCGCCGACCTGACCGCCGCCGATTTTCTGTAACCCCCCGCCGCCGAGGGGGGCACCCTGCCGCCGCCCTGCCAAAGACCATTCATTTTGGTTAATGGAATCGCGTATCCATTTGTAAATACACTAAAAAGAAAGACGCAACACACGCAACGCCGGGCCTGTCTTGGTTTGCTTTCAAACTGATTTAGATTGAAAGCAAACCGCCCTCAAATACGATGTCGCATCCGGCGACCTTGCCGTGACACTGCCAATTTTCTTACCCGACGCTTGCATCCGCGCCGCCACAAGGCTAGCACCGTCGCGCATCTGATGGAGGCGACGATGGACGGGCTCGACAGGCTGAAGGCCAAATATCTGACCGCCGTGGTGGGCACCGACGACGAGTCCGCCTTGGAAGAAGTCCGCCGCGCTGGCCTGATCTGACCAAAACGCAGTTCTGCAAACCCCGCGCCCCTGGTCGCGGGGTTTGTTGTTATCCGACCCGCCTCAGGCTTTCGGCGGGCTGTAGGACGAAGTCAGCGCCTTGGCCTTGGCCATCGACGTCATCGCCTCCTGCGTTGTCATCAGTTTGGTCGTCTTGCCGCCGCTGAAGCCCCCCGAGGCACCGAGGATAAAAGACGCGGCCAACATTGTGGCATCATCCGGTCCCTCGATCAGGACCACGATATCCTCTTCGCCAAAGCAGAAGAAGCAATTCAACAGCTTGCCCCCGGCCGCTTCGATGATCTTGCGCGCCGCCTCTTCGCGGTCCGACGGGTTGTCCACCATCGCTTTCATCGACGCTGACGTATAGCGGCCTTGGAACATGTAGAATGGCATGGCAGTTCTCCCCTGTCCGGAGCCCGAACATCCGGGCGAGACCCGGCCTGCGGCTCCGCTGCGCTGATCCTACCAGAGTTTTTCCGGGTGGCGGACGAAAATCCTTGCCGCGATCTTTGGCGATGCCGACGGCCTGACCTACGGCGAATTCGGCCTTGGCGCAGGGCTGCGGCAGGCCGCGGGCAACGCGCAGGCCAATTACCTGCACTGCATCATGGTCCGCAAGCCGTGGACCAGCTTTGCCTGGCCCCACTTGCATCCGCTTCCCCGTAAGGCTAGCACCGAGCGCATCTGATGGAGGCTGCCATGGACGGGCTCGACAGGCTGAAAGCCAAATTCCTGACCGCCGTTGCGGGCGCTGCTGATGAGGCAGCACTTGAGGAGGTCCGCCTGGCCGCCCTTGGCAAAAAGGGCGAGATCAGCCGCAAGATGCGCGACCTTGGCCAGATGGCGCCCGACCAGCGCCAGGCCGCAGGCGCCATGCTGAACGCGCTGAAGGATGAGATCGACGCCGCCCTGCGCGCTGCCAAAGCCGCCCTTGGCGACGCCGCCCTGATTGATCGCTTGGCGAACGAATGGCTGGATGTCACCCTGCCCGCCCGCCCGCGCCGGGTCGGCTCGATCCATCCGGTCAGCCAGGTGATGGAGGAGTTGACCGCCATCTTCGCCGACCTGGGCTTTGCCGTGGCCGAGGGGCCGCAGGTCGAAAGCGACTGGTTCAACTTCGACGCGTTGAACATCCCGCCCGAGCATCCCGCCCGCCAGGAACACGACACCTTCTTCCTGCACCGCGCCCCCGGCGACAACCGCCCGCCCCACGTCCTGCGCACCCATACTTCGCCGGTGCAGATTCGCGCCATGGCCGCCCAAGGCGCCCCGATCCGCGTCATCGCCCCCGGCCGGGTTTACCGCATGGACATGGACCAGACCCATACCCCGATGTTCCACCAGGTCGAAGGCCTCGCCATTGACCGCGACATCTCGATGGCCAACCTGAAATGGACCTTGGAGGAGTTTTGCCGCGCCTTCTTTGAAGTCCCCTCGGTTGAACTGCGCTTCCGCGCCAGCCATTTCCCCTTCACCGAACCCTCGGCTGAGGTTGACATCCGCTGCTCATGGCAAGGCGGCCAGTTGAAAATCGGTCAGGGCGACAAATGGATGGAGATTCTGGGCTCCGGCATGGTCCACCCCAAAGTCCTGAGCGCCGCCGGCGTTGACCCGACCCAGTGGCAAGGCTTCGCCTTCGGCATGGGCATCGACCGGCTGGCGATGCTGAAATACGGTATCCCGGATTTGCGGGCGTTCTTCGAGTCGGACCTGCGCTGGCTGCGGCATTACGGCTTTGCCGCGCTGGACATGCCGGACTTGGCGGGGGGGTTGAGTTCATGAAGCGTAACGATGAATTACTTAGGTCGCTCCTCTTTGAATTCGAGGCGGATGACGACTGGATGATTCTGCTCGCCACTCATATTGGCATGACTCGTGAGGAGCGGACACGCGAAGGCCATGTCTTGCTTCTTTGCGATGCCGGATTTGTTGCAGATGAGGGTGACGATACTTACCGCTTATCATCACAGGGCCATGACTATCTTGATGCAATCCGCGACGAAGGAGTGTGGAAAAAGACAACCGAAGCCGCTGCAAGAGTTGGTGGGGTAGGGCTCGGCATTATGAAAGACATTGCCGTGGCGTTTCTTAAGCAGAAGGTGACGGAGACGCTTGGAATCGCGTTGTAACCTATACTTCACACCGCCCCTTGCCAAACCCCGCCATTGTATCCTACACTTCACAGATGATTGACGTTCGCCAGTCCGAAACCTTCGTCGCCTGGCTCACCACATTGCGCGACCAGCGGGCTGTTGAACGGATCGCCATCCGTCTGACCCGGCTGCGAAACGGCCTGATGGGCGATGTGAAATACTTTGACGGCCTTGGCGAACTGCGCATCGACTATGGCCCCGGTTATCGCGTCTACTTTGTCCGGCGCGGCAACACGATCATCGTCCTGCTTTGTGGTGGCGACAAATCCACCCAAAGCCGTGACATCACACGCGCCAAAGCCTTGGCGCAGGAGGCTTGACATGGTTCTCGCAACCACCCAATTCGACCCCGCCGAATACCTGACGACCCCCGAATCCCAAACCCTCCTGCTGGAGGATGCCCTGGATTCCGGCGACCCGGCCTACCTCGCCGACGCGCTCGGCATCATCGCCCGGGCGCGCGGGATGACCGAAACCGCCGCCAAGGCCGGGGTGACGCGTGAGGCGCTCTACAAGGCACTGTCGCTCAAGGGCGATCCCAAGCTGTCCACCCTGCTTGGGGTGTTTCGGGCGCTTGGCCTCAAGCTGAAACTGGAACCGATCGACCCGCCGTGACGCGGCACCGACCGTTGCGTTAATCCGCCGCCATCGTCCCGCCTGTCCCTACGGATAAACGACGGATAACCTACGGATAACCGACGGATACACTACAGCGAAAGTCGCCGATTTTGCCAATTAACCTTGGTGATTTTCGCTGATTCGTACGGGTCAGCCCGGTTGCGCCGTGCGAATGGTCAGTTCACGCCCCGGCACCCATCACGGCCCCGGCCACCTGACCATAGCGGGTCAGGAGCAACAGGAACAGCAGCGCCGTCATGCCCATCAACAGCACCAGCCGCAACGGGCGGACGGGCTTACGATCCTTGGGGATGTGAGTATTCGGGTCCATCCGGGCGGTTTACCCCCGAAATTGCGTCGAATTGTGGCAAACTCGTGCGCATCGCCGCGACAATCGGTTTCCCTTTTGGAAACCGCCGCCGCAGCGCTTCCCCTTTGCTGGTTCTTGCGCTACTCCCACACCACCATCATAAGGTGCCGCCATGAAATTCACCCTGTCCTGGCTGAAAGATCACCTTGCGACCGAAGCCACGCTTGACGACATTCTCTATGCCCTCACCGATCTGGGGCTTGAGGTTGAAGGCGTTGATAATCCTGCCGAAAAATTGGGTGCCTTCCGCATAGCCCTTGTGATTGAGGCCCTGCCCCATCCCAATGCCGACCGCCTGCGCCTGTGCCGGGTGGCCACCTGGCCCGCAGGTCCGGGCACCGCGATGGTTGAGGTTCAGGTGGTCTGCGGCGCGCCCAATGCCCGCACCGGCCTTGTCGGGGTCTTTGCCCCCATCGGCAGCCATCTGCCCGGCACCGGGGTTGATCTGAAGCCTGGCGTGATTCGCGGTGTCTCATCGAACGGCATGCTGTGTTCCGAACATGAGTTGCTGCTGTCCGACAATCACGACGGCATCATCGAATTGCCCGAGGACGCCCCGCTTGGTGCCCGTTTCATCGACTATCGCGGCTTGAACGATCCGATGATCCACATCAAGGTCACCCCCAACCGCCCCGACGCTTTGGGCGTGCGTGGCCTGGCCCGCGACCTTGCAGCTCGCGGGCTTGGCACGCTGAAATCATTGGCTATTCCGATGATCAAAACCCACGACCCCTCCAAGGTTCAGGTCCGGATCGACCCGGCGTTGAAGGTCAAAGGCTGCCCGCATTTCACTGGCCGCACCATCACCGGCGTCACCAACGCCCCCTCTCCGGCCTGGCTGGCCGACCGAATCAGGGCGATCGGCCTGCGCCCCATCTCAACCCTGGTCGATATCACCAACTACTTCACCTACGGAATGAACCGCCCCCTGCACGTCTTTGACGCCGCCAAGATCAAGGGCGCGCTCCGCATCCATCCGGCCATGGGTGGTGAGGAGTTTCCGGCGCTGGACGGCAAGACCTACAGCATCAGCGCCGGGCAAATGCTGATTTCGGACGACCAGGGCCCGCAATCCCTTGCCGGAATCATGGGCGGCGCGCTTTCCGGCTGCACGCTAGAGACCACCGAAGTTTTCCTTGACTCCGCCTTTTGGGATCCGATCACCGTGGCCACTACCGGACGCGCGCAAAAGATCAACTCCGACGCCCGCTACCGGTTTGAACGCGGCGTCGATCCGGCGTTCACCCTGCCGGGGCTGGACCTTGCCACCCAGATGATCCTTGAGCTTTGTGGAGGAAGCGCTTCCGATCTCGCCGTTGACGGTGCCGCCCCCGACACCACCCGCAGCTACACTCTTGACCCCGCCCGCTCTACAAGGCACTGTCGCTCAAGGGCGATCCCAAGCTGTCCACCCTGCTTGGGGTGTTTCGGGCGCTTGGCCTCAAGCTGAAACTGGAACCGATCGACCCGCCGTGACGCGGCACCGACCGTTGCGTTAATCCGCCGCATCGCCTCGCTGTCCAAGCTGCAAGGCAGGCCGCTGACCCGCGCTGCGCCCGGCGTTCCGCGTCCGATTCTGACTCCCATGCAGACCCGCGAACGCATGGCCCGCCGCGTGATTGCTGCGCTGGGCTACAATGAATGCGTCACCTACAGCTTCATCGACAGCACCGCCGCCGCGCTGTTTGGCGGTGGCCACGATGCCGTCAAGCTCGACAACCCGATCTCAACCGAGATGACCCACCTGCGCCCTGACCTCTTGCCCGGCCTACTGCGGGCCGCCGCCCGAAATCAGGCGCGCGGCTTCATGGATATGGCGCTGTTTGAGGTCGGCCCCGCCTTCCACGGCGGTGAACCGGGTGAGCAGCACTTGCAGGCCACCGGCCTTTTGATCGGTGCCTCGGCCCCCCGCGACCCCCACAGCAACCGCCGAACCGTCGATACCTTCGACGCCAAAGCCGATGCCGAAGCCGTC
>JBCKXH010000071.1:0-12786 GCA_038921555.1 Paracoccaceae bacterium
GGTATCCGACGCGAAGGTCGCACTGCAAGCCATTGGCAAGGCTCTGGGAAACCAGAAGTTCGCAGCCGATGCCAAGCTGCGGACCGAGTGGTTTGCCGCGACCGCGCAGGTCAAGGCGGCACCCGGCGCGGGCAACGTCCTGCCGACAGATGCGCAGGTGATCGGCGCGGTCCAGCGCTCGGCCACCAGGGCCACCGTGATCATGGGGGCGGCGGGCACCATGCCGGGCGAGTTGCACAAGATCTGGGATGCGGTGCCAGGCGGCTATCATATGGAATACGGCTATTCCTGCATGGGATATGAAATCGCCGGTGCCTTGGGCATCAAGATGGCGCGACCGCAGGCGGATGTGATCTGCATGCTCGGCGATGGCAGCTATATGATGGCCAACTCGGAACTGGCGACGGCGGTGATGATGGGGCTGGCCTTTACCGTCGTGCTGACCGACAACCGGGGTTACGGCTGCATCAACCGGCTGCAAAAGGCCACCGGCGGGGCGGCATTCAACAACCTGCTGGACGACAGCTATCACGTCAATCCGTCGCATATCGACTTTGTCGGCCATGCCGGGGCGATGGGGGCCATCGCTGTCAAAGCCTGCACGATTGCCGACCTGGAGGTGGCTTTGGCCGTGGCTAAAACCGCAACCATTCCCACGGTCATCGTGATCGACACCGATCCGGCACCGTCAACCGAGGCAGGCGGCTATTGGTGGGACGTCGCGGTGCCCGAAGTGTCGGAGCGCGCCGAGGTGCGGGCCGCGCGGGCAAACTACGAGGCCGCCATGGCGCGGCAGCGCTTGGCGAATTAGGGCAAAGGCCGGGGGGCTAGCCCCCCGGACCCCCCAGAGTATTTGTGCCGATTTGAAGGGGCAGGCGATGAGCAAGCTGTTGGTCAAACCGCAGGGGACGAGCGGCAAAGTGCATGACATCACCCCGGAATCGGCCGGGTGGTCCTATGTCGGCTTCAGCCTGTACCGGCTGGCACCTGGCCAAACAGTGGCCGAGGTGACGGGCGACCGCGAGGTCATCTTGGTTTTGGTCGAGGGTAAGGCTCATCTACAGGCAGCCGGGCAGGATTGGGGTGTGATGGGCGAGCGGAGTTACGTCTTTGAAAAGACCCCGCCGCATTGCCTCTATGTCCCGAACGGCACGGAGTGGAGTGCGACGGCCAGTACCGATTGCACGCTGGCCATCTGTTCGGCACCCGGCAAGGGTGGCCATCCGGCCGCGCGTCTGGGACCACAGGGCATTGTGCTGACCCAGCGCGGCAGCGGGCAAAACACCCGCTTCATCAACAACATCGCGATGGAGGGAATTGATGTCGCCGACAGCCTGCTGGTGACCGAGGTTTTCACCCCTGCGGGCAACTGGTCGTCCTATCCCAGCCACCGCCATGACGAGGATGACTTTCCGCGCATGACCTATCTGGAGGAAACCTATTATCACCGCCTGAACCCGGCCAGCGGCTTTGCCTTTCAGCGCGTCTATACCGAGGACGGCACGCTGGATGAATGCATGGCAGTCAAGGACCATGATCTGACACTGGTGCCCAAAGGCCACCATCCCTGCGCGGCACCTTACGGCTATGAGCTTTACTATCTGAACGTCATGGCCGGTCCGCGCCGCAACTGGCGGTTCCAGAATGACCCGGATCACGACTGGATCTACCGGCGCGACAATCCCGCGGCCTGAGGGCGATCAGGGTGAAATCAGGGTCAGGCGCATGCCGGGGCCAAGGCCGCGCAACTCGCGCTCGACCAGACGGGGTCGCGGCAGGGCCGGGGCCAGAACGGTCAGCCTGCCGGCATAGCCAAGGCCTTCCAGGATCACGACCACAGTCATCGCGTCATGGCCTGCGGCGAACAGCGGCAGGATGATCAGGCTGGGCTTGACCGTGGTCAAAAGCTCGGCGGTCAGGTCGGCAAAATGCAGATGCTGCACCTCCGTCACCGGCAAGGGACCCGCCGGGCCGAGGAAAACTTCGCAGTCAAGCGCGATGATCCGCTCGCCCGTCACGGCAGTCGGTGTCATCTTTGCGAGGTCGGTGGATTTCTCCTTGGGGTCCATCGGGGGGTCCATCGGGGGGGGGCATCGGGGGGGCAATCTGGTTCGCGTCTGGCGATGATATGAGCCAAAGTGGAAATGCGCGACCGGACACCGGCATGGCGATGAAGTTTCCTGCCATCGTTGCGGATTTGCTGGTCGATCCCGGCGCGGGCGGCTAGTCAGGTCAGCATAGCCGATAAAGGTGGCACCATGACCGATCAGACCGCCGACCTGCTGGCCGGCCTGCCGCTTGCGGCGCTACTGATCGCGCCGGATGCCCGCATCACTGCGGCGAACGAGGCGGCGCTGGCGCTGCTGGGGCGAGGGATCGTCGGGCGGCATCACAGCTTTGCCCTGCGCCAGCCCGAGGTTCTGCAAGCCATCGCGCTTGCCATCGCCAGCAAGACCCCAAGCACCGTGCGGCAGGTCTTGCCGGGGCCAAGCTACGAGATCGTGCACCGCATCACGATCTCGGCCTGCGGGCCGGGTGCGATGTGCCTGTTTCAGGACATCAGCGAACAGGAGCAGGCCGAACAGATGCGGCGCGATTTCGTGGCCAATGTCAGCCATGAGTTGCGCACTCCCTTGACCTCGCTGCTGGGGTTCATCGAGACCCGGCGCGGCCCGGCGCGGCAGGATGCGGCGGCGCGCGACCGCTTTCTTGCCACCATGGCGTCCGAGGCGGGGCGGATGAACCGGCTGGTGCAGGACCTTCTGCACCTGAGCCGGGTCGAGGCGCAGGAACGCCAGCGTCCGACGACCCGGCACGATCTGGCGGCACTGACCCGCTCGGCGCTGCAAGCACTGCGGCCCTTGGCCGAGGTCAGCGGGGTTGACCTGCGGTTGCGCGGGCTGGACCGCGAGGAGATGATCTTGCTCGATCCCGATCAGATGATGCAGGTCGTGACCAACCTGGTTGAGAACGCCATCAAATACGGCGCGGCGGGCGGCCAGGTCGAGGTAAGCCTGTCGCGCGAGGCGGGGCCGCGCGGCCCCTTGGTGCGGCTGGATGTCACCGATCACGGCGCGGGCTTTGACCCCGTGCATATCCCGCGTCTGGCTGAGCGATTCTACCGCATCGACGGCCATAGGTCGCGCGAAAAGGGCGGCACCGGCTTGGGGCTGGCCATCGTGAAACACATAGCACACCGCCATCGCGGCCGGCTGGCGATTGCCAGCAGCCCGGGCAAGGGCGCCACCTTTTCGGTGATCCTGCCAGCGGATTAGCACGGTGTCACCTTGAGACGGGAGTCGTTGTGCAACCCCGACTTGGCTCGCAAAGGCTGTTGTCATACCTCTGTTACAAAACTGTCGCAAAAGCGCAGTCGAGCGGCCTTATGCCGGGCTTTGCAGGGTTGGTCATGCAACCGCTGTAGCTTGCCACCGGACAGGAGAATCAGATGTCCCCTATGAGACTTTCCACCTCGGCCCTTGCCATTCTGGCGGCGACCACGCTTGCAGCCCAGGCCCGCGAGCAGTTGCAGATTGCCGGTTCCTCGACCGTCCTGCCCTATGCCACCATCGTGGCCGAGGCTTTTGGCGAACAGGGCAGCTTCAAGACCCCGGTCGTTGAAGGCGGCGGTTCGGGTGCCGGCCGCAAGAAGCTGTGCGAAGGCGTCGGGGAAGCAACCATCGACATCGCCAATTCGTCCAGCCGGATCGCGCAATCGGACATTGATCTCTGCGCCGCCAATGGCGTGACCGCGATCATGGAAGTGCGTTTCGGCTATGACGGCATCGTGTTTGCCAGCGCCGCAGACGGCGCTGATTTCGCGCTGACCCCGGCAGATGTCTGGGGCGCTTTGGCCGCCCAGAATGTCAAGGACGGCGCTTTGGTGGCCAATGGCGCCAAGACCTGGGCCGAGGTCAATGCAGCCCTTCCGGCGCAGGACATCATGGCCTTCGTCCCCGGCACCAAGCACGGCACCCGCGAAGTGTTCGACAGCAAGGTTCTGGAAATCGGCTGCAAGGCGGCCGGCGGCTATGACCTGTTCCTTGCCGCTTCGGCGGGGGCTGATGACGCCGCCAAAGCCCGCGACGCGCTGAAGTTCTGTCTGGCGCTGCGCACCGACGGCGCTGCGGTTGACATCGACGGCGATTATACCGAAACCCTGTCGCGCATCGCTGCCAACACGGCGGCACTCGGGGTGTTCGGTCTGTCGTTTTATGAAAACAACACCGACAAGCTGAAAGTCGCCACCATGAACGGCGTAGCACCCTCGGTCGAGACCATCTCGACGGGGGAATACCCGGTGTCGCGCCCGCTCTATTTCTATGTCAAGAAGGCGCATATCGGCGTGATCCCCGGCCTGAAGGACTATGTCGAGTTCTTCCTGTCCGACGACATGACCGGCCCGGATGGCACCTTGGTGGACTACGGATTGGTGCCCGACCCGGAACTGGCCGCCACCCGCGCCGCAGTTGCCGCTGAAACCGTGATGGGCCCGCTGGAATAGGCTGGCCGGGGCGCGAGGCTGCTCGCGCCCCAAACCTTACAACCGGGCGCGAGGCTGCTCGCGCCCCAAACCTTACAACCGGGCGCGAGGTTGCTCGCGCCCCAAACTTCATCTAAAACTTCGTTTCATCTCGGCAAAAATACTCCACAGGGGGTGTGGGGGATGTGAAATCCCCCACCCTTAATGCAGCAGGACGAACATGAGCCTTGGTTTCCTGATCCTGACCGTCCTTGCTTTGTCCGCCGTCGGATTTGTCATGGGACGCGCCCGCGCCGTGGCCCAGGTCGGCGGCGACATCCGCAAACTGCATTCCCTGCCGTCGTTCTATGGCCGGATCACCCTGCTTTGGGTGGCGGTTCCGGCGCTGCTGCTGATCGCCCTTTGGCCGCTGGTCGAGCCGGGATTCATTGAAAGCAAGGCGCTGGCGCTGCTTGCGCCCGCCGAGTTTCCCGAAGGCAAGTCACCCGAACTGGTGATGGCCGATGTGCGGCGGATGGCGGCGGGTTTGCAGCAATTGCAGGCTGGCGGGCGCGATCTGGCGGTGCTGCTGGCCGATCCTGCCGCGTTGAAAGCCGCGCTGAATGCGGCGGGGGTGGTGCTGGAGACCGTGCCTGCGCCCTCGACCATCGCGGCGACCCAGGCGCTGCGGCAGGCCGGCAAGACCTCGCGCACTGCGCTGAGCCTGGTGGCGCTGGGGCTGGCGGTGGCGGGCCTGGGGTTTTCACTGTCGCGCATCACGCCCGAGTTCCGCGCCCGCAATGCGACTGAAGGCTTTACCATGTGGCTGCTGATCGCCTGTTCGCTGGTGGCGGTGCTGACCACGCTGGGCATCGTGGCATCGTTGCTGTCGGAAACGCTGCACTTTTTCCGGCTTTACCCGGCCTCGGGGTTCTTTCTGTCAACCGAATGGAACCCGCAGTTTCGAGGTGGGTCGTCGCTGGGCCTGTGGCCCTTGCTCTGGGGCACACTCTATGTCTCAGCCATAGCGCTGATCGTGGCGGTGCCGATCGGGTTGATGTCGGCGATTTATCTGGCCGAATATGCCAGCCAGACCACGCGCAACTGGGTCAAACCCGCCATCGAGATTCTGGCCGGCATCCCGACCGTGGTTTACGGCTTGTTCGCGCTGATTACCGTTGGCCCCATGCTGCGCGATTACTTTGCCCAGCCCTTGGGTCTGGGCGACAGTTCATCCTCGGTGATGACGGCGGGTCTGGTCATGGGGATCATGGTGATACCCTTTGTGTCCTCGCTGTCGGATGACATCATCAACGCGGTGCCGCAGAGCTTACGCGATGGCTCGCTGGCGCTTGGGGCGACGCCGTCGGAAACCATCCGCCGGGTCGTGCTGCCCGCCGCTTTGCCCGGCATCGTCGGCGCGGTCCTCTTGGCCGCCAGCCGGGCGATAGGTGAGACGATGATCGTGGTCATGGGGGCGGGGGCGGCGGCCAAACTGGCGCTGAACCCGTTCGAGGCGATGACGACGGTAACGGTCAAGATCGTCAGCCAGCTTACCGGTGATACGGAATTTGCCAGCCCGGAAACTCTGGTGGCCTTTGCGCTGGGTCTGACGCTGTTCACCATCACGCTGGCGCTGAATGTGATCGCTTTGGTGATCGTGCGCAGATATCGCGAGCAATACGAATGAGCGGCTCATTGTTGATCCAGGACGCCAGGACGCAGAAGCGCCACGCGGCAGAGCGGCGCTTTCGCACTTACGGGCTGCTGGCGATCTCACTTGCCATGGCGGCGCTGCTCTGGCTGTTGCTGTCGATCTTTTCGCAAGGAATGCCGGCGTTTCGCCAGACCTTCCTGACCTTCCCTGTGACGCTGGACGCGGCGGTTCTGGACCAAGAGGCCAACCGCAACCCGGCGGAAATGGCCAAGATCACCACCATCTTCTATGGCAAGCATCTGGCCCGCGCTTTGGCCGACGAGATCACGGCGCTGGGCATTGCTACCGGCACCATGACGGCCAAGGACATCGGCGCGATGATCTCCGAGCAGTCGGCGGCCGACCTGCGCGATAGGGTGCTGGCAGACCCGGGTCTGATTGGCACCACGATCAGCTTCACGGCCTTGGCGAACGGCAGGATCGACGGCTATTACAAAGGCCGTGTCAGCATGGCAAGTGCGGCCAAGGACAAGAATACCTCGCCCGCAAAGCTGGCCCTTGCTGACAAGTTGCGCGCGGCGGGGGTGCTGACCATCGACTTCAACCTGGGTTTTCTGACCCGGCCCGATGCCTCCGACAAACGGCCCGAGGCGGCGGGGCTGGGCATCGCGGTGGTAGGCTCGCTTTACATGATGCTCGTGGTTCTGGTTCTGGCGCTGCCCATCGCGGTTGGCACCGCGGTCTATCTTGAGGAGTTCGCCCCCAGAAACCGCTGGAGCGACCTGATCGAGGTCAATATCTCCAATCTGGCCGCCGTGCCGTCCATCGTCTATGGCATTCTGGGGCTGGCGCTGTTCATCAACTTTGGCGGGCTGCCACGCTCGGCCCCTATCGTGGGCGGGCTGGTGCTGGTGCTGCTGACCCTGCCGCGCATCATCATCCCGACCCGCGCCGCACTGAAGGCGGTGCCGCCCAGCATCCGCGATGCGGCACTGGCCATCGGCGCCTCAAGATTGCAGACCGTGACCCACCACGTCTTGCCTTTGGCCATGCCGGGCATCCTGACCGGCACCATCATCGGCCTGGCGCAGGCGCTGGGCGAATCGGCGCCCCTGCTGCTGATCGGCATGGTGGCCTTTGTCCGCGACTTCCCCGCCGCCCCGCCCGCAGGCCTGTTCGACCCCGCCGCTGCCTTACCGGTGCAGATTTACAACTGGACCCAGCGCGGCGATCCGGGCTTTGTCGAACGCGCCTCGGGGGCTATCATCGTCCTTTTGGTCTTTTTGCTCGTGATGAACGCCGTGGCAATCTATCTGCGCCGCAAATACGAACGCCGCTGGTAGGACCAAGGCCATGAAAGACACCAACAAGATCGAGGCCCGCCGCGTGCAGGTTCATTACGGCCAGAACCATGCGCTTAGGGATGTCGATGTCGATATCCTTGACAAGACGGTCACCGCCTTCATCGGCCCGTCGGGCTGCGGCAAATCGACCTTTCTGCGCTGCCTGAACCGGATGAATGACACTATCCCGACCTGCCGCGTGCAAGGCCTGATCACCATGGACGGCGAGGACATCTACGACGCCCGCGTCGATCCGGTGCAACTGCGCGCCCGCGTCGGCATGGTGTTCCAAAAGCCCAACCCCTTTCCGAAGTCGATCTATGACAACGTGGCTTACGGTCCCAAGATCCACGGCCTGGCCCGAAACAAGGCCGAACTGGATGAGATGGTTGAACTCGCGATCCGCAAGGCCGCCCTGTGGAATGAGGTCAAGGACCGAATGCAAGCCCCCGGCACCAGCCTGTCGGGCGGCCAGCAACAAAGGCTGTGCATCGCGCGCGCCATCGCCACCAGCCCCGAAGTTCTGCTGATGGATGAGCCGTGTTCGGCGCTGGACCCGATCGCCACCGCGCAGATCGAAGAGCTGATTGATGACCTGCGCGCGCAGTTCTGCGTCGTCATCGTCACCCATTCGATGCAGCAGGCCGCAAGGGTCAGCCAGCGCACGGCGTTCTTCCACTTGGGCTCGCTGGTTGAATATGGCGAGACCGGGCAGATTTTCACCAACCCGCGCGACCCGCGCACCGAATCCTACATCACCGGCCGGATCGGCTGAGGAGCAAGCATGAACCCAGATCGCCATATCTCCCGCGCCTTTGACCGTGATCTTGAGGCGGTTCAGGCGCTTGTCCTGAAGATGGGCGGGCTGGTCGAACAGGCTTTGTCGGATGCCGCGACCGCGCTTGAGGCCCGCGACGACGCGCTGGCCGAACAGGTCCGCAACGGTGACGCTGCGATTGACGCGCTGGAAGAGCAGGTCAATACCGAATGCGCCCGGCTGATCGCGCTGCGCGCCCCGACGGCCAGTGACCTGCGCATGGTGCTGAGCGTGATGAAGATTGCCTCATCGCTGGAACGCTGCGGCGATTATGCCAAGAACCTGGCCAAACGCTCGGTCGTGCTGGGCACCATGCCGGTGATTGAGGGGGCATCGGGTGGGGTCCGCCGCATGGCGCGGCAGGTCGGGCTGTTGCTTAAGAACGCGTTGGACGCCTATATCGCCCGCGACATCGGGCTGGCCGAAGAAGTGCGCCAACAGGACCGCGACGTTGATCAGATGTATTCAGCCCTGTTCCGCGAGTTTCTGACCCATATGATGGAGGACCCGCGCAACATCACCGCCTGTATGCACCTGCATTTCATCGCCAAGAACATCGAGCGGGTCGGCGACCATGCCACCACCATCGCCGAGCAGGTGATCTATCTGGCCACTGGCTCCCTGCCCAGCGATGAGCGTCCCAAGGGCGAAGCGGTTATTTCGGGCAACGGCGGATGAGCGCGCCGCTAGTTCTGCTGGTCGAGGACGAGGCGGCCCAGCGCGAGGTTCTGGCCTATAATCTGGCCGCTGAAGGCTTTCACGTCACCCAGGCCAGCAATGGCGAACAGGCGTTGCTGCTGGTGGCCGAGGCGCCGCCCGACCTGATCTTGCTGGATTGGATGCTGCCGCTGGTCTCGGGGCTGGAGGTCTGTCGGCGCTTGAAGATGCGACCCGAAACCCGGAGCATTCCGATCATCATGCTGTCGGCGCGCGCCGAAGAGGTTGACCTTGTGCGCGGGCTGGAAACCGGGGCGGATGATTATGTGATCAAGCCCTATTCGCTGGTCGAACTGATGGCCCGGCTGCGTGCCCATCTGCGTAGGGTGCGGCCCGCCGCGGCCGGGGTGGTGCTGCAATGGGGCGATATCAGCCTTGATCCTGAAACCCACCGCGTGCTGCGTGGCGGGGCAAGCCTGAAACTGGGCCCGACCGAGTTTCGCCTGCTTACGACGCTGCTGGAGCGGCCGGGCCGGGTGTTCAGCCGCGAGCAGCTCTTGGACCGGGTCTGGGGCCGCGACAGCTATGTTGACAGCCGGACGGTGGATGTCCATATCGGGCGGCTCAGGAAAGCGCTCTGCGCGCAGGGCGGCGATGATCCTTTGCGCACGGTGCGAGGTGCTGGCTATGCGCTGGGGTAGAGCCAACTTTAACTGGTGGCAAACTCAGATCAGCCCGATCAGCCGCAGCGCCTCATCCTTGGTTTGGGCAAGGGGCGTGCGGTCCTCACCCGGGAAGAACCTCGCCCTGGTGGCGGTGGGCATGGGGGCCGGGGATAGGATCAGCACGCGGGGGCCGATTTTGGCGGTTTCAGCCCGCCAAGAGCGGGCCAGTGCAATCTGGGCGGCCTTTGACGCCCCGTAAGCGCCAAAGAATTTTTCACCCGCACGCGGATCGTCCAGAAACAGCGCCGTGCCTTGGCCCGCCTTGAGCAAAGGCTCGATCATCGGGATCAACTGCCCGGTGGCGCGGATGTTGGTCGCGATGCTTTTGTCCCAATCCTTGGCGTCAAGCGAACCTGCCGGGGCCAGCGGGCTTGCGTGAATGGCGGTGTGGACCCAAAGCTGCAAGCCACCCCAGCGCTGATGGATGGACAGGCACAGATGCCGCATCGCATCGTCATTGGTCACATCCATCGGTGCCAGGGTCAGGCTGCCAGCGCCCGGCAGACCATGCGCCTTGATGCGGTCGTCAAGCTCTTCCAACCCGCCCGAGGTGCGGGCGACCGCAACGACATGCCAGCCCTTCAGCGCCAGTTGTTCGGCGAGAACAGCACCGAGGCCGCGCGAAGCTCCGGTGATCAGGGCGAGGTTCTGCAAGGGCGCTCTTCGTCGTGGCGACGGACGGGGGGTTTCACACCCCCCCAGCCGCGCGACGCGCGCGGCGTTCTTCGCGGAAAACCTCCACCGGAGGTTTTCTGATCGCTCATCACCCGTGGGATATTTATGAAAAGATGAAAGGGCAAGAGGGGGGCCTTTGGGGCAGGCAAAGCGGTGGGCAGGCGTTCGGGCATTACCACCGGATCATTCTCTTGCGCCCCCAAGCGTAAACTTTACCCACCAGATTATTACTCTTGTTGGCACGGCGGGTGGCGTTGTGGCGCAGCGCCCATTCGGCCGATGCCGCCGCAAGATCGCCCTCGGCCCCGATCCACGACCAAAAGCGGGAAAAGTCCTGAACGGCCCTGTCGATGTCAAAGATCATCACATTGGGTTTGTCGCGCAGAAAGAGCCGGATGTTTTCCGTGACCGTATCGACCATGTCTTGGGCGATCTGCAAATCGGTGACCGGCGGCATGCGCTCTTCGATGCCCATCAGTATGCCTTCACGGTAGGCCTTCATTATCCCGAAATGGCGCCGGCTGACGAAGGATTGCGCCACGGACTCCGCATCGCGCTGCAGATGGACGTAGTGGGCATCGGGGCCGATGGCCCGTTCAAGCCGGCCGAGAAACCACGATAGCCGGTTGTCCACCTCGATATGGCGGTCAGGAAACTCCATGCGGGCAGGCCCGAGCCAGGCGCCGCGGGATTCGTGCGCAGCGGTGAAATTGGTGGCGTGCTTGCAGGCCGCGACAAAGGCCATCGACGCCGAGCGCCCGGTGCAAAGCACGATGACGCGGTTCGCGGCGGTCATGTCGGACGCGTCCGGCTGGCGATCTCGGCCAATCCGGCGTGCAGATCGTTCAGCGCGCTGCGCTGGTCGGCGGCAAGGGCCGCAAGATAAGTCTTGACCTCGGCGTTCATCCAGAACCTCACTCGGCGGCTTTCATCTGGAAACCTTCGGCGATCTTGTCCGATGGCGCAACCGGGTAATCGCCGGAAAAGCAGGCGTCGCAGTATTGCGGTGACTTGGCATCGCGGCCCCCGACTTGCCCTGCGGCGCGGTAGAGGCCGTCGAGCGAGACGAATTTCAGGCTGTCGACGCCGATCCAGACCCGCATCTCTTCTTCGGACATCGAAGCCGCCAGCAGTTTGGAGCGTTCCGGCGTGTCAACTCCGTAAAAGCATGGCCAGGCGGTGGGCGGGCTTGCGATGCGGAAATGGACCTCGGCGGCGCCTGCTTCAAGGATCATGTCCTTGATCTTGCGCGAGGTGGTGCCGCGCACCACAGAGTCATCGACCAGAATGATCCGTTTGCCCTTGATCAGCGCGCGGTTGACGTTCAGCTTCAGCCGCACCCCCATGTTGCGGATCGATTCGGTCGGCTCGATGAAGGTGCGGCCCGTGTATTGGTTGCGGATGATGCCCATCCCGTAGGGAATGCCGCTTTCCTGGCTGAAGCCGATCGCCGCCGGGGTGCCGCTGTCGGGCACCGGGCAGACCAGATCGGCATCGACCGGGGCCTCGCGCGCCAGTTCCACCCCGATCTGACGCCGGGTTTCATAGACCGAACGGCCGCCCTGAATGCTGTCGGGGCGGCTGAAATAGACATGCTCAAAGATGCAGAACCGCGACTTTGCCGGGGCGAAGGGCCGGGTCGAGGCAACCTTGCCATCCTCGATCACCACCATTTCGCCGGGCTCTATCTCACGCACGAACTCAGCACCGATGATGTCCAGAGCACAGGTTTCCGAACTTAGCGCCCATGCGCTGTCACCGATGCGGCCCAGCACCAGCGGGCGCACCCCCAAGGCGTCGCGCACCCCGATCAGCTTGGTGCGGGTCATGGCGACGATGGAGAACGCCCCCTCAACCCGGCGCAGCGCGTCCTTGATGCGTTCCGAGATGTTCTTCTGGATCGAGCGTGCCATCAGATGGATGATGCACTCACTGTCGGAGGAGGATTGAAAGATCGACCCCCGCTCGATCAACTCGCGCCGCAAGGCGACGGCATTGGTCAGATTGCCGTTATGGGCAATCGCCGCCCCGCCCATGGCGAACTCGCCGAAGAACGGCTGCACGTCGCGGATCGCGGTGGCGCCCTTGGAGCCTGCGGTGGAATAGCGGACATGGCCGATCGCCAGCGCCCCCGGCAGCCGGTCCATCACCTCGGGCTTGGTGAAATTGTCGCGCACATAGCCAAAGCGGTGGGCCGAGTTGAAGTCGGTAGCGGGATCATAGGATACAATGCCGCAGGCCTCTTGCCCGCGATGTTGCAGGGCGTGCAGGCCAAGCGCCACGAAGTTCGCAGCATCGGCCACGCCGATCACGCCAAAGACGCCGCATTCTTCCTTGAGCTTGTCGTCGTCGTATGGATGGGCAAGGAATCGGCGCATGCGGCCTCCTGATCGGGGGAAGTATCCGGTTTCGACTTTGGCCGTGGTTTAGGGCTTTGCCGGCGGAGTGTC
>JBCKXH010000072.1:0-12636 GCA_038921555.1 Paracoccaceae bacterium
ACTTAGATATCGCTCTAACGTGTAAGGAAAAACCCTGAAAACCAAGGAGATCGGTGACCTGATGCGGAGTGCACGGAAAACCGCAGACAGGCCTGCCACGATCCGCGATGTGGCGCGCGTGGCGGCGGTGTCCGTCGGAACCGTTTCCCGTTGTCTGAATGCCCCCGCGACCGTCCGCCCTGCCATATTGTCCAAGGTGCAGGCGGCGATTGCCGCGCTGAACTTTCGCCCGGACAGCCGCGCGCAGAGCATGCGCCGCCGCAACACGATGACGGTGGGGTTTGTTGTCGATGATATCACCAATCCGCTGCATGCTGAGACGTTCAAAGCGGCGGATGCGCAGATGCGCCTGCATGGCTATTCGCTATACTTGGTCAATACCAGCGGGCTGGCCGAGGATGAATCGGCCGCGATCGACATGCTACAGCATGGCCGCGCCGATGGCGTGATCATGACGATCAACAGCGAGGCAGATGAGCGAACCATTAAACGGATGATGGAGATGCGCATCCCGTCGGTGCTGTTGGACCGCGATATTCCGCTCGAGATTGACGCGGTGTTGACCGATCATGCGGTGGGGATGATGCAGGCCGCCAATTACCTGATTGGAATGGGGCATCGCCGCATTGCCCTGCTGAGCGCATCGACCGAGATCAGGCCGGGTCGTGAGCGCTTACGTGGATTTCTTGAGGCATTTCAGCGCAATGGCCTACCGGTGCCGGAGGATCTGATCCGGGCGCGCAGCCTGTCGGTGGAGTTTGGTCTCCATGAGGCCAATCTGCTGCTGGCCAGCCCCGCCCCGCCGACCGCGATCATCGCGGCGGGCAATCGCATCTTGGTGGGTGTGCTGAGGGCGGTGCAACAGCGTGGGTTGCGCATTCCGCAGGATCTGTCGCTGATCAGCTGTGATCAGACCGATCTGGCGCTGCTCTATCCCAGACCGATCACCCTGATTGACCGCGACATCCGCGAGATTGGCCGCACCGCCGCGCAGTTTCTGCTGGAGCGACTGGAACGGGCGGGCGGCCCGGCGCGCCGGATGATCGTGCCGACAAGGCTGATACTGGGCGGGTCTTGTGCGCCGGTGGTGAACTGAGGTTCGGGTGGCTGAGCGCGAATGATGTCCCGCCTGCGCTGCCTGCTCGACTTCTGTTGCGAATTGGACCTGACCCGGTCTAACCGCCCCGTCGTGCCCGCTGCAGCCGGATCACCTGATCGAGCGCCACTGCGAGCACGATCACCGCGCCGGTGACGAAGGTGGACCATGTGGCGTCGATGCCGAAGAAGATCAGCCCGGAACTGATGATCTGGATGATCAGCATCCCCACGACCGCGCCGATCACCGTGCCGTAGCCGCCCGAGAGCGGCGTGCCGCCGATGATCACGGCGGCGACCACCACAAGGACGAAATCGGAGCCTTCGTTCGGGTCTATGGCACCGCGAAAGCCGATATACATGACCCCCGACAGCCCGCAAATCGCGCCCATAAGAATCATGGTTTGCAGCCGGACCCATGCTGTGGGAATCCCTGCGAGGCGGGCGGCGTCGGGATTGCTGCCCACCGCCTGCACCCGGTAGCCGAAACGGGTGCGGTGCAAGAGCAGGTGCAGCGCGATGGCGAGAACGACAAAGACGAGGGCGGCGACGGGGACGACGCCCCAGAGTTTGGTCGAGACGACCTCAAAAAAATTGCTGGTGGTCCGGTCAGGCACCACGGCGCGGCCCCGGTTGACCACGAGCGAGAGCCCCTGAAACATCGAATAGGTGCCCAGCGTGATGATGATCGCGGGCAATCGCAGCGCCACGACCAAGAGCCCGTTGAAGGCCCCGAGCCCCGCCCCGATAGCGACCCCCGCCCCGGCGCAGAGCCAGGGGTTGATCCCGGCGGTCATCATCAGCGCGGCCAGCACGGCGGAGAAGTTGAAGATCCAGCCGACCGAGAGGTCGATCTCGCGGATGGCGAGCAGAAACACCATACCGAGGGCCAGCATCCCCAGAAAGGTGGTGTTGCCCAGGATTGAGAAGAGGTTGATCGGGTTGAGAAAACGCGGCCTTGCCACCCCGATGATGACGATGAGCAGCAAGAGAGCCACGATGACCCCGATTTCGTCGGGCAGGCGGAAGCGGCGGGTTTTTGGTGGGGTCATGATGCGGGCGTTCCGGTGTTGATCAGATGCAGCAGCCGCTGGCTGTCCATGTCGCGGGCGGGCAGGTCTCCGGCGAGCCGTCCGCGATAGATCACCAGAATCCGGTCGCAGAGCCCGGCGAGTTCCGCCAGTTCGGTGGAGGCAAAGAGGACGATGCCCCCTTCGGCGGACATCTTGCGCATCAGGGTATAGATTTCGGTTTTGGCACCCACATCGACGCCGCGGGTCGGGTCATCAAGCAGAAAGACTTCGGGCGCGATTTCGAGCCATTTGCCGATGACCACCTTTTGCTGATTGCCGCCGGAGAGGGCGTGGGCGGGCACATCGCCGGACGTGGCCTTGATCCGCAGCGCGGTGATCTGCCGATCGGCGCGAGTGCGGGCCTGACGGGGCGTGAACCAGAGGGGGGAATCGTTGCGCGCGCCGACCGCCACGGTCGATATGTTGAAAGCGATGGACTGATCCAGCATCAGCCCCTGATGCCGCCGGTCGGCCGGTACAAGCGAAATGCCGCGCCGCGCCGCTTGGGTCGCGGACCCCGGCAGGCCCCGCCCGTCAGGAAAGCGAACCTGCCCGGCGCTGGCCCGGCGTGTGCCAAAGAGCAGTTCGAGCAGGTCGCCCACGCCTGACCCTTCGAGTCCGGCGAGCCCTACGATTTCGCCTGCGTGGGCGGTAAAGCTGATGTCGTGCAGCCGCCCGCCGGTCAGTCCGCTGACCTGCAAGGCGCGCGTCGCAGTGCCGGTGCGGGACAGGGCGGGGGGAAACAGCGCCTCCCGACTTTGCCCGATCATGCCTTCGATCACTTCGGGCATGGTAAGTGCGGCGGTGTTGCGGGTCAGCACGTCGCGACCGTTGCGGGTGATAGTGACGCGGTCGGAAATGGCAAACACCTCTTCCAGCCGGTGCGAGACATAGAGCATTGTGATCCCGCGTGCGCGCAGCGATAGCAGCACGGCAAAGAGCCGGTCGGTTTCGGCCCGGTTCAGCGCCGAGTTCGGCTCGTCAAGGATGAGCAGCCGGGGGTCCTCCAGCAGGACGCGGGCCAGTTCGACCAGTTGTTGTTCGCCGATGGAGAGCCGCGACAGGGGTGCGCGCAGATCGACGCTAAGGCCGAGTGCGGTGAGGATGTCGCGGCTTTGGGCCTCCATCTTGGTCAGCGAAACGAAGCCTGCGCGCACCGGCTCGCGGTTGACAAAGAGATTGGCCAGCACGGAGCGTTCAGGAAACAGGCTCATTTCCTGATAGACGATGCCGATGCCAAGGGCGCGGGCGGCGGCGGGCGTGGTGATCGTCACGGGCGCGCCGTTGAGCAGGATCGTCCCGCCGCCCGGCTGGACCGCACCGGCCAGCACCTTCATCAAGGTGGATTTACCCGCGCCGTTTTCGCCGACGATGGCATGGATCGTGCCGGGCAGGACGTCGATGCTCATGTCGTCCAGCGCCACGACGCCGCCATAGGCTTTGCGCAGATGGCGCACAGAGATGAGCGGGGTGGCGGTCATGGGCCCCCTTGGCGGGCTGGAGCAGTGTCAAACGGGCGGCCCGGTATGGGGCCGCCCGTGGTGAACGTTTGCAGGGGGTTATTCCGCTTCGGCGCTGATCGGGAGCGGTTCGGCAGAGAGGACCCCGGCGGTGAGAGCGTCGGTCCAGGGTTTGTAATAGGCGGCGGTTGCGGCCGGATCGGCGGCCATGGCTATCGCCTCGGCAAAGCTGATCGGCGGCAGGCCGTTGCCCATGTCGACCGAGTCCGCCGTCACCACCTGTGCGCCTGCGTCATAGAAACCGGGCGAGAGCGGTGTGCCGGAGCGGATGGAGTTCACCAGAAGCGCGACGGGCAGATAGCCCTGCACAAAGGCGCTTTGCCCGATGGTAACATAGGCGTGGCCTTCCTCGATCGCCCTGAGGTTCAGCTCGGTCATGTCATAGCCACCGGCGATGAACTTGTCCCCGTTGGCGGCGTTCAATTGCCCCAGCGAGGTGATGTCGGGGGCGCAGAGGCCGATCATGGCGATGGCCTCGGGGTTGGCGGCGTAAAGCTGTTCCCAGCGGTTGTAGTTCTCGACAGCCGATACTTTGACGTCGAATGGCCCGAGCACGGTGAGCCCCGGTGCTGCAGCGAGCGATTCCTGCACGCCCATTGCGCGGTTTTCCAGAACCGGGAAGCCGGGGAAGCAATTGCCGATGATCACGGTGCCGGTGGCATCGGCCCCGCCTAACTGCTCGACGATCATCCGGCCCAGAACCCGCCCGCTTTCTACCGATTTCTCGCCGACATAGGGCGCGTTGACGGCGGTGCTGAGCAGGTTGAACTGCACGATGGGCACGCCCATACCGATCAGCTCATTGAGCGCGAGGGCCATGGATTCGCCGGGAACCGAAGTGGCGATGCCCTGCGCGCCCGCGTTGGCAAAGTCCTGCGCCAGTTGCAACTGCCCCTCGGGCGCGCCGCCTGCCTGCTGTGCCACGGTCACGGTAACCCCCAGATCGGCGGCGGCGGCATTGGCCCCGTCGATGATCTGCTGCACGAAGGGGTCGCCCTGCGCATGGGTGACAAAACCGATGGATTCTTGGGCGCTGAGCGCGCTGCCACCGAGCAATGCCGCGAATGCGCCAAGCGCTAGGCGATTGTTAAGGCTATGATGAGTCATGGTGATTATCCCTCCCTGAGATGTGCATTAACGTGTCTTCTGACGGGCGTGTGTGGCCCGCGCATCGCCTCAGATCGCGGTCAGCCCGCCATCCACGAACATGAAAGAGCCGGTCATGTAGGAGGCGTCGTCAGAGGCGAGAAAGGCCACGGCCCCCGCAATTTCATGTGGTTCTGCCCCGCGCCGCAGCGGGATATTGGCGACCTGCCATTTGTAAACCTCGGGGTCGGCCACGAGTTCGCGCACGATGGGGGTCAGGGTAAAGCCCGGCACGACCACGTTGACCCTGATCCCATGGGGCGCGAAATCGACCGCCATGATCCGCGACAGCCCATGCACCCCGCCTTTTGAGGTGCCGTAAGCGGTGTTGGCTGGGGTGCAGCCGGACATGCCGGTGGGTGAGCCGGTCAGCACCACCGCCCCTTTGCCCGCCGTGGCCCGGATTGCGGCGACCCCGTGTTTGCAGGCCAGATACATGCCGGTCAGGTTGACGCCGACAATCTCGTTCCAGACCTCGATCAGGAGCTCGTCGACGGGCCGGTCGCGTTCGGCGGAAAAGATTCCGGCGTTGGAGCAGAGGATGTCGAGTTGGCCAAAAGTCCCGATTACTTCGGCAAAGGCGGCGGCGACTTGTGATTCCTGACTGACATCGACGCTGATGCCGATGGCCTCGCCCCCGGCGGCGCGGATCATGGCGGCTGTGGCCTCGGCTGTGTCGCCCTTCCAGTCCATGACGGCGAGCTTGCAGCCCTCCTCGCCAAGCCGCAGCGCCGCTGCCTGTCCGATGCCGGAGCCTGCGCCGGTGACGGCCGCGACCTTGCCTCTGAGCCCCCTCATTCCGCCCCCTCCCAAATCGCACAAGTTTGGTATTGCCCGAATGATATCGTTTCAATTCAGCGAGTCAAGATAACGTTTCCGAAACGGCCCGGCCTGCCGGGGCTGTCTTAATGGCGCAGCCAGGCACTTCGCTGATGGCTTTCGAGGTGGTTGATCTGGCTGGCCAGTTCCTCCACATGCGCGATGTCTGCAATGGAGAGCGGGGCGGAGAGGTGGCCTTCGGACATCACGCGGACCTCGTCTGCGGCTTCGAAGACTTCGAGCACTTCGGTACAGTAAATCACCACGGAATTGCCTTGCGCAACGTAATCGCGCAGGAGGCGGTAAATCTCGCCTTTGGAGTGGATATCGACGCCGCGTGTCGGTTCTTCCAGCAGGGTGAGGCGCGGGTTGCCGATGAGCGCCTGTGCGATGGCGACCTTTTGCTGGTTGCCGCCAGAGAGCGAGCGGATCGGTTGGCTGGTGCTGCCGGTCTTGACCTTGAACCGCGTCACGGCGTCGCTGACCAGTTGCTGCATCTGCCGTTTGCGCAGCGCCATGGCGAAACCGGCGATCTGCGGTTTGCCCAGACGGACCAGCAGATTCTCACCCACGGTGTAATTGCTGTAGAGGCTTTGCGCCCGTGTGGCGGGGACATAGGCGGTGAAGCGATCGAGGCCGGCCTGACCGGTCGCGCCTGAGATGTCGAGCCTGCCGGTGCAGACCTCCAGCCCAGCGAGCGAGCGCAGGAGTTCGCGTGCGCCGGAGCCTTCAACGCCCATCAGCGCGATGATCCGGCCGGATGCGCCCACGAGGTCGATGCCGCGAAAGGCGCGGGGGTGGGACCAGTTCTGGAGCGTGAAAACCGGAGCGCCGGTGGTGGTGCTTGCGCGGTTTCGGGCGCTGATCGTGGCGGTGGCGGTGTCGGTGACGAGTTGGCGGGCGATGTGATCTTCGGTTAGCGTGTCGCCGGAGAGGATCGCGCCCACCCGCCCGTCGCGGACCACAGCGACGCGGGTGCAATGGCGTACGAAATCCTGCAGCCGGTGGGTGATCAGCACGACGATATTGCCTGCCTCGGCCAGTTTGCGAATCTCGGCAAAGAGCGCGTCGGATTCTTCGTTCGTGAGGGCGGAGTTGGGCTCGTCGAACAGGAATACGGTGGCGGCGCGGGCGACGGCGCGGGCGATTTCGGTGCGCTGCTGCGTGGCGAGCGAGCAATCGCCAAGCGCGCGGTTGCGCAGGTGGCCGATGCCGAAAGCCTGCATCACCGCGAGGTCGGGGGCACAGAGGCGGGGCAGGCGATGCTTGTGCCCTTCGCGCCCGACCATGACGTTTTGCGCGACGGTAAGATTGTGGAAAAGCTGCGGTTCCTGATGCACGACGGCGACGGCGTGCCAGTCGTCAGAGGGCGACCATGGCGCGCCATTGAGGGTGAGCGTGCCGCCGCTGGGCCGCTCTTCGCCTGCGATCATCCGTACGAGGGTGGATTTGCCAGCACCGTTGGGACCGGCGATACCCAGCACTTCGCCAGGGGTGAGGTCGAGGTCGACACCCGCGAGCGCGGTGGTCGCACCATAGGATTTGGAGACCCCGCGCAGCGAGATGCCATGGGGCAGGGGCGCGCTCATCCGGCCCGCCGTTGCCGGATGCGGGTGAGATAGAGGTCGAGAGCCACGGCACTGATGGTGACAGCACCAAGGAAGATTTGCTGCACATGCGGGCCTGGGGAGAGCAGGGCCAAGCCGATCTGAAGCTCTGCCAGCAGGAGCGCGCCGCCAAGCGTGCCGATGACGGTGCCTTTACCGCCTGAGAGGCTGGCTCCGCCGATGATGACGGCGGCAAAGACCGGGAAGGTTTGGGAGAGGCCGATGTCAGGCTGCGTGGTCTGGATGAAGGAAAAGTCGAGTATGCCCGCGACGGCGGCCAGCGCGCCGCAGAGCATGAAGGCCAGAATCTTGTAACGTCGCACCGGCAGGCGGGCGAGGGCGGCGGCGGTGGGGTTGCCGCCGATGGCCATGAGCCGGAAGCCGAAAAGCGAGTGGTGCAGCAGATAGGCCACCAAGAGCGCGATGCCGAGCATCCAGAACACCTGAATCGACATGCGATAGGCACCAACGCTTTGCGTCAGAGAGACGAAGAAGGCGAGTTGTCCCTCGTCCACGCTGGATCCGGAGGGCGGATAAGCCGGGTTGAATGTGCCGGTGTTGGTGATCCAGAGCGAGATGCCGTAGAGCAGGTTGTAACTGCCTAGCGTCACGATGAAGGAGGGGATTTTCATCGACGTGACCAGCACCCCGTTGAAAAGCCCGACCAAAGCCCCTAGCCCGATGGCGAGCGGAATCGCCAGATAGACCGGCACGCCGCCCACGATCCACATCACTGCCAGCGCATTGGCCGCGAGCCCGTACATCGCGCCGAAGGAGAGGTCGATTTCGCCCACCACGATCACGATGGTCAGGCCCAGTCCCATGATCGCCACGGAGGAGAGCGAGCGCAGGATCGAGACGCCGAGGTTGGGATTGGCAAAGGCCGGGTTGATCGCGATGAACACCAGCGCTACCGCGATTATCGCCGCAAAGAGCCCGCCGATCCGCAGCGCGAGATCCAGTGTCGCCTTGCCTGCGGAGAAAGCGCCGCTACCCGGACTGCCAAGGGGTTTGTCAGGGGTATCGGCCATGTACGCGGTTCCTTTGGTCAGACATGAAGCGGGCCACAGATAATGTGGCCCGTCCCGGTGGTGCTGATAGTCCTATTCGCCCAGAATCCGGTCAAGCGAGGCCCGTGCCGCATCGACATCGGCGGCCAGCACGGCCTTGAGTGTCTGAGTGTTGGGCAGGATCACGCCATTGGCCAGAAACTGCGCACAGGCCGGACCGCCGAACGCCGCCTGATCGGGCCAGCGCTGGTCAAAGAGCGCGGCCTGAATCCCGGACTCGATCCCGTCAAGCTGCGCCTTGGAGGAGTTCCAGCCGGTGGTATAGACTTGCCCCTCCAGACCGAGGCTTTCGATCGCCCGGTTCGCGTGTTCGGCCCCGATATCGACGTTCTGGATGAATTGCACAGTCGGGTTGGCGATCAGGAAGGACCGGTAGATGTCAAAGGTCCGGCCCGGATCATAGCTCGTGTTCAGCCCGTTTTCATGGGTGGTCACAAAGGTGGCGTCGGGCAGGGCGGCCTGAATCGTTTCAACAAAGCCCTGCATCCGGCCCTGTGCCCAGAATTGCGTCGGATCGCCGCCCGAGACCGCAAAGACGCGGATGTCGTCTTTGCCGGTGTCGGCCATCCATTGCAGGATGGTTTCGGCGGCATAGGCCCCTTCGAGATCGGGGGTCTGGGTGAAATTGGTGAACTCATGCCCGTTGGAGGTGACGCCGGAAGTAAAGACCGGGATGCCCGCATCCATCATCCGGTTGGTGATGGCGGTGAGCGCATCGGAACTGACCGGCTCGATCCCGATACAGTCGATGCTGTCTGTGGCCAGCAGCGCCTCGATCTAGCTGACCTGCATGTTGGGGTCGTTCTGCACCGGCGCGATGGAGGTGCAGTTCATCGGGTAGATCGCGCTGCCCATTTCGCAGCCCATCTGGTAGCCCGCCGCATATTGCGGGGAAAACAGCGGGATGCCCGAGGCCTGATAAGAAAAGACGTAATTGATGGTTTCGCCTGCCCGGACCTTGGCTGCGATCCTGTCGGCGAGGGTGAAGGTGCCCCAGTCACGCACGACGGTGAAGGGGGCACCTTCGACCACCTCGCCGGTGCTGGGAATCTGCGTGTCTGACGGGTCTTGAGCGTAGGCCGTGCCGGCAGTCAGGGCGGCGCAACCGACTGTAAGGAACATGAGACTGCGAAGTGACAAATTCACGGGGTTTCTCCTTCATTTTTCTGGGCATTTGCATCAGGGGCCGCAACGCCCGCCTGCAGGGTTGCGACCATCTCTGCCCGGCGCGCCCCCCCCCTCCCAGGGCGGCACGCGCGAGGCGGTGTCAGTGTCCTTCCAAAACTTTTGCACTCCGGTAGCTGTTCACCACATCTTCGATTACCTCGATCCCCAGACCGGGCCCGGTGGGCGGGTAGATCCAGCCGTCGACATGGTCGAATGGCCGTTCGACCAGATCATGCTGCATCGGGTTGCGCAGGGGTTTCAGCTCAAACAGTTTGCAGGCGGGTGAGTTGAACGAGATCGCGAGGCTGGCAGCCGAGACGATGGCAGATGACCATGCGTGGGCGTTGGCCTGACGGCGGTAAAACTCGCAGCGTTCGGTGATTTTCTTGAAGCCGGTGATGCCCTCGGCCCGCCCCGGATCGACGCCGACCACATCGACTGTGCCGGTGGCGAGGATGCGTTCGAACTGTTCCAGCGTCCATTCGCGTTCGCCATAGGCGATGCGGGTCGTGGTTTTGGCGCGCAGGTTGGCGTAGCCTTCCGGATCCCAGGCACCCAGCGGTTCCTCGATCCAGGCGAGGTTGTATTCCTCCATCGCCTTGGCGCGGCGCACCGCGTCGGTCACGTCCCATTTGATCGCGATGCCATTGTCGATCATCAGCATCTTGTCACCCAGCACCTCGCGCATCGCCTTGACATAGGCGACGTCGCGGGTGTGGTCGTAGCCGAGGTTGGCGTTGCCGCGTTTGCCAAAGCCGGTTTTCAGGCCCTGCAACCCGGTCGAGACCCATTCGGCGGTCTCTTCGGCCATTTCCTCGATCGAGGCGAAATGGCCGTGGCAAGAGGCGATGGCGGGCAGCCTGTCATGCACTGCCCCGCCCAAGAGGTCGATCACCGAGCGTCCCAGCGATTTGCCCTTGAGATCCCAGAGCGCGATGTCGATGGCGGAGATGGCATAAGAGGCGATGCCGCCGTGATAGCCATACCACCACGCCTGTTGTTTGTTCTGCCGCCAGAGCGCCTCGGTATGCACCGGATCTTTGCCGATCAGGCCGGGGGCCATGCCTTCGATGATGGCTTTGGCGGCGAAATTCGCCTCGGGGAACTGGGTGATGGATTCGCCCCAGCCGACCTGCCCGTCATCTGCGGTGATCTTGCACAGGCAGAGATGCCGCAATGCGTTGAAATCATTCGGCTCCGGATAGCTGACCGGGATGGCCTCGACTCTCTCAATCTTCAAGTTTCTGCGCCTTTATCCTATTGCGCCGCGAAAATGCGGCATGCCTTCGACGCCGAGATAGACCTCGACCAGGCGGCCCGACATGGCCGCCCCGGTCACATCATATGGCCCCATGTCGCAACAGAACAGCTTGCCCCCTTTGCCGAAGCAACAATTCAGGATCGTGCCACCGACTTCGAGAAAGCCCTTGTGGGTGCCGTCGGCGGCCAGCCAGTCGACGCCGCCCGAGGCTACTGTGGTGATCCAGAGATCGCCATGCGTGTCGATCTTGAGACCGTCGGGGATATGGCCCTCTGCAAGGGTGTGGATCACCTGTTTGCTGCCGTCGGGTTTCCGCCGTACGACGCGTAGCGTGAAACTTTCGACCCAAATGATCGAGCCGTCGGGTTCTAGGACGATGCCATTGGGATAGACGTGGTCGAGTTCCTCGAGGATCTTTGCGGTACCGTCGGTTTCGATCACGACGATCCGGCCGGGATGGGGTTTGTTGACCGTATCCCAATCGCCAGAGTCGGTGAAATAGAGCCTGCCGTCCGGGCCGAAGCACAGGTCATTGGGGCCGTCGAACCTGATCCCATCCGCCTCGGTCGCCAATATCTCGACCTTGCCGTCGGGGAGCGTCTTTTGAATCGAGGGAGGCCGGTGTTCGGGCGCGGCCCAGGAGCCGACATTGGGGGTTTGAGTCGAATAGATCGCGCCGTCGCTGCCCAGCATGCAGGCATTGGGGCCGCCGCCAACAAAGGCATAGGTGCCCTGGGTGTTGGTGGCGGGGTCCCAGACGCCGATCTCGCTCGCGTAGGTGTTGGCGTAGAGCACGCGCCCATCATCCAGCTGGCACGGCCCCTCGGGATGGCCAAGACCAGTGGCGCGGACGATCATAGGCCTTTTCATCGTATTCCCCCAATGGTTGCGCGGCGTGCTGCGGTCTGTGCGGTTGGCCGGGTGCCAGTATCCGCCTAGCAAGAATCGTACTGACAATCGCGCAGCGCGGCGGTTCTGCGGTGAGTATATTGAAACGTTATTGTTTCATGCAAGCCCAAATCTGATAATCCGTGCGAGATGCGATGTGGTGACTGTTTCACAGTGCAGCGCGGACTTGTGCGGAGTTCCGGGTAAGTTGCCGAGCGAAGAGAAAGTGCCTTAAAATGGACGAGGAGGGCTGTCGATTTGCGATCTGCGTTTGGCGGTGTATCTGGATTATTAGGCTGTAATATAACCGTAAAACCGAAATGGAGCAAGTTCTGCACTTCTCTACCAGGTGCTGCCTTGCGGCCTTGTCTCTGTACAGTGCCGCGGACCGCCCAAGCGTGCAAGGCCTGGGACTTGCGCGCGTTGCCTTTGGGCTTTGGGCGCTGACGCGTGCGGGGATCCCGAGGCTTGAAAACGGATCCCCGTGCGCTTCATTGTTAAAACGATATCTTGGTTCAGGTTGAGCATGTCGGGACAACGGGCTGCGGTGATTGCGGGCAACGGAACGGGCAAGAAGTGGCACCGGACGGAATGCGGGTGCTCGTCGTGGCAGCGCGACGGTTTGGCCTTGACCTGCGCTGGGATCAGCGGGCACCTCAGCGACCATTGGCCCATGACCGCTCTCCTTTGTAGATTGTCGCAGTCCCACCTTGGCACATCGATTCCCTCGACGGGCTGTCACATCATCAAGGCTGACCGAGGGGCAGGTCAACCGCCATACCCGCTTCGATCCAATCCCGCAGGGCCTCCAACTTACCGTGACAACCACTATTTCCCTGCGTCCGAGGCTCAAGTCGGCCCGTCTCCCGATTCAGAATCACCATGTCGTGGTTGAACTTCACTGAAACCCGGAACCGCGCATGGGCTGCCCCGTCCGAATCGCATTCTTTCGAGAAAGCAACAACGCGCGCACGAAGCGCCAAAACGTGT
>JBCKXH010000073.1:0-12606 GCA_038921555.1 Paracoccaceae bacterium
TGTCGCGTAAAGCGACATCACCCCGCCCTGATCCGCCCGCGTTCCCGCTGCAACCACAGCGCCGTCAGGATCAGCGGCGCATTCTCGATCTCGCCCGAGCCGACCAGTTCCATCAGCCGGTCAAAGCTGATCACATGGGTGCGAATATCCTCGGCCTCCTCGGCCACCCCAAAAACCCCGCCCGACCCATCGGGCAGGTCCACCAGCGCCACAAAGGAATACAGATACTCGCTGACCGCGCCGGGCGAGGGGTAATAGTTCGCAACCGCCAGCAGACCCTGCAGATCAAGCCCGGCCTCCTCGACCGCCTCGCGTAGCACCGCCTGTTCCGGGGTCTCCCCCGGATCGACCCGCCCGGCCACCGCCTCGATCTGCCAGCATTGCGCGTCACCCCTAGCATGGGGGCCGGCGCGGAACTGCTCGACCACCAGCACGCGGTCACGCACCGGATCATAGGGCAGCACCGTCACCGCATCGCCCGAGATGAAGGCAGCCCGCGTGACAAATTCGCTCACCCCGCCATCAAAGCGGCGCCACGACAGGTCATATTCCTCAACCGAAAAGAAGCTGGCATAGGCCAGCCTCTGGCGCGCCACCACCACATCCCCAGTCCCGGCCCGCTGCCGCTGCAAGGTCGGTGCCGTCACGACCCGCGCCCGCGACGCGGCCCGCACCGCCATCGGCCCCAGCCGGGCCGCGACCTCATCGGCACCAACCACACCATATAAAGCCATGATATCCTCGGCCAGTTCCGGCCCGCACCGCGCGGTTTCCGGCCCGGCCCCGCAAACAAGGACAAACCACGCCCAGCGCGCCACCTCGTCCGGCGTCTGCGGCCCCGGTGGACCACCCGCTCGGCCCAAGACCGCGCGCAGCCGCACCGCAGCGCCGGGGTTGCTGCCGCCCATCAGCGCCAGCGCCGGGCGGCGCTTTCGGCCGCCAGCCCCCCCAAAATCCCGCCGATGATCAGCGTGGCGATGAAGGGCGCCGAACCCATCAGCTTGCCATAGTAAAGCATCTGCATCGGCACATCCAACATCGCCTCACCGACATCGCGGTAAATCATCTTGGTCGAACGGATGATCATCCGGTAGACCGAAAACCCGATCAGCGCCCAGGCCAGCAGAAAAAGCGAGGTCCGCAGCCCCAATGACACCGCCTCACGATAACCCCGCCCGACGGCGGGACCCAGCGTAAGCCAGCCGATCACGAAGCCCAGCGCCGCCGTTATCGGGGCGAAATACCCGTTCGGGGTGCCCTCGGGCAGCCGCAGGACGTAATAGCCCGCAGCCAGCCAGCCCACGACGGCAAAGGCCACGGCTGCGATTAACTTGGCGGCGGTTGGCATCTGTGGTCCTGCGCTGGCTGGCCCTTTGACGGGCGGTTGCGGGCTGCCCGCAAAACTCGGCCGGGCGGGGGTGATCTGCGTCACGTCGCAGTTTCCGCCCTCGCAGGCGCCAGCGCAAGAGGTCAGGCAGAAATTCCACTCTCCAGTACATGATCGCCGGGTTCAAGTTGGCGGACAGAAGCGCCAAAAGTGCGAAAAGACCTTGCGATCACCACCCTGCCCGCGCCCTTCGCCAAGGACACCACCGGCACGGCGAACCGGATCACCCTTGCCTTACCCTTTCTCAAATACTCACGGTAGATCAAGGCGGACAAAGCGCCCGCCCTCCGACGATTTCCCTACAGCACCCGGTCAAGGGCCGCGATCAGCCGGCTCACCTCACCGGCTGAGGTGTAATGCGTGGCGCTCATCCGCAGAACACCTTTGTCACGGTCGATGCCAAGGGCGGCCAGCGGGCGGACAGCATAGAAATCACCTGCCCAGCAGGCGATGCCGTCGCGGCCCAAAGCCTGCGATACCGGTTCGGCGGCGCACTCCAGCGCCACCGCCACCGTCGGTGCCCGGTCCTCGGCCCGGCGCGGCCCGATCAGGCGCAGGTCATTGCGGGCGGCGAGATAGTCCAGCAGCGGGGCGATCACCGCGACTTCGGCCGCGCGCATCAGGTCATGCACGGCGCGGTTGCGCGCGGCAGGGTCGACGGCAGGATCGGCGGCGGCGGCAAAGTGGTGGGCATGAAGCCCGTCGATATAATCGGCCATACCAGCGCAGGCGGCAATCTGGGCGTGGTCGGGCCCAGCGGGGGTAAAGCGTTTAGACAGGCTGTCCGCGTTGAAATAATGGCCCTGCGCTGGCAGTTCCGCGCCAAAATCGCGCGCGATCAGCATGAGGCCCTGATGCGGGCCATAGGTTTTATAGGCCGAGAACAGATAGACATCGCAGCCCAGGCTGGGGAAATCCGGCATTCCGTGCGGCGCATAGGACACGCCGTCCACCACGCTGCGGGCGCCCTTGGCGCGGGCCATGGCGCAGATCTCGGCCACCGGGTTGATCTCGGCGATGACATTCGAGCAATGGGGAAAGGCCACCAGCCTGACCTTGCCGTCAGCCAGCAGCGCCTGCAGGCCACCAAGGTCCAGATGCCCGGTCTGCGGATCAATCCGCCATTCGCGAACCTCGATCCCCTCATCCGCCAGCCGGCGCCAGACGCCGGAATTGGCCTCATGGTCCTGATTGGTCACCACGATCGCCGCATCCTGCCCCAGATCGACCCTGCGCAGCCATTGCCGCACGGCCTGCGCCAGCACGAAGGTGTTGGCACTGGTCGAGGGGCCAAAGGACAATTCATCCTCAGCCACACCCATCAGCGCGGCCAGCCGGCTCCGCGCCTCATCCATCTCGGCGCCTGCGGCCTGCGCGCCCGGATAGGGGCCATAGGGCTGCACCTTTCGCGTCGTGTAAAAGCGGTGCAGCCGCTCGACCACCGCACCACAGGGATAAGAGCCGCCGGCGTTCTCGAAAAAGGCATGGCTGGCCAGCAGCGGCTCCGAAAAGGCCGGGAACTGGTTGCGGACATAGGACAGGTCAAGTTGGGTCATCGGGCTTACCTTGGTTCATCGTTGCATGTGGCAACCTAGAGCGTGATGAGGAAAAGTGGTTACCGGTTTTCCGAAGAAATCACACGACCACTAAAAAACGAGAGCCTTTGACCTGACTCACCTACCCGATGTGACGACGGATTTCGCTTGGCACAGGCTGCTTGCCAGCGCGCCGTAGGGTGTGCATTTATGCGCACCTCTCCTTCTGCTTGCCGGATTTGACCCGGTCAAATCCGGCCGCGCCTGCTTGCTCGGACTAATCCGCGCCATCAGGCGCTATGGTTCCTCGTCACCACGGGCAGGCGCGAAACCGCGCCCACCCTAGGCAGGTGCTGCCGGATTTACGACCGATCTCGGCAAGCCCAACCCCCCTTGCCCTGCGGCTTGGCACCTCCGGCCAATCAGACCGGGCCATTCGGGGGCTTACGCGGCCCCACAGGGGCCACGGTCCCCCTCATATGCCACAGGCAGGTCTTCTATCCGGTCCTCAGCGCACTACCCCGAAGTTGCGCTGGCTGCGATCAAAGGCGGCCTGCTAGGTCGCACCATCGCATGGCTCTTGACCCCAAGTCGCGGCAGGTCTTCCCGCCAAGCCAAGCCTCGGTCTGCGGCACCGACAGTCTTCGGTGGATCTGTCCACCGGCGACCGCATTGGTCTATAGTCCGGAAATCAGCCTGTAGAGCACAGGTGCCGCTGAAAAATCATGCCGATAGATACCCCTTGCATAATCGACCGCTTTAACCGAAAAATGTCCCCAAGAGAAACTTCACGCCGCCTCGCTTTCGCCAAATGCCAACCGGGCGTCACCAACGGTCCGGGACACCAATCAGGAGCCGTCATGTCCAAAAAATCCCTGCTGCTCGCCTCCACCACCCTTGCCCTGTGTTTCGCCACGACCCTGCAAGCCGCCGACCCGGAGCTTACGGTTTTCGACTGGTCCGGCTATGACAATCAGGCCCTGATCGAGCCCTATGTCGCCAAGCATGGCCAGATGCCAAGTTACGCCCTGTTCAGCGATGATGATGAGGCGTTTCAGAAACTGACCTCGGGCTTTCAGGCCGATGTGGCGCATCCATGCAGCCAGATGATCCAGAAATACCGCGACGTTGGCATCATCGAGCCGTGGGATGTGAGCAGAATCCCGAACTTTGCTGAAATAGATCCGCGCTTCATGGATTCGACGATCTTCAAGGATGATACCGGGGTCTGGTTTATTCCGACCGATTTTGCCTATACCGCCGTGGCCTATAACACCGACGAAGTGCCGGCTGAGGATATCGCCTCGCTCTCGGTCTTCACCAATCCAAAATACGCCGGCCGCATTTCGCTGCCCGACAATACCGACGACGTCTGGGCGCTGGCCCTGCTGGCGACCGGCGTGACCGACTGGACCAATATCAGCGAAGAACAGTTCACCGCCGCCGCCGACTGGCTGCGCCAGGTCAATCCGCTGGTCAAGGCCTATTGGTCCGATGCGTCGCAGCTGAGCCAGCTGATGGCTTCGGGTGAGATTCTGGTGGCCTGGGCGTGGAATGATTCCATCGCCTTGCTGCGCGGGCAGGATTTCCCGGTCGGCTTTCAGCGTCAGGCCAAAGAGGGATCCTCATCGTGGTTCTGCGGTTACATCAACCTCAAGGACGGCCCCGGCAGCGAAGACAAGGCCTATGACTTCATCAACGCCTGGCTTGACCACGGCTCGGCCAAGGGCTTGCTGGACAATCTCGGCTATGCCGCGACCGGAACCGTGGCGATGGCGCAGATTTCGCTGGAAGAGCTGAAGGCGGCCGATGTTGACCCGATCTCGACCATTCTTTTGGCGCAGACCCCGATCGACCATGCCATGCGCGACCGCATGGTGAATGAGTTCGAAGCGATCAAAGCGGGCTTCTGACCCGGCGACCTGCGGCCTTGCGTCCCTCGCCTTGCCGCCCTATGTTGCTCTGGTCCGGGGCAACTCGGACTATGGCGATAAACGCACCCATAATACACGGCTCGGACCCGGGGGCGGTACCCGGCGACTCCACCAAACTCCGGTTCATTGCCGGCCATGGGGTCGAAACAGGATCGACGAACGTCTAAAGGGGCCAGCTTTCGCTCGGTGAGCTACCACCGTTATCGGTGCAAAAGTACAGTTGCCAATGACAACCGTGCTCCGGCAATGGCCATGGCTGCGTAAGCAGTTCTGGTCGCCGAACTTAAGTCCTTGGGCTTAGCCGCTCAAGGCGGGGTTCGCAGGTACCTGGCAACAGAAACCTGCACCTTCCCCCGACCCGTGCCAAATTGCTGCGCGACCAAATTGCTGCGCGACCAAATTGCTGCGCGATCCCACCAAAGCCGTCTCTTGACCCCGGCATCCCCGCACAGCTATTGCTCACCTTGGGGTCCTGCGAACGCCCCCGTGAGGCTGTGGCCCAAGCGTCACTTTCCCCCAAAAGGAGGCCAGCCATGTCACAGCCCGCCCCCCCCAGCTTGCCAGACCCCAGCTTGCCAGACCCCAGCTTGCCAGACCCCAGCTTGCCAGACCCCAGCTTGCCAGAACTGACCCGTGCCTTCGCCCGCATCGGCTTGCTGTCCTTTGGCGGTCCGGCGGCGCAAATCGCCCTCATGCACCGCGATCTGGTCGAGGAAAGGAAGTGGGTCAGTGAACCGGACTACCTGTCGGCCCTGTCGTTTTGTATGCTGTTGCCGGGACCCGAGGCGATGCAGCTTGCCACCTGGGTCGGCTGGCGGATGCACGGCACTTTGGGCGGCCTGATTGCCGGGCTGTTGTTTGTGCTGCCCGGCGCTGCGATCGTGCTTGGCCTGTCGATGATCTATGCCGCCTATGGTCAGGTTCCGCTGATTGCCGCCCTGTTCACCGGGGTGCAGGCCGCTGTCGTCGCCGTGGTGCTGGAGGCTTTGTTGCGCGTCTCGAAGCGAGCGCTCAAATCGCGCGCGCATTGGGTGATTGCCGTTCTGGCCTTTGCCGCGCTGTTCGTCTTTGGCCTGCCCTTCCCGCTGGTCATTCTGGCGGCGGGACTTTACGGTTACGTCACCACCACCACAGCGGCCCAAGCCCTCGACAGCCCGCCTCCCTGGGGGGCGACGCTGCAAGCCGTGCTGATCTGGGGTGCGGTCTGGCTGATCCCGCTGGCGCTGCTCGTCAGCTTTCACCCCGGCATCTATGCCGACATCGGCCTCTATTTCGCCAAACTCGCCGTGGTCACCTTTGGCGGGGCCTATGCCGTGCTGGCCTGGATGAGCCAGTCGGTGGTGGCCGAGCAGAACTGGCTGACGGTGAAGCAGATGATGGACGGGCTGGGTCTGGCCGAAACCACGCCGGGGCCGCTGATCCTGGTCGTCGAATTCGTGGCCTATGTCGCGGCCTGGCAGAAACACGGGATGGCGGGCGGGGTGTTTGCCGCCGCAATCGCGCTGTGGATGACCTTTGCGCCGTGCTTTCTGTGGATTTTCGCCGGGGCGCCGTGGATTGCCCGCCTGACCGCCGCCCCCCGGCTGTCCGGCGCGCTCCGTTCCATCATGGCGGCGGTGGTCGGCGTCATCGCCAACCTGTCGCTGTGGTTCGCAGCACAGGTGTTCTTTGCCACCGTCACCCGAACAGACGCCACACCTTTCCACATGATCCTGCCCGATTTCACCTCGTTGAATCTGTTCCCCGCCGCCCTGGCCGTGGCCTCGGCCTATCTTCTGCTCAGACTGCACCAATCCTTGCCGCTGGTTCTGGCCCTCGCCGCGCTGACCTCGGCGGTGGTGTCTTTGCTGTAATGCGCCCCTTCCCTTCACGGGTAAATTGCCTATGCTCTGGCCCATTGCGAACAGGAGCAGGCATGACGCGGTCGATTGATTACGGGAACCTCATGCACCGTGCGATGCGCGGCCTGATCCAGGCCGTGCTGCGCGACGTCGCCAAGAACGGCCTTCCCGGGGCGCATCACTTCTTCATCACCTTCGACACCAAGATCGAAGGGGTGCAGATGGCCGCTTGGCTGCGCAACCGGTATCCCGGCGAAATGACCATCGTCATCCAGCACTGGTTCGACAATCTGACGGTCAGCGACGACGGCTTTACCATCACGCTCAACTTCGGCGACAATCCCGAACCGCTGGCGATTCCGTTCGACGCCCTGCGCACTTTCGTCGATCCGTCGGTCGAGTTCGGCCTGCGTTTTGATACCCATGACGAGGACGAGGACGAGGACCCCGAAGACGACCCGCCGCCGCAAGACGCCCAGATCGTCCGCCTCGACAAATTCCGCAAGCAATAGGCCAGTGATGACCGACACAATGCTGTTCTTTCGCCAGCTTCTCAGCCGGCCGAAACAGATTTCCGCCATCGCACCCTCGTCGCGGTATCTCGCCCGCGCCATGACGGCCAGCCTGAAATCCCTCGACCGGGTGGTCGAGTTCGGCCCCGGCACCGGCGTCTTCACCAAGGCGATCCTGGCCGCCGGGGTCAGGCCACAGGACTTGACATTGTTCGAGTTCAATCCCGATTTCGTCGCCCACCTGCGGGCCGCCTTTCCCGGTGTGACGGTTCATAACGCCAGGGCACAGAGTGCCGCCACCCATGTCGAGCCGGGCGTGACTGCGGTAATTTCCGGCCTGCCGCTCTTGTCGATGCCGCTGGAGATCCGCGAAAGCATCGTGCGCGCCGCCTTCGACATCCTGGCACCCGAAGGCCGCTATGTGCAATTCACCTACGGCCCGCGGCCCCCGATCAGCGATGGCCAAATCGCCGCCCTCGGGCTTGGCGTGAAACAGACCGCCTATGTCCTGTTCAATCTGCCGCCGGCCCGGGTCCATGTCTTCCGCCGCACCAATCCCAGCATACCGTCGCCTGCCAATTGAACTTCCGCGCCGCTGGCGCTACTTGAGCAGATCAGTTCAGGAGACAACCGCCATGTCCGCCACCCGCGTTGAGACCGACAGCTTCGGCCCGTTGGAGGTTCCGTCCGACAAATACTGGGGTGCCCAGACCGAGCGCTCGATCCGCAACTTCGCGATCAGCTGGGAAAAGCAGCCCGTGGCGATCATCCGCGCCCTTGGTGTCATCAAACAGGCCTGCGCCCTGGTCAATATCGCCCAGAACGACATTGATCCGGCGCTGGGCAAGATCATCGCACAGGCCGCGCAAGAAGTGATCGACGGCAAGTTCGACGACAATTTTCCCTTGGTGGTCTGGCAAACCGGATCGGGCACCCAGACCAACATGAACGCGAATGAGGTCATCTCGAACCGCGCCATCGAGATGCTGGGCGGGGTGATGGGCAGCAAAAAGCCGGTCCATCCCAATGACCATGTCAATATGGGCCAGTCGTCGAATGACACCTTTCCGACCGCCATGCATATAGCCATCGCCATGATGGCCCGCGATGTGCTGCTGCCGGGCCTGCGCAAGCTGCATCTGGCGCTGGTGGCCAAGTCGGCAGAGTTCAAGGATATCATCAAGATCGGCCGCACCCATACCATGGACGCAACCCCCCTGACGCTGGGACAAGAGTTTGGCGGCTATGCCCATCAGGTCGCCCAAGGCATCATGCGGGTGAACAAGATCCTGCCCGAGATCTATGAACTGGCCCAAGGCGGCACCGCCGTCGGCACCGGGCTGAACACAAGGGTAGGCTGGGACAGCCGTGTGGCGGCCAAGATCGCGCAGATCACCGGCCTGCCTTTCGTCACCGCCCCCAACAAGTTTGAGGCGCTGGCCGCCCATGACGCCATGGTGATGTTTTCCGGCGCCTTGAAAACCGTGGCGGTGTCGCTGTTCAAGATCGCCAATGACCTGCGGTTTCTCGGCTCCGGCCCGCGTTCCGGCTTGGGTGAGTTGTCTTTGCCCGAAAACGAGCCCGGCTCCTCCATCATGCCCGGAAAAGTCAACCCGACCCAGGCCGAGGCGCTGACCATGGTCTGCGCCCAGGTCATCGGCAATGACGCGACGGTGGGCTTTGCCGGCTCGCAGGGCCATTTCGAACTGAACGTCTTCAACCCGGTGATGTCCTATAACGTCTTGCAAAGCATGCAGCTTCTGGGCGACGCTGCCGCCTCCTTCACCGACAACATGGTGGTCGGCACCAAGGCCAATCTTGACCGCATCAACCAGCTGATGCGGGAAAGCCTGATGCTGGTCACCGCCCTTGCCCCGATCATCGGCTATGACGCCGCAACCTTAGTGGCCAAGACCGCCCATAAAAATGGCACAACCCTGCGGCAAGAAGCCATTGCTTTGGGCTATGTCGATGGCGCAACCTTTGACCGCGTGGTCCGGCCCGAGGATATGATCGGTCCCAAGGGGTAATTGTGGCGGAAATCGTCAATCTGCGCGTGGTGCGCAAACAACAGGACCGTGCCGCAGCCAAAGCGCGCGGCACGCAGGCTGCCGCCAAAAGCGGCCGGTCCAAGGCTTTGCAGGCGTTGGAGCAAGCCCGGGCTGAGAAGGCGGCGCGCGATCTGGATGGGCACAAAAGGGGATGACCAGCCTAGATCGACGCCCAGAAAAACACTCGCTCACCCTGCACGGCCACCGCACCTCGGTCTCGCTGGAGCCTGAATTCTGGACCGACTTTCGCAGACTTGCCGACGAGCGCGGCCAGACCCTGAATCAAATGGCCTGCGAGATCGACCAGGCGCGCGGCGATACCGGCCTTGCCTCGGCAATCCGGGTCTTTGTTCTGCGCGCCCAGCGGCACCAAACTTGACCAAATCAGCCCCAAATCAGCCATTGTCATTGCGTCCGCTTTGCCGCTAGGGTCGCGGCAAGTGGGCTTCGGTCCGCGACAGAATTCGCAGCCCCTCTGCTCTGGCGCAAAAATAGCGCCGAAACGGGTGCAGCCGGATGGGCCGCAAGGCCGGGAAATTACCTGTTAAGTCATTGATTTAGCTGGTTTTTATGTGGGGCTCGCAAGGGCCTCGAAAGAGAACCGCGATGCAGCGCGCAAACAGATTGGCGATGGACGAGGGCTGCCCACCGGGCATTGTCCGGTCACCGCCACCGCGTGCAGTCGCCCGAACAAGCCGCCCTGTCACCTCGCTTCACGCCCCACCTCGGCGTCAAATGTCGCGGGCACGGCGCAGTGAAAGCACATGTCCAAGAAAATGCTCATCGATGCCACCCACGCCGAGGAAACTCGCGTTGTGGTGGTTGACGGAACCAAGGTTGAAGAGTTCGACTTTGAAACGCTGAACAAGCGCCAGCTTGCCGGCAATATCTATCTCGCCAAAGTGACAAGGGTGGAGCCTTCGCTCCAGGCCGCCTTTGTCGATTACGGCGGCAACCGCCACGGCTTTCTCGCCTTTGCCGAGATTCATCCCGACTACTACCAGATCCCGCTGGCCGACCGCAAAGCCCTGCTGGAGGAAGAGCGCGCCTACAACCGCGCCCAGGATGATGAGGACAACCGCCGCTCGCGACCCGCACAGCGCCCGCGCGCGGCCACAGCCAAGTCCGGCGACGAGGCTCAGGCCGCCCCCCATATCGCCGGGATGGATGTCATTGATCTTGATGAGGAAACCGGGGCCGACGCCCTTGTGCAACCCTCAGGCGGCACCGAACAGCCGCAGGATCACCACGGGCACAATCACGCTGACGAAGGCGAGGGCGACGCGCCCTTCCGGGCCATCGACCACGCCTCGGAGACCGATGATGAGATAGAAAGCATCGCCGATGAGGACGTGGCCGAAGAAATCAGCCACAGCCGCAAACCCCGCGCCCGGCGCTACAAGATCCAGGAAGTCGTCAAAGTCCGCCAGATCATGCTGGTTCAGGTCGTCAAAGAGGAACGTGGCAGCAAGGGCGCAGCACTGACCACCTATCTGTCGCTGGCCGGTCGCTATTGCGTCCTGATGCCCAACACCGCCCGTGGTGGCGGCATCAGCCGCAAGATCACCGTCGCCGCCGACCGCAAGAAGCTCAAGGAAATCGCCGGCGAGATCGTGGTGCCGGAAGGCGCCGGTCTGATCATCCGCACCGCTGGCGCCAAGCGCACCAAGCCCGAGATCAAGCGCGATTACGAATATCTGATGCGGCTGTGGGAACAAATCCGCGAACTCACAATGAAATCCATCGCCCCCGCCGCGATCTATGAGGAAGGCGATCTGATCAAACGCTCGATCCGCGACCTTTACTCGGGCGAGATTGACGAAATTCTGGTCGAAGGCGATGTCGGTTACCGCACCGCCAAGGACTTCATGCGCATGATCATGCCGTCGCAAGCCAAGGTGGTGCAGCTCTATGCCGACCAAGTGCCGCTGTTTGCGCGCTTTCAGATCGAAAGCTATCTGGGCAGCATGTTCAACCCGACCGTGCAACTGAAATCCGGTGGCTATATCGTCATCGGCGTGACCGAAGCCTTGGTCGCCATCGACGTGAACTCGGGCCGCGCCACCAAAGAGGGCTCCATCGAGGACACCGCGCTGAAAACCAACCTTGAGGCCGCCGAGGAGATTGCCCGCCAGTTGCGCCTGCGCGACCTTGCCGGCCTGATCGTCATCGACTTCATCGACATGGAAGACCGCCGCAACAACCTTTCGGTTGAAAAGCGCATCAAGGACAAGCTGAAAACCGACCGCGCCCGCATTCAGGTCGGCCGCATCTCGGGCTTTGGCCTTTTGGAAATGTCGCGCCAGCGGCTGCGTCCCGGCATGCTGGAATCGACCACCCAGCCCTGCGCCCATTGCCACGGCACCGGCCTGATCCGCTCGGATGACAGCCTTGCGCTACAGGTTCTGCGCGCATTGGAGGAAGAGGGCACCCGCAAGCGGAGCAAAGAGGTCCTGCTCAAGGCCCCGATCAGCATCATCAACTTCCTGTTCAACCACAAGCGCGAACACCTGGCGCTGATTGAGGCGCGCTACGGCATGGCCGTGCGGCTTGAGGCGGACCCGACGCTGATCAGCCCGGATTACTCGATCGAAAAGTTCAAGACCGCGACCCGCGTCGTGCCCAGCAGCCCGGTGATTTCCGGCAATGCCAGCCTGATGGGCGCCGCCGTGGATGAGGAGGCTGATCCCGATATCATCGACGATCCCGATGAGGTCGAAGACGAGGCCCAAGGTGCTGTCGCTGCGACCGAGGAGGCCAGGCCCACCGAGCGCGAGACCGCCCCGCGTGTTGAGGGTGATTCCGGCAATGGCAAGAAAAAGCGCCGCCGCCGTCGCAAGAAAAAGTCGGGCAACGAGTCGCAGGCGCAAGACGGCGTTGCGGGTCAGACCCCGGATGCCGATGGTGACGCCGAAGGTGACGCCGATGGCGACGACGATGGCGGGGATGACGGGGCCGCGGCGCCTGACGCTCCGCTGATCAAGCTTGCCTCCCCCGAAGCACCGCCCGAGGGTGCCGAAGCGCCGGTCAAGAAATCCCGCACCCGTGCGCCGCGTGGCAAGGCTGCCGCCAAAGTTGCCGAGGTGGCTGTGGTCGCAGCCGCCGAGCCCGCCCAGGCGGCCCCTGTGGAACCCGCCGTTGCGGAACCTGCGGCCAAGCCCAAACCACGCGCCCCGTCGCGGGCCAGGAAACCTGCGGCCACGCCGACCGCTTTCCCGGTTGATCCGGCCTTGAGCGAACCGGCCCTGAGCGATCCGGCCCCTGCGGCAACCGTGACATTGGTGCTAGGTCCGCAAGACAAGGCCGCAGCACCTGCATCCGAGGCCGCCGGCGAGCCCAAGCGCAA
>JBCKXH010000074.1:0-12378 GCA_038921555.1 Paracoccaceae bacterium
GTCCGGCGCAAAGGACGGTTCCTGCCGCCAGCAGTGCCATCAGGTCTGCATCAGCGCCGGCAATGACCAGACGGCCGACATATCCTGCCGCACGGTCCCGCCCGTTGCGTGACGAATAGCTGTCCCAGACCACGGGTCGCAGCCCTGTGCTGTCAAACCGAAGCGCCTTGGCCACGTCGCGCCAATGGCTGAGCCGTGGAACAAAGCGAAGCCCGGGTCCACGGCTCGACCTGCGCGCCCCGATCCGCCAGTCCGACGATGATATCGCCAAAGGATGTGCCAAGCGCGTCGCTTGGGCCGATCCGAAGCGGCGTGGCAAAATCCAGCGCGACGCGGGCGGGCGGGGGCGGGGGCGGAACGCCTTCGCAGCGGGTCCAGTCGGCGGAAATCAGGTGCAGTCGCGCCGCCCTTTCGCTGCCCCAGTCAAGCGCAAGACCCGGCGGACCCTGCAAGGCGGCGATCAGCGCATCGAACGCGGGTGCCCGAAAGCGACCGGCAAAGCCGATCAGGGCCAGGGTGACATCGAACCCCTGCGCCGTAGTGGCAGCAGCGATGCGGTAGGGCGGTGCGGTGCCGCCAAAGCCGGGTGTCGCCTGTTTGTCGGGGAAAAAGGCGGCCAAAGCTGCCCCTGCCGCCGCGTTGCCTTGTGCGGCCATCGCGACCAGACGGCTCCCCCACGCCCCCCGAATGCGCGCGGCAAGCGCCGGACCATCGTCCAGCTTCGGGTCGGGTGTCCACAGCGTGCAAATCCGCGTGACCGTGAGCGCCGCCGCCAGCCGCGCCGGGTCGGCGGATTCGAGCGACGCGGGGATCGTTGCTACCGGCAAATCGGGCTTCCTGAGAACGGGAAATCGGGCGTTCCCAGCCTTGCACAAGCCAAGCAGCAATACCACCCGACCGCGCAGGCCAGACGGGGGGCCTGACCAACGAGTTCGTTGGTCCGATGAAGAACCCGGGTCAACTGCCAAGACCACCGGACGCTCCCCAAGTCGGGGTATAGCCCGACTCCCATCCCAACCGACAGGGTCGCCGGACGTGGGGCCAGACGGAGCCTCAGCAACCCATTCGTCAATAGCGATTTTTTTGGCAGGTTTCCACAGGGTCAGCTATTTTTGGATACCGCCTGGGGCGGCTTGACGGCGTGTCTTAGTGAAGCTGTTGATTTTAAGCTAGTATAATCACTCCACAGGGCCCATGAAAATTCCGCCCCGGTCGGCGGTGACGCGATGGCATGTCAGAAACTGATTTGACAAGGGATTCCGGCTCTTCTCTCGCCTGTTGGTAGAATGGGGGCTACATGGGTTCGGGTGACTGCTGGTTGATGATCGAAGGGCAAAACTTCGGGGCGTCGATTTTTGACACCCAGGACCTTTCGACGATTCGGGGCGGATCGCTGCTGCTGCGCGATCTGGTGCGGGTGGCGGATGACTTTCTGAAGAAATCGCTGCCAAAGGCGGTCGAAGCCACCACCCTGGGCGGATCGGTCGGTATCTGGCGGTTGTCAGCGAAACCGCCAGTAGCCGCAAAACTCGCGGCCGACCTGCGCAAACATCTTGACGGCGAGGCGGCGCGGCACTTGGCCTATGGCCTGGCGCTGGTGGCCGATGAGGGGCCAAGCTTTCGGCGTCAGCGCAACCGCTTGCGCGCGGCCTTGCAACACGGGCGGCTGACCGAGACCCGGCTGCCCTATCCGGCGCTTGACAATGTGGAGCGGGCGGTATGCCCGGTTGATCTGGTCCGCCCTGTGGCCATGGGAACCCGCCAGAAGATCGGGCCCAATAAAACCAGCCTTGCGATCTATGAGCGCCGCCGGTTCGGCATGGATAAGAAGCAGTCCCTGATCGTGGGGGAAACCGCAAAGGCCGGTGATGCGCTGTGTGCCAAAGCCAAGGAGTAGGCCGGGCGGGAGGGGCGGCCGTTTGCGATGCAGATCGGCTCGATCTCCGAAGGGGCGGCACCTGATCCCCTGTTGAAAACCAACCTGCACGACAAGATCTGCGTCATCACGCTGGACGGAAACGCTTTTGGCAAGGCGCAGGATAGGGCGCTGGAGAACGAGGATACGATCGAGGGACAAAAGGCGTTCGACGATAACCTTGATCTGTTGCGCGCCCGGCTGATTGCGCGGGTTTATTCCAAGCTGATCAAATTGCGCGGCACCGGCGCGCCTTGCGCTGCCGAACAGGCTGTGCGGCAGGAATTGAGTGACGTGACGCAGGGCGACATCATCCGGTTCGAGCTGCTGTTGTGGGGCGGAGATGAGATCATGTTCATCGTTCCGGCCCGGCTGGGTTGGGAATTGCTGGAGGAAATCGGCGCAGCGGTGGACGCAGCGACACTTAATACGGAGAAAGTAACCTTTGCCGTCGGAGCGGTGATTTGCCACCACGATGCGCCGATTGCCCGGATCAAGGCGCTGGCCGACGATCTGGCGCGCCACGTCAAGAAACTCAAGAAAGTGGGCGGCGACGGCCGCGATGGCAAGGCGCAGACGCTGTTCATGATCGAGGTGCCGGAATCCTTTGACCATATCGGCGGCGAGGTCGCAGCGCATCTGGCCGGCCGGTTGCCAAAACCAACCGGAGCAGCCTTGCCGCCCGCCGCAGGTGCGGCCTTCCATGCGCTTGACCTCGGCGAACTTGCGCTGTTGCGCGAGGTGGCGCAGGCGCTGGCAGCGGGCACGGGCGGCAAGCTGTCGCGCGGACGGTTGCGGCAGACGGCGCATGCCTTGCACCACGGGGCGGCACCCGGTGCCGACTATCGCGGCGCGAACTGGTGCAAGTCTGTCGCCGAGACCGCCGTGCTCTTGCAGGGCGAGGCCGGGACAGCGGCAAAGGCAAAGACAGAGGCGCAGCCACAGGGTCTGGCCCGCGACCGTTTCTTGGTTCTGCTGCTAATGCGGATCTGGCTGCGATCAACACCGGCCTGGCGGAAATCGTGGCGAGCGGAATCGCAGGGATCGGGCGGGGCGGAGCCTATGCCACGGCGGCGCTGACGTTCGCTCTGCCCGCGGATCAGGTGCCGCCCGATTTGTCGCGCGTGGTGCTGGTGTTGCAAATCGCAGCCCTGTTGCGCACACCGGGGACGGCGGTTTTGGCGATGCAACCGGAGTATGCGGCGGCATTCCGATCCATCGGACCGCCTGCCAATTGGGGCCTGACGGCGGCGTTCGCGCGTGAACGCCTTGCGGGAGGCAATTTCTTTCTGAATCGTCTGGCGACTAGTGGTCGATACGGGCCATGGCTGCTGACCGAGCCCGGCGCGACATTCGTCTTTGACCGGATAGCCGACGGCGTGGATTTTCCGTCGCGGTGGCTGGAAACCGGACTTCCGGTTCCAAAAGCGGTCCTGGATTTTCACGGCATTGCCAATCAGTCTCATCTCTACCGTCTCTGCCCCTACCTTCCCGAAAACGGCTATGGCGAGGTGGTTGCCGGGTTCCCGACAGCAACTGGAGAGCCGTCGCACATAGCACTTGCGCCTTCGGCACTTGGTCTTTCGGTCGAGGCGGTTGACCTGCTTGCAGAAGAGGCAGTCGCATGACAGCCGAGCGCTTCATCATCCACGGGTCGTTCACGGTTGTGACGCCGCTGGCGATAAGACTGGGTCGGGATGAAGGGCAGTGGCCGAATGGCGCGTCAGCGATTGAGCCCAATGTGCAGCCGGAGCGGGAAGGGGCCAATGCTGGCCCGGCACCGATCGCCGCAATCGAGCTTGCCCATCGCGGCCTGCCTTTTCTATCCGCATCGACGCCGGTCGGCAACGCCATGCCTGGCTTGTGAATTGCGTGGCATTGGGGCTGGCCTCGTCCTTTCTCGAACCGCTGGAGGCGACCTCGATCCATCGCACCATCGTGCAGGTCACTATGCTGTCGGAGTGGCTGGGCGAACTGATATCAACGCCCAAAACCTCGACATGATCAAAGAGATCATCAGGCGCATCGTCGAGTTCAACCGGTTGAAGACCAAAGTCAGCGCCACCACCGACCGCCGCAAGGCCTTGGACGGCGCGCGCCATGTCATGAACTGCGTGCGGATCGGCGGGCTGGAAGCCTTTGCCGACGACATCCGGATCCCGCTGAACTACGGCGTCGATCAATGCGTTGGCGATACGATCTGCGTCGGCGGCATCATGAATGCGCAGCGCGGCATCATGGCGATGATGGAGTTCTGCAAGGATATCCGTGAGGTGGCCGAACCCGCCGCCCTGTTGTTGAACTATGCCAACCCGGTGGCGATGCTGACCTGGGCCACGTTGGAACACGGCCGCGTCAACACGGTCGGGCTGTGCCATGGCGTGCAGAACGGCCACCGCCAGATCTCCCGCGCTCTGGGCGTGCCGATGGCCGAGGTCGATATCGTCGGTTCCGGCATCAACCACCAGACCTAGTATCTGGATATCCGCCAAAACGGCCGCAAGATCACGCAGCCGGAATTGCTGGCGGCGTTCAAGGCGCACCCGGACTATTCCGCCCAGGAAAAAGTCCGCATCGATGTGCTGAAGCGGTTCGGCTACCATTCAACCGAAAGCAACGGCGATCCGTCGGACTATCTGCCGTGGTATCGCAAGCGCCCGGACCAGATCAAGGACTGGATCTCGATGGATGAGTGGATCCACGGCGAAACCGGCGGCTATCTGCGGGTGTTGAGCGAAAGCCGCAACTGGTTCGAACAGGATTTCCCGGTGTTTCTGGACGAGGCGGGTGGCAAGCTCGCCGACTATCGGCGCACCGATCAACACGCGAGCCATATTCTGGAAGGTCTTGAGACCGGCCGGACCTATCATGGGCATTTCAACACGCGCCACGGCGGGATCATCCGCAACCTGCCGGCGGATTGCATCATCGAAAGCCCCGGTTTCCTTGATCGGTTCGGCATCGACATGGTCGAAGGCATCACCCTGCCCGACCCCTGTGCCGCGACCTGCATGGCCTCGGTCAAGGTGCAGCGGATGGGCGTGAAGGCGGCGATGACGGGAGATGTCGATCGGTTGAAACAAGCGGTGTTGCATGACCCGCTGGTGGGGGCGGTCTGCACGCCCGAAGATGTCTGGCAGATGGTGGACGAAATGCCGGCCGCCCAGGCCAAATGGCTGCCGCAATTTGCCGATGCGATTCCAACGGTGAAAGAGCGGTTGAAGAACCCGCGCGCTGCGACCCACGAATGGCAAGGGGCCGCGCGTCTGAACCTGCGGTCGTTCGACGAGGTCCGCGCCGCGCAAAGGGCCAAAGAAGCCGCCGCCGACCGTCTGGGCACAAGGTAGACCGGCGAGCGGACAGATCAAAGGCTCCAGTCAAGGCAGGCGTCGAGCGTCCGGAGATGAATTTTCGGAGAAAATTCGTGGTCTGATCGCGATTTTTCGACGATAAATCTGCGCTTCGGGCCCGAGGTCAGGCTTTGTCCCGCCGCCGCACATACAACTCCAGCCGGTGATGCACGATATCATAGCCAAGCTCCGCCGCGATCTCGGCCTGCAACCGCTCGATCCGGTCTGACCGGAATTCGACAACCGCCCCGGTTTCGACATCGATCATATGGTCATGATGCGCCGGATCGCAGGTTTCAAACCGCGCCGAGGCACCGTCAAAGGAATGGCGCTGGATGATGCCTTGCACCTCCAACTCGGTCAGCGTCCGGTAAACCGTCGCCAGCGATACGCCGGTATCGCGCGCCTGCACCCGTTTGTGCAGTTCTGCCGCATCCGGATGGTCACTGGCCCCGGCCAGCACTTCCAGCAGCACCGCCCGCTGACGCGTCATCCGCAGACCCGCGTCGCGCAGGGCCTGTTCCAGATCGCGGGCTTTGTTGGCCATTTCGCTCATGGGGTCAGGAATAGACCATCGCGGGTTTTTCGCAAGGTGTAATTGCGAATGATCCGCATGTGCATTGACAGATGAGAATCATTCCTACATAGATGGATCGTTCCAACCGCGAGTCCCTGATGCCTTCGCTTAGCCGTCGTGCCGTGCTGACCCTTTTCGCTGCCGCGATCACTGCTCCGGCTTTGGCGGACGACAAGTTCCAAGTCGTCACCACCTTTACCGTCATCGCCGATATGGCCCGCAATGTGGCGGGCGATGCGGCCGAGGTTGAAAGCATCACCCGCGTTCAGGCGCAAACCTGCTTTTGCGAACGGTTCGCAAATGGAATCTGCGACACATGACCCAAGATGACGCGCCCAAGGTAAACCCAAGCCGCCGTGCCCTGTTGGTCGGCGGCCTCGTTGCGGCTGGGGGTGTCGCTGCAATCGCCAAGGGTGTATTCTCGCAAACCGCTCCCGTGGATGGGGCGATGGCGGGCCATGACATGGCGGCGATGGCCACCGATCCCTATGCGGCACCGATGGCCGGGATGGCGCATGGCGACATGATGACGGTGGGGCGGGTCGATCACGCGCGCAACGGGTTCGATCCGACGCCGATGCTGACTGACTGGTATACCGGCACCACATCCATCCTTCCCGACGGGCGCACTCTGCGGACCTTCGAGGTCGATGCCATCGACAAGGAGATCGAGATTGCGCCCGGCATCTTCTTTCCGGCCTGGACCTACAATGGCCGTGTGCCCGGCCCGGCGCTGCGCGCCAAGGAAGGCGAGCGTCTCCGCATCATCTTCCGCAACTCTGGCTCGCACCCGCATTCGATGCATTTCCACGGCATCCATGCGGCGCGAATGGACGGTGTTCCGGGGGCGGGGCTGATCAACCCCGGCGAAGAGTTCGTCTATGAATTCGACGCCAAGCCCTTTGGCTGCCACCTCTATCACTGTCACGCGCTGCCGCTGAAACGCCATATACACAAGGGCATGTATGGGCTGTTCGTGATCGACCCCGATCCGGCCCGCCATCCTGAACATGCGGCGGTCGCGGCATCGCGCCTGATGGGCACGCCCGAGAATGCCAACTGGCAGGAACTGGCGATGGTGATGAACGCCTTTGACACCAATTTTGACGGCGGCAACGAGGTTTACGCCGTCAACACCATTGCCCACGCCTATATGAACGCCCCGATCCGCATCGACAAATCGCGCCCCATCCGGGTCTATCTGCTGAATGTGACCGAGTTCGATCCGATCAACTCGTTCCACCTGCATGGCAATTTCTTCGACTATTTCGACACCGGCACCACCCTGACCCCCACATTGAAAACCGTCGATGTGATCATGCAATGTCAGGGGCAGCGCGGCATTCTGGAGTTCAGCTTTGCCGAGCATGAGGCCGGGATGTACATGTTCCACGCCCATCAGTCGGAGTTTACCGAACTGGGCTGGGTCGGGCATTTCGATGTGCAGGAGCCAAGCGTATGACCGATCAAGCACAACTCGACCAATCGCACCCCGCCCGCTCGGCGCTGAAGCACTTTCTGCTGGTTCTGGTGCCACTGGCGCTGATGCTGGTGGCCTTTGTCTGGATCGCAGCACTGGACCCGTTGCGCAGTTTCAACAATGGTGCGCCGCCGGTTGAAGGGCTGACGGTGGAGCGCATGGTTCTGGACCAGACCGGCATTCAGGTGCTGGTGCGGGCGGGCGGGTCGGAGCCGATGGTGATCGCGCAGGTCGCCGTCGATGATGCGTTCTGGAGCTTTGCCCAAGACCCCGCCGGGCCGATTGCGCGTGGTGATACCGCCTGGATCAGGATCCCCTATCCATGGGTGCTGGGCGAGGCGCATCTTGTCGCCCTGCTGTCCAACACCGGCACAGTGTTCGAGCATGAGATTGCGGTGGCGCTGCCGACGCCAAAAGCCACCGCCAATCAGTTGCTGCCGCAGGCCATTGTCGGCGCGATTGTCGGGTTGCTGCCGGTCGCACTCGGGCTGATGTTCTTTCCGGCCATGCGCGGCGTCGGGCGACAGGGCATGAACTTTCTGCTGGCACTGACCGTGGGTCTGCTGGCATTCCTGCTGATCGACATGACCAATGAGGCACTGGAACTGGCGGCGGTCTCGGCCGCGCTGTTTCAGGGCTCGGCCATGGTCTGGCTTGCGGCACTGGCCAGTTTCCTGTTGCTGATGGCGATAGGGCGTTGGCACGGCGCGCCGGTCGGCATTGCGCTGGCGTTCTATATCGCCCTTGGCATCGGGCTGCACAATTTTGGCGAAGGTCTGGCCATTGGCGGGGCCTTTGCCGCCGGATCAGCGGGCCTTGGCACCTTTCTGGTGCTGGGGTTTGCGCTGCACAATGTCACCGAGGGCATCGGCATCGCGGCCCCGATGCTGAAATCCTGCCCGCCCCTGTGGATGTTTCCCGCGCTGACGCTGCTGGCGGGGGGGCCCGCGATCCTTGGCATGTGGATGGGAAGCCTCGCCTATGCGCCGCAGTGGTCGGCGCTGGCGCTGGCCATCGGGGCGGGGGCAATCCTGCAGGTGATCGTCGAGGTCGGCTCCTATCTTTTGCGCCAGAACCCTGACCGTCAGGCGGCGCTGTTCTCGCCCGCCGTGGTGGGCGGGTTTCTGGGCGGAATCGCGTTCATGTATGCCACGGCGGCCATCATCAAGATCTGAGGCCGCCATGTTCCGACACCTCTTGCAGGTCGCGGCCGCGGTCGGCGACGCAGTGCGCGTGGTTGCCCAGGACCTCGATCACCCGGCAATCCGCCACCCGGTCGCCCGCGCATTGCGCCACCATCCGCTCCAGTTTCGATTTCAGCGCCATCAGCCGGACAATCCGGCCTGCCGGTCGCGCTGATCCATTACGGCCTGTTGATCGTCCTGTCGCTGACCATCGTCGCCACTTTGTCGGCGGTCGGGATCATCCTGTCGTTCGCATTGCTGATCGCGCCGGGAGCCATCGCCTTCCTTCTGACGCGCCGCTTTCAGGCCATGCTGGCGGTGGCGGTTTCGGTGCTGGCCGGGTTTCTGGGTGTCTATGCCAGTTTTTTCCTCGACTCCGCCCCGGCGCCGACGGTGGTGAAGGTGCTGACCGGGATGTTCATCCTGGCTTTTATCGGCGTGACCCTGCGGAACCGCCGCACGACAAGCGCCACTTGAGGGCCTGACCGGCGACCCTCACCAGCCAAGATTGCCATCGCGCGCAGGATGGCGCGGCCCGCTCATCCAGGATGCCGCCGCCTGACCGTCGCCGGCCGCCCCGGCAGCGAAAGCCGGGCATCGTTGCGCGCCCGCTCCACGATCACGCGGCCCCTGGATACCACCGCCAGACGGTCCGGCCTGAGCCGCAACGCCTCGACCGGCCCGCCGGCATCGAGGATCACCAGCGAGGCCATGTTTCCCGGTTTCAACCCATAGTCTTTCAGGCCGATGATCGCGGCATTGGTCGCCGTCACCATCTCAAAACAGCGCGCCATCTCGGCGGGATGGGTCATCTGGGCGACGTGAAGCCCCATGAACGCCACGTCCAGCATGTCGCCGGTTCCCAGCGAATACCACGGATCGAGCACGCAATCCTGCCCCCAGCCGACCAGGATCCCCAGCGCCTGCATCTCTTTGACCCGCGTCAACCCGCGCCGCTTGGGATAGAAGTCATGCCGGCCTTGCAGGGTGATGTTGATCAGCGGATTGGGGATCACCGTCATGCCGCTTTCGGCGATCAGGGGCAGCAGTTTCGAGACATAGTAATTGTCCATCGAATGCATCGAGGTCAGGTGAGAGCCCGCCGCCCTGCCCCCCAGACCCAACCGGGTGACCTCGCAGGCCAGCGTCTCGACATGCCGGCTCATCGGATCGTCGGTCTCGTCGCAATGGATATCCAGCATCAGGCCGCGGTCCGCCGCGATGCGCGCCAGATCCCTGACCGAGGCCGCACCCGCTTCCATCGTCCGCTCAAAGTGCGGGATGCCGCCCACCACATCGACGCCCATTTCCAGCGCGCGGATCAGATTTTCCCGCCCGGTCGCGGTCCGGTAAAGCCCGTCCTGCGGAAAGGCCACCAGTTGCAGGTCAAGATAGCGGGCGACGCGGCGGCGGACCTCCAGCATGGCCTCGACCCCGCGCAGATGATCGGGCGTGGTATCGACATGGCTGCGGATCGCCAGCAACCCCATCGAGGCCGCCCAATCGCAATAGGCGACCGCCCGCTCGACCATATCCTCGACGGACGCCATGTCGCGCAATTCGCCCCAGAGCGCGATGCCTTCCAAGAGCGTGCCGCTGGCATTGATGCGCGGCAGGCCGTAGCTGAGCGTCGCGTCCATGTGAAAATGCGGATCGACAAAGGGCGGGGCTATCAGATCGCCCGCAGCCTCGATCACCCGCCCCGCCTCGGCCCCGGCCAGGGTCCGGCCCACGGCGGTAATCCGCTCGCCCCGAATGCCGATATCGGCCACCGTGCCATCGGGCAAAGTGCCGCCCCTGACGATCAGATCGAACATCAGCGCTCCCCCTTGTTGTATGGCATCATCAGTGCTGCGGGCACTTCAGCGCGGCGCGACATCAGGGTCAGGGCCAGAATGGACAGCACATAGGGCACCATCAGAAAGACCTGATAGGGCAAGGCCGCCCCAAGCGGGGTTTGCTGCAAGCGGATCTGCAGAGCGTCAAAGCCGGCAAACAACAACGCCCCCAGCATCGCCTTGCCGGGCCGCCAGGCGCCAAAGACCACCAGCGCCACGCAGATCCAGCCGCGACCATTGACCATCTCAAAGAAAAAGCTGGAAAACGCCGACAGCGTCAGAAAGGCCCCGCCGACCGCCATCAGCCCCGACCCCACGATCACCGCCCCCATCCGCAGCCCGGTCACCGACAGGCCCTGGGCCTCCACCGCCGCCGGGTTCTCGCCGGCCGCCCGGATCGCCAGCCCTAAGGGCGTGTAAAACAGCACCCATCCGGTCAGCAGCGCCACGGCAAAGGCGGCATAGGTCAGCGGGGTCTGGGCAAACAACGCCTGACCGATCAGCGGGATGTCTGACAGGATCGGCACTCCGTAGGGCTGAAACGGCTCGATCCTGGGCGGGCTGGTCACCTCGGGCAGGATCAGCCGGTAGGCGAATGACGCGGTTGAGGAGGCAAGCAGCGTCACCCCCAACCCGACGACATGCTGGCTAAGGCCGAAGGGCACCGTCAGCGTGGCATGCAGCAGGCCAAACAGCATCCCCGCCACCATCGCCACCCCGACCCCGCCCCACAATGGCAGGCCCTGATAGACCGCCATCCAACCGGCAAAGGCCCCGATCACCATGATGCCTTCGATGCCAAGGTTCAGCACTCCGGCGCGTTCGCAGATCAACTCGCCCATCGTGGCAAAGATCAGCGGCGAGGCGATGCGGACCATCGCGGCCAGAAAGCTTGTCGAGAACAGAATCTCGAACAGTGCGCTCATCCCCGCACCATGCGAAACCGCGTCAGCAGGATCGCCAGCACCATGAACAGCAATGCTGTCGCCAGCAGCATGTCGGCGATATAGGTCGGCACCCCGGCGGCCCGGCTCATGCTGTCCGATCCGACAAAGACCCCGGCGACGAACAGCGCCGAAACCACGACGCCCAAAGGATGCAGCAGCGCCAGCATGGCCACGATGATGCCGGTATAGCCAAAGCCGGGGCTGAGGTCCAAGCTCAGATGCCCCTTCAACCCCGCGACCTCCGACCAGCCCGCCAGCGCGGCCAGTCCGCCCGACAGCAGCGCGGTTTTCACCAGCACCGCGTTCACCGGCATTCCGGCAAACCGCGCGGCCTGGATGTTCTGCCCGACCGCCCGCATCTCAAAGCCCAGCGTGCTGCGGCTCTGGATCAGCCAGACCACGACGGCCGCGATCAACGCCAGAGCAAAGCCCCAATGCAGGCGCAGGCCCTCGACCAGTCTGGGCAACCGCGCCTCGCGCAGCAAGGCCGCCGATTTCGGCCAGCCCATTCCGGCGGGGTCCTTCATCGGGCCTTCCAAGAGGTAGGACACCAACAGCAGCATGATGAAGTTGAGCAAAAGGGTGGTCACCACTTCGTCCACCCCCAGGCGGGTTTTCAGCTGCACCGGCCCCAGCAGCACCAGCGCCCCAGCCAGCATTGCCACCAGCGCCGACACCGGCAGAACCCAAGGCGTGCCCAGAACCCCGGTTCCCAGCAGGACTGCGGCAATCGCTCCGGCATAAAGCTGCGCCTCGGCACCGATGTTCCACAGCCTGGCCCGAAAGGCGACGGCGACCGCGAGGCCGGTAAAGATCAGCGGTGTCGCCCGGTTCAGCGTCTCCAATGCGGCGAATTTCGATCCCACAGCACCGGTCAGGATCAGGCCCAAAGTGCCGAAAGGCTCGGCCCCGGCCAGCAGGGCCAGCAGCGAGGCCACCACAACCGTGGCCAGCAGCGCCAGCGCCGGAAAGCCCAACTGCCGGGCAAGCGAGGGATTGGCGACGGGTTCAAGCCGCATCGGCGACGCCGTAGCCGTGGCCGGCCATCCACAGGCCCAGTTCCGCCGGAGTCTTGGTGCCGCGGGCA
>JBCKXH010000075.1:0-12310 GCA_038921555.1 Paracoccaceae bacterium
GACCGGACCCAGCGACGGCGGAAAGGCGGCGGGCCATGTGTGATCGCTGGTTGCATGTGTCGCAATTGAGCAAGAATGGCTGCCAAACGCCACGGCAAAGATGCTCTTGGTCATCCTTGTGCAGCACGCCTGTTGAGCGGGCTTTTGCAGACCGAGCGTTGATCGCCTTGGCCGATTGGTCTGCGCGGACGCCCGCACGGTGCAGCGGCAATTGAAAGCCCTCGAGGAAATCGGGCTGATCCGCCGAGAAATTGGCGGCGGCTGGATGCCAGAATCCGAGACGGGAAAACAGGGCCGGGCCAGCAGTTACCAGCTGATCGCGGAGCTCGGAAACACGGCGGAATCGGATCAAAATATCCCCGGCGATTTGTCACCCAAGATCAAATCTTCCCCGGCAATTTTTCATCCAAGAAAGTCAATGAATATCGCCGTTCCCCGGCAATTTGTCACCCTAACTGTAGTAAGTAAGAAGGTTGGTGGTGGTAGCGCGCGTAATCCACGCGACTTTGCCACCGAGCCTGAGCGAGGGTCGACGCCCAGCGCCAAATTGTCGGCCGAATCTGCTGAGAACGGGAATCGCAAACCACCACCAGCCCACGGCATCAACCCGGAGCGACTCGGGGAGTTGGCCGAAGCGATTGGCTGGGCGCAATCCGGGAAAAGGCCGACCGCAAACGATCTGGCCGAGGCGCGGGATTGGGCGGATCAGCTGGGCTTGTCCCACGCCGATCAGCTCGGGGTGATCCACGAAGTGCTTTCCACGAAGCCTGGCCTGGAGCCACCAGGCAGCTTCCGGTATTTATCGAAGGCAATGGCGCGGCATGCCGGGAAACTGGCGCCTGCGCTGCTTGAACCACTCTATCCTACTGAAAATAATGGAAAACGGGCAAATGAACAATCTGACAAGCATCGGCGATTTCAGCGCATTATCGACGCAGCATCAGAAGGAGCATCGAGCAAAGATTGGGGTTAGGGCCGAGTCGATCCTGCTCAATTTCTGGCGCGAGGATGGGGTTTCGGATGTTGTCCGGGTCTGCGAAATCCAAGGCTGGATCGACATGCTTGAAACCTGTTCGCACAGCGAGGTTCGGGCGGCATGGACCGAATACCAGCGATACGGGCCGCGCAATTCGATGGGGCGCTTGCTCAAGCCCGACTCCGGGGCGCTGTGGCAGATCGTGATGAAATCGCGGCCAAGGCCGAAGCCCGCGCCGATCATGCCGCAGATCGCGGAGGCACCGCGTATCCGGATGACTGCGGAGCGGGCGGCCGAGATCATACGCGAAGTCAACGGCGACCGCGAGGCCACCAGCGAGCCGCAGAACGGGGCGCTGGGCACATTTGTGCAAGAGTTGCTTCAAGGCTACGGCCAAGAGCCGGAGGCCAGCCTGTGAGCCGTGCCAGACGCTTGTCTTATGCTGAGATCGGCTCCTGAGGTATAAAGGAGCCACTGCCCGCCACGCCATTCATGGCGGGCAGTGGCGGCAGTTGGATCGCGGATCGCTTGGTCTTTGAGGACCGTTCTCGAGTTTGGTCAACCGCCGCCTTCCCCAAGGGCATGAACGGATGCACGAGGGCCGTCGCCCCACCCGCAAGCGCCAAAGCGATGATCCTCGCCCGCACGCCGCCCAGCGCGCCATGCCGGTCTTGGAGGGTCGCTGTGAGGGCGTGGGCAAGGGCCGCATCTCGCAGCTGGTGGCCGAGGGATTGCCAGTGCGCAGCGATGGCCAGATCGACGTGGCCATGGGGCTCGCCTGGATTGAGGACAATCTTGATCCGTCGCCAGAAGCGCAAGATATCCTCGGCACCGTCGAACCCCAGATCGAGCCCGGCGGTCAGATGGTCGGCGGGCAGATGGTCTTCGGTCAGATCGCCATCATCACCCGAGGTTGACGCGGAGATCGGCAAGGGCACCGAGGTGGACTCGGACATGGGCTTCCAGCACCCTCTGCAGGATCGCGGCCTCGATGATCACCGGCTTACCGGATTGCTTTTCGACCTCCGCCGCCACTTCGGCAGCCATCAGCGCCGCCACACGGGGCGGCCAGGTCACCCAAGTGTCGCGCTCCTGCCGCGCCAGCCGGAACACCAGCGCTTCCGCGCGGTCGCGGTCGATCAGCTCACCCTTCAGCTTGGCCAGCTTCAGCTTGGCGCACCTCGCGCCTTCAGCACCTCATTGGCGGTCTTGGCCTGCAGGAAAGTCGTGCCGCCACCGGTGACCGGCGGCGCCAGACCCTGTTCACGCAACGTATCGCCGACGGCAGACAGCGCGGTGTCAGGCACAGGTTTCAGCTTGGGTGCATTCGCTGACGCACCGCGCTGCTTCGATGGATCGGTTTGCGCGGTCCATTCGGCGTCGGCCCTTGCTGGATCAATCGTGCCGTCCGGCAGCGTCGTGATCCGCCCGGTGGCGATGGCTTTGCGCACCGCCGTTTCCGAGACGCCGCGCTGCGCCGCATAGCTTCGCCGGGAGATTCCCATTTTGACCTGAATCCCATTTATTCAGTTGATTTCTACCGGGCCAGTTGAGGCTGGCATGGAGGCAGAACCGGCAGTTGTCAGGTGTGGTGCGAACCTGCGAACCCAAGGTGCGAACCCAAATGAAAATGCCTGCCGCTAGCGATGCGCCGCGCTGCGCCCCCCCGCATACAAACGGGGCCGGGGAGGAACCATGCCAGGGGGGAGGGGCAGAAACGAAAGCGCCTTAGAGGGTGACATACTGGGTCATCTTGGGCCAGTTGGCGCACGCGCCGTTCCATTCCGGCCAGTTCTTGCCGCAGGGAAGCCCGCGCCCACAGCATCGGTTCGGTGGCTGCCGCCAGCATCAGGTTGCTTGTCGCCAGTTCGCGGATGCGGTGTTCAAACCGGCCACGGGAGATGGCACCAACTTCGAGCCCGAAGTTCCGCAAGAGCCCACGCCAAGACATTTCCAGCGCGACCCCCAGCGCGACCATAGCCTGCTGGACGGCATTTCCGGCCCCGAGCACGGCGCGGACTTCTTGCGCCGAGACGGATTTGCAGTGAACCGGCCGGAACCAGCCGAGGTGCGACAGGCGCGCGATGCCCTCGGCATCGGGGAATTGCGCGGCTGGCGCATCGGTCTTGAGGAAAAGCCCGAGAACGCGAACGCATTCTGTGGCGTCATCGCGCTCTGTTTCGGGCTGGGGTTTCTAATGTTGTTCTTGCCGTTCGACCCGATCAAGGCACTGCTCTGGAGCGCGGTCCTTAATGGCGTGATCGCGGTTCCGTTGATGGTCGCGACGATGATTGTTGCATCAAGTCGAGGGTATCTGGGGCCATTTGTTGCCCCCTTGGGGTTGAAGATTTTCGGGTGGTTGGCAACGGTAGTGATCACTACCTCTGGCGGGCCGTCGATCACGAAGGCGAGGTTCTCGAGAGCTTCGTGACCAAGGCGCGTTACAAGAAGTCGGCATTGAAATTCCTCAAGAAAACGTTGAAGCGGCACGGCCCCGCTGATGAGATCGTGACGGATCACCTGCGATCCTATGGGGCGGCGCTGTGTGAGCTCAGTATCAGCGACAAGCAGGAAACCGGTCGGTGGGAGAACAACAGGGCGGAGGCTATTGTCCTTGCAGAGACCAGTTCTCATCCGTCTGACAGCGCAATTAAACACAGTTGCTAGCCGGCGACGAAGGACGGATCGCAGGCGGTGAACGCGGCATGGCCTGCGGCGTCGATGAGAGTCACTCCACCGAGGGCCCGGACAATGTCGGTCACCGCGCCGAAATCGGCTGGAACAGACGCAATCCCGAACATGTAGGACACGGTCACCGGTGCATCCGGCGTTAGCGTGACGGTCGTCGGGCTGCCGGTGCGCGACACCGGGTTGTCGGCGATCGACGCCTTGTGGCCGAGATGGAAATAGCCGCAAATCTCCTCGAGCCCGATCACCCGGCGGTGTCGGCCGTTCCATGGCTCATAATCGCGGCCACCATTGCTGAACCAGACCAGTGTCTGCGGCAGGACGCGCGGATTCTTGAGCCCGAACCACACCCAGCCATCTGCCGAAGTCGCGGCAGTCCAGGCGAATTCCGGCGTCCGGTCGGCGACCAGCATCCAGATCGATTCGAAGCCTTCGGGGCTGGGGAAGATCGTCAGGTCCACGGAGCCGCCATCGGCGCGCTGCGCCTCGTGAAGGTCGGTGATCGTCTGCCCACTCTGCAGCAGCGACCGGCCGAGGGGCGGGACTTCGACCGGATCGGGCGCCGTCAGCGCCATGGTCCAGGGCGAGAAGGCGAGCTGCAATTCGCTCTCGGCCCGCAGCATGGCGTGATGGCCGATTGGCACCTGGCCGCTACCGCCGGTGAGCGTGTGGCGCTGATAAACGATCGTTTCGCCCTCGCGCAGTTCGACGTGCTTGGTGACCGTCGCGCCCATCACATTGCCGTCGAGCCTCGCATCCAGCCGGTTGGTGCAACCGCCGGTGACGCGCCATTCGCCATTGGCCGGCAGGCCGTGGATGAATGGCATTTCCGGCAGGAGATCGCTGGAGCCAAAAGGGGCGCAAAAGAAGTCGCCGCGCAACATGCGAAGGATCGGCGGGGTGTCCGGGGGCAGGGGTTCTTCGGCCCAGGGCGCGACATGCATCGGCATGATCCGGCGCCCGTCCGCTAGCGTGAATGAAACGTCGGACAGATGCCCGCCAATCTCCGTCACGGAAAGCGATGCGAGGTTAGAACGGAGTGGAAAAGTCGGCATCGAAACTCGCTCCATCAGAGAGACTGGCTGGCGCGGATCATGCGCCAGCCGGCTGCGTGGTAGGACTACTCTTTCGCGGCTGCTTCGATGTTGTCCTTGTTGTAGACCGAGAACGGCCCCATCAGGATGCGCAGGCCCACAGCGCGGGTCGGGTCCTTGGTGATGGTGAATTCGCCCATGCGGCCCGCCGTGAACGTGGCACCTTCCTCTGCCTTCAGCGTGCCGGTGGCCAGTTGATAGGCGGTCTGGTAGGTCAGATAACCCAGATCGACGAAGCTCCAAAGCGCGAACTCGGGGGCGCAGCCGTTCTGCGTATAGGCAAGCATTTCGCTCGGGCTGCCGAGACCGGAGATCTTGATCTGGTCGCAGAGGCCTTCGTCCTGCAGCGCCTTGGCACCGGCGACGATACCCACCGAGGTCGGCGACATGATGAGCTTCATGTCCGGGTATTTGTCGATCAGCGCGTTGGCCTGGTCGTAGCTTTCTTCCGACTGGTCATTGCCATAGACCGTCGCCAGGTATTCGAGCTTGGCGTATTTCGGATCCTTGATCGCTTCCAACATGGCGGCGATCCAGGCGTTCTGGTTGGACGCATCAGGAGACGCCGAGAGGATGGCGAACTTGCCGCCTTCTTCGCCGAGGATGGACAGGGCCATGTCGGCCATGACCGTGCCGGTTTCTGCGAAATCCACCTGGGCGACGAACACGTCTTCGCCCTCGGCCGACGGAATCGGCGAGTCCCAGGTCACGATCTTGATGCCCTTTTCAACTGCGGCCTTGACGGCCGGCACGATCTGGTCTCCGGAATTGTTCGAGATCATGATCACGGCGACGCCCTGCGTCGTGGCGTTCGTGATGATCTCGATCTGACCGGCAACGCTGTTCTCGGGCGTCGGCCCGAGGAACTGCAGCGGCTTGGTGTTGCCCAGTTCCTTTTCCGCTTCGAGCGCGCCCGCATGGGCCTGATCGAAGGGCAGGATGCCCAGGAATTTCGGCAGCAGCACCATGTCGAGATCAGCTCCCGGGGTCGCCTGCGCCATGGCGCCGTGACCCATTGCCAGCACCATCGCCGTGGCGGCGGTGGTGGCGAGTAGATACTTCCTCATGTCTTTCTCCCTTTGAACTTCAGTGTGACTGCCTGCGTTATGTTCGGAGCCAGGACAGACAGGATCAACAAGGCCCCGATCACGCTTGTCTGGGTATTGCCAGTGATACTAGCAAGACCCATTCCGTTGCGGATGTTCAGAATCACGAGGATCGACAGCCCGACCCCCACGATCGTGCCTGAACCGCCGAATATGCTGACGCCGCCCAGAAGGACCATGGTGATGACGTCGAGTTCGAACCCGGTGGCCATGTCGCCGCGCACCGAGCCGAGCCGCGCCGCATAGAGAATGCCGGCCAAGGCCGCGACCGTGCCGGAGGCGGCAAACAGCGCCATCTTCACCAGCTTCACCCGCACGCCCGAATAGCGCGCCGCCTGCGCGTTGTTGCCGATCACATAGACCAGCCGGCCGAAGGCCGAGCTGTGCAGGGTGATGGCAATGACGATGAAGAGGATGACGAAGATCAGGATCGACACGGTGAGCGAACCAACGATCGGTTGCTGGCCGAGCGTGTTGAACCAGTCCGGGAACCCGCCGATGGCGCGATCCTCGACGAATATACGGGCGACGCCGCGATAGCCGATCAGGCCCGCCAGCGTCACCGCCAGCGACGGCAGGCCGACATAGGCGATCCAGAACCCGTTGAAGAGTCCGGCCGCGAGGCCCGACAGCAGCGCCACCACGATCGCGACCGGCATCGGCACGCCGGCCTGGAACAGGAAGGCCAGCACACAGGCCGCCAGTCCCATGATCGAGGCCACCGACAGGTCGATTTCGCCATTGACGATGATCAGCGTCATGATCAGCGCCAGGATGACCTTCTCGATCGACAGCTGGAACAGGTTCACGATGTTGCCGACGCCGAGATAATAGGGCGAGCGCATCACGTTCATCACCACGATGGCGATGAGCACGGCGAGGAGCAGCCCTTCCCAGCTCCTGAGGCGGTCGAGGAACGTCATGTCTTGGGCACCCCCGGTTCTGTTTCGGGCGTCGGTGCGGCGATGCGCTTGAGTTCGCCGCGTACCCATAGCGCCTTGAGCCGCTGCAGGATCACCGCGTCGCTCGCAACGGCGAGCAGGATGAGCAGGCCGAGCAGCGCATCGCGCCAGAATTCGCTGATCTGCAGCCGGAACAGGCTTTGCTCCAAAATGCCGATCAGCACTGCGCCGAGTAGGGCCCCGACCACCGTGCCCGAGCCGCCGAAGATGTTGACGCCGCCGACCACCACCGCCGCGACCACGGCCAGCTCCATCCCGCGAGCTGCTTCCACGGTGATATTGCCAAACCGCGCCAGCGTGACGAAGCCGGCAAGGCCCGCCAGCGCGCCGCACAGGACGAAGGCGATGAAGATCACCCGCCGCATCGGCAGGCCGATCAGGATGGCCGCATCGGGATTGGAGCCGACGGCGTAGAACTGCCGGCCGATCTTCAGATAGCTCGTCGCCAGCTGGAAGATGATCACCATGGCCACCGCGATCATGAACAGGGCGCGGATATCGAATTCGCCGAGTGTCACGAAATTGAGGCGCGGGAGGTCGACCAGCCAGAGCGGCAGGCTGTCGGTCGTGACCGTCTTGGCGCCCGAAAGGTCGACCAGCAGGCCACGGAAGATTGCCAGTGTGCCCAGCGTCACGATGATCGACGGCACGCGCGCGAAGGCGACCAGCACGCCGTTGATCGCACCAAGACCCGCGCCGAGACCAACCGCAATCAGCACCGCCAGCAGCGGGTGGAGATCATTGTTGTTGGCGAGCAGCGTGCCGACGAAATAGGCCGTGCAGCCCGCGATCGAGCCCACGGACAGGTCGATGTTTCGTGTCAGCACGACCAGCGTCTGGCCCACCGCCATGATGGCGATGACGGTGACGCTGGAGGCGATGCGGTTGAAAGTCCGCTCGCTGTAGTAATTGTTGATCAGCGTGCCGAAGAAGATGACGGCGACGACGATCAGCAGCAGCAGAATGAGTTCGCGCACCTGCTCGGGACGGACGTAGCGCTGAATCCAGTTCATGCCACCACCCCGCCGATCGCTTGGCTGAGGCTCTGCCCCATCGCGGCGGTCATCACCGATTCCTGGTTGGCGTCGGCGCGGTCGAAGATCGCCATCTGTCGGCCTTCTCGCATCACCAGCACGCGATCGCTCATCATCAACACTTCCGGCAGGTCGGACGAGATCAGGATGATCCCGATGCCTTCGGCTGCGAGTTCACCGATCATTGCGTGGACTTCCGCCTTGGCGCCGACATCGATGCCGCGCGTCGGCTCGTCGAGGATCAGCACGTCCGGCTTGGTGTTCAGCCATTTGGACAGCATCACCTTCTGCTGGTTGCCGCCCGACAGCTTCGAGACGGCGAGGTCAACGGTGGCGGTGCGGATGGCAAGACGCTTGCGGAATATTTCGGCCGTCGCCCGCTCCTGCGAGCCGCGGATCAGCCAAAAGCGGTTGAGATAGCGCTTGAGGATCGGCAGCGTGATGTTGGACGAGATCGACTGCGGCATGGAGAGCCCGAGCTGCCGGCGGTCTTCCGAGACATAGGCGATCTTGAGATCCATGCCCTGCCGGGGTGTCTTCACCACCACCGGCTTGCCGTTGAGCATGATGGTGCCTGATGTCGCCGGCTCGATGCCGAACAGCGCGAGGCCGATATCCGTCCGGCCCGCGCCGATCAGCCCGGCAAAGCCCAGCACTTCGCCACGATGCAGGTCGAAACTCACATCGCGGAACTTGCCCTCGCGGCCTAGTCCCGCGACCGACAGCAGCTTTTCGCCCCTTGTCGTCGCCGACCGCGGCTCGAGCAGCCCCATCTCGCGGCCGACCATGTCGGCAATGGCGCCGCGCGTCGTGGCGTCGGCCCGCTTCCGGGTCGAGATCAGCCTGCCGTCGCGGAACACCGTCACCTTGTCGGCGATCTCGAACACTTCTTCAATGCGGTGGCTGACGAGCAGGATGGCGACGCCTTTCGCACGCAGCTCTCGCACCAGCCGGAACAGTTGTGCCACTTCATGTGCCGACAGCGAGGCGGTGGGCTCGTCCATGATCAGGATGCGCACTTTCAGCGAGATGGCCTTGGCGATCTCCACCGACTGCTGCGCCGCAAAGGTCAGGCCGCGCGCCGCGCTCCGCACGTCGATAGCGACCCCGAGTTCCGCAAGAATGGCTTCCGCATCGCGGTGCAGCTTGCCCCAGCGGATCACCTCGCCGCGATCTTGGTGGCTGACGAAGATGTTCTCGGCAACGTCGAGATCGGGAAACAGCAGCGGTTCCTGGTAGATCGCGGCGACGCCGAGCCGCTGCGCCTCGGCCGCGCCGCCGATCACCACGGGCTTGCCGTCGATCTGCATCTCGCCGCGATCCGGCTGGTGCACGCCGGTGATGATCTTGATGAGCGTCGACTTGCCGGCACCGTTCTCGCCCAGCAGGGCGTGGACTTCCCCGGGGAACAGCTCCAGCGAAACGTCTTCCAGCGCCTGAGTGGCACCGAATCGCTTGGCGATGTTGCGCACGGCCAGCACTGGCACAGACGGCGCAATGCCGCTTGCCGCTGACGACTCAGAGTGCGCAGGTCCCCTGTCCGACACGCCGTCCGACTCCCCTGTGTGGTCGGTGGACCGGCCTCTGCGCCTCTTGTCCCGTCTCCATCACCCCGGGACTATATTGAAAATTGAAACGTTATCAAGCTTAGGCAAGCCGCGCGAGCGCAATTTGTTTCGGGATCTCGTTTCCGCAGCGAAGGTGCCGGGAAACCGGGCATCGCCGGCTTCGTGCCGCCATCCGGGCGGTTTCGGCGCAGAAGCCGCCAAACCCTGCGCCGCCCCCTTGCGTTTCACAAAGCCTCCGCTAGCTTGGAAACGGTGCCAAGGCGGATCACAGACTGCCGGCGATCAGGGGAGAGCGTGGATGGAGAAGTTTGACGTCATCGTCGTGGGCAGCGGATCGGGCGGCGGCGTGGTCGCGGCGCGGCTCACCGAAAACCCCGATTGCCGCGTGCTCCTGCTCGAGGCCGGCCCCGACTTCCCGCGCGAGGAAATCCTGCCGCCGCTTTTCGTCGTCAGCGGCGAACACAGCTGGAAATCCGCCGCCATCCCCGAGTTCGACTGGGAGTTCTACAACGAGGATCGCTCCGGCACGCTGAACGGCCGCCAGCTCTGGCTGCCGCGCGGCAAGCTGATGGGCGGCACCTCCATGGTCAACGCCACCATCGCCGCCCGCGGCGCGCCCTTCGATTTCGACCGCTGGGCCTCGATGGGCAATGACGGCTGGGCGTGGAACGACGTTTTGCCCTATTTCATCAAGATCGAGAACGACCTCGATTTCGGCGACCAGCCGATCCACGGCAATGCCGGCCCCATCATCATCCAGCGCTACAAGCCCGAGAGCTGGGCACCGATCAACCGCGTCATGTTCGAATCCTGCGTCGAGCTTGGCATCCGCGAAGTGCCCGATCTCAACGCCATCGACTCGCATGCCGGCGTGCTCGGCGTCTTGCCGCATAATCGCTACAAGGAAGTCCGGCTCGGCACGCTCACCACCTATATCCGTTCCGCCCGCAAGCGCCCCAACCTCACCATCCGCGCGGGCACCATGGCCGAACGCATCCTGCTCAATGGCAGCAAGGCAGAGGGCGTCGTCTATATCGGCAGCGACGGCAGACAGCAGACCGTGCATGCCGACGAGATCGTCGTCAGCGCCGGCGTCTACAACACGCCCGCCATCCTGCAGCGCTCCGGCATCGGCCCGTCCGAATGGCTGGAGCCGCTCGGCATAGAAGTCGCAGCAGACCTGCCGGTCGGCAAGAATCTGCTCGATCACCCAGGCTTCGGCATGATCTTCAAGGGCAGGGGGCTTGGCGTCACCACCGGCCGCTCCTTCGTCGCCGACGTGCGCGGCCCGGCCGGCCCGACCGGCGAGCCGGCCTGGCAGACCCATCCCTTCCCGGTCGACGAGGAGGAGGGCATGGCCGGGTTCTGGACCTATCTCACGCATGCCTATGCGCAGGGCGAGGTCATCATCCGCAGCCGCGACGCCAGGCAGGCGCCGCTGATAGACCACCGCTACAACACGGTGGAGCGTGACCGGCAGAATTTCGACGACGCCCGGACTTTCTGCAAGGAAATGCTGGCCTCGGCGACCTTCCGGGGCCACGGCGCTGAATGGGTTGACGACATAAACCAGCCGATTGCCGATGCGCTGGGCGAACGCATGGGCGCGGCACACCATCAGGCCGGCACCACCAAGATGGGCCGCGCCGACGATCCCACGGCGGTGACCGGACCGGACCTTCGCGTCCACGGCTTCGACAATCTGCGTGTGGCCGATACCAGCGTCTATCCCGACAACGTCCAGCACAACACCAACCTCACGGCACTGGTGGTCGGCGAGCGCGCCGCCGAGTTCGTCGCCGCCGCGCTCAGATGACGAAGGGCCGCATCTCGTCATCGGCGCGGGCTGTTGGGCGCTCGCCAACTCCCTGCCCGAACTGGCGAAAAATCCCGATTGCGGGATCGTCGCCGTCATTCGGCCAAGCGCGGTCGATCCGAGCGAAGTGAAGGCCATGTTCGGAGTCAGTCGGGACTTCGAGGATTGTCGCGAGCACTGTCAGAGCAAACTCGCTTTGTTTCACAGCCTTACCAGATCAGGAAGGTTACCAAGTCACGAGGCCACCGGTGAAACAGATTGACGATCGCACCGCCTGGCCGCAGCCGGGGGCCTATCTGCTGGCAAAGAAAGAATATGGATTCGGCATTGACCATCTGGATCCGCCGCCAGTCCTGCTGCGTGATATCGAGGATCGACTTGGCAACCAGAACACCATGCGAATGGACGAGATAATTCGCATCCTCGGCGGCATCGGCCAATTCTGCCCGAGCCCTCGGGTCGGACAGATCGGCGACCAACGTTTGGCAATTCTGGCTGGCCATATCGGAGAGTCTGGAGCGATCAATATCGACCGCGAGTACCCGCACCCCCTCGCCGAGAAGGCGCATCACGGTCGCCCGACCGATACCGCTCGCGGCTCCGGTCACGATGGCACGACGCGGAAGCGCCCCCGACATGACTTCCCCTCAAATCCCGGCACCCGCTGCGGGCGCAAATGGTCGTCTTCCGCCGCCTGAAATCGCCTGCCCCAGACAGCATCTTCAAGAAGCGGCGTCCTTCGCCTCCCCACAAGTCATATTGAAACGTTATCAGAGATATGCAAGAACTTTTTCAGCCTTTCCGCCTGCGGCAAAAGTGGAGATCGGCACCGCAGGGCCACATGTGCAGGGCCACATGTCCAGACGCAGGGAAAGGAGCTAATACCAATCCTCATTGATCCTCACCCATGCGAACATTTGGTGCAAGCCGATCGAGGTGATGCGGGCTGGTTGCTCGACGAGCTTGTTCCAAGCGCGGCAGCAATGACCTGCGATGTCGTCGCAGGATGAGAAGATGGTGTTTGAGAGCCAGTTGTCGCGCGAGGAATTGCCGGACGTTCTCGACC
>JBCKXH010000076.1:0-12183 GCA_038921555.1 Paracoccaceae bacterium
GGCCTGCGTCGGCTACCCCCCCTGGTCTGCGTCAGCGCACCCCATTGACCCATGGTCCCGCATCGTCCATTCACCACACAGACCACCAACGGCGGGAGTACGACATGGACGCTGACCAAGCCCACCCAGATACCGCCGAATCCGACCGCCACGCCCCCAAGACCGAATTGCCCAAGGCCGAGGCTCGCGAAATCGAAGACTGGGGCCCCTTCGGCCGCCCCCTGTTCGACGCCCCCTCCGCCCGCGCCCTGTCGCGGGTCGGCGTGATCGATGTCGGCTCCAACTCGGTTCGTATGGTGGTGTTTGACGGCGCCGCACGCTCTCCGGCCTATTTCTACAACGAGAAAATCATGTGCGGTCTTGGCAAGGGTCTGGCCGAGACCGGCCGCCTCAACCCTGAAGGCCGCAAACGCGCCCTCCTAGCCCTGAAACGCTTTGCCCTGCTGGCCCGCGACATGGACATCCGCTCGCTGACCGTCGTGGCCACCGCCGCCACCCGCGAGGCGAGTGATGGCACCGAGTTTCAGGCCGAGATCCTGCGCGAGACCGGGCTAAAACTCTGGGTGGTCGATGGCGTTGAGGAGGCGCGGCTTTCGGCGCAGGGCGTGCTCTTGGGCTGGCCCGATGCCAAGGGCGTGGTCTGTGACATCGGCGGCAACTCGATGGAACTTGCCCGCATCGGCGGTGGCCGCGTCACCCGCTGCACCACTTCGCCGCTTGGGCCGTTCCGGCTGCAACAGGTCAAAGGCGGCGTCAAGGAACGCCAAGCCCATATCTCCCGCATCCTCAAAGACCTGCAATCCCAGATCAAATCCGAAGGCGAACGCATCTACCTTGTCGGCGGATCGTGGCGCGTCATTGCCCGGCTTGACATGGAACGGCGCAGCTATCCGCTGACCGTTCTGCACGAATACCGCATGACGCCGCGCAACCTCCTGGACACCATCCAGTGGATCCTGTCCAGCGACGTGGCCCTTCTGCGCGCCCGCACCGGCACTTCGGCTGAACGTATGGAACTGGTGCCCCTAGCCTGTGAAGTGCTGCGCGAGCTGATCCACATCCTCAAACCATCCGAGATCTGTGTCTCGTCCTATGGCATCCGCGAGGGCCTGCTTTACGAAGTCATGCCCAAACGTCTGCGCCAGCGCGACCCGCTGATCGAGGCGGCGCGGATATCCGAACTGACCTCCTCGCGCATCCCCGGCACCGGCAAGCTGCTGTTCGAATTTCTGCTACCGCTGTTTGCCGACGCGGCCAAAGAGCAGCTTCGCCTCATCAAGGCCGCCTGCCTGTTGCACGACACCACCTGGCGTGCCCATCCCGACTACCGGGCCGAGGCTTGCTTTGACAATGTCACCCGCGCCAACCTGGGCGGGCTGGACCATCCCGGACGGGTCTTTCTCGGCATGGCCCTTCTGCACCGCTACAAGAACAGCCGCGCCGGCTCCAGGCTGGAGCCGCTGTTCCGCCTCCTGACCGAGGACCAGATGGCCGAGGCCGAGATTCTCGGCAAAGCCATGCGCTTTGGCGCCATGTTCGCGGTTGGCGATCCGTCCAAGGCCGGCACCCTGCGCTGGTTCCCCAAAAAGCACCTGCTGGAACTGACCCTGACCCCGGACGGCCGCGACCTTTATGGCGAGGTCGCCCGCGCCCGGCTCACCTCGCTCGCCCTCGCCATGCGGGCACAAACCCGCATCGTGGAACCGGCCTGATGCACAAAGCCCTGACCTGAACGCCACTGCAAACCGCAATCCCGACAATTCGACTAAAATTCGCCCCCCCCCCGTTCATCTCGGCACAAATACTCCACCGGGGGTGAGGGTAGGGTGGGAAACCCCCACCAACCTCAATGCAGCCGCAGGGCCTGACCAACCCTGCGCTGATCTGCCGTGCCCCACTTCCCCCGCTCTGCCGCCTTCGCTACACTCCCGCCCATGTCGATCTGGACTCGCATCTCCGACGCGCTTGCCGCCCTCGCCAAGGGCGAAGGGCTAGTTGCCGTCTTCGAGCGGTTGCGCGCCAGCGCCGCCGCCGAACGCTCGGTCGCCTTCACCATCGCCGTGATCGCCCTTGGTGCCAAAATGGCCAAGGCCGACGGTCAGGTCACAAGGGATGAGGTCGCAGCCTTCCGCCGCGTGTTTGCCATCCCTGCGGGCGAGGAACAGAACGCCGCCCGCGTCTTCAATCTGGCCCGCCAGGACATCGCGGGCTTTGACACCTATGCCGCCAAGATCCGCGCCATGTTCCGCCCCGAAGACCGCGACATCCTGATCGACCTTCTTGAAGCGCTGTTTCACATCTCGCTTGCCGACGGCCACTATCACTCGACCGAGGACAGCTTTCTGGCCGAAGTCGCCCGCCGCTTCGGTCTGGACGACCACAGCTTCAATCAGCTGCGTGCCCGCTTTGTCGCAGGCGCCCCGCGCAGCCCCTATGACGTGCTGGGCGTCGCCCGCGATGCCCCGCTGGACCTGGTCCGCGCGGCTTGGCGCACTGCCGTCAAAGCCAGCCATCCCGACCTGATGCTGGCGCGCGGCGTGCCGCCCGAGGCGCTGAAACTCGCCGAAGGTCGCCTTCAGGCGATCAACGCCGCCTGGGATGCCATTTCGGCCAAGCGGGCCGCCTGATGACCCGTCCGCTGCGTCTGGCGACCTATAATGTCGAATGGATGAATGCCCTGTTCGACGATGAAGGCCGCCTCTTGACCGATAATGAGCCCTCCGCCCGCTACAAGGTGACCCGCGCCGATCAGCTTGCCGTGCTGGGGATTGTCTTCTCGGCGCTGGACGCCGATGGTGTGATGATCATCGAGGCGCCCGACACCTCGCGCAAACGCTCCACCGTGACTGCCCTGCACCGCTTTGCCCGTCACTTCGACCTGCGGGCCCGCAAGGCGGTGATCGGCTTTGCCTCTGACACCGAACAGGAAATCGCCTTCCTCTATGACCCGGACCGTCTGAGCGTCAGCCATGAGCCGCGCGGCAACCCAGCCCCCGCCCATGGCGCTACCGGTGCCCCGCGCTTTGACACCGGCCTGCGCTATGACTTCAACGAGGATGGGGTCGATGAACTGGTCACCTTCTCCAAACCACCGCTGGAACTGGCGGTCCGCGACGGGGCGCGTCAGCTGCGACTGATCGGCGTCCACGCCAAATCCAAAGCTCCGCACGGCAGGTTCAGCGCCGAAGAGTTCCGCCGCATCTCGATCAACAACCGCAGCAAGCAATTGGCCGAATGCCACTGGCTGCGCCTGCGGGCCGAGGATCATCTGGCCGAGGGTGACAGCCTGATCGTGCTGGGTGATTTCAACGACGGTCCCGGCATCGACCAGTATGAACGGGTCTTTGGCCGCTCGGGGGTCGAGGTCGTGATGGGCCTGACCAAGACCGCCCGCCTGCAACTGACCGACCCCAACGCCAGAATGGCGCTGAACCAGGCCATCGGCCTGCATCCCACCACGGCCCGCTTCTGGCTCGCCCCACGTCAGGCCTATTTCGAGGCGCTGCTTGATTTCATCATGGTCAGCCCCGATCTGGCCGCCGGCGCGCCGGTCTGGCGGATCTGGCACCCGTTCAACGACCCGAGGATCGCCGCCGTGCCCGAACTCAGCGCCGCCATCCTGACCGCCTCCGACCACTTCCCGGTGACGCTGGACCTTTGAAAACAAGATTTTTCGGCGAAAAATCTTATCCCCCTCCCCCCCGCGCGGCCCGGATCAGCGCCAGAACCTGCGACGCCGCTTGGGGTATATTGGTCCCCGGCCCGAAGATCGCCTTCACGCCCCGGTCGTAGAGATACTGATGATCCTGCGCCGGAATGACCCCGCCGCAAACCACCAGAATCTCGGCCGCACCGCGCGCCTGCAACGCCTGAACCAATTGCGGCGCCAGCGTCTTGTGCCCGGCGGCTTGCGAAGAGATTCCCACCACATGCACGTCATTGTCGATGGCATCCTGTGCCGCCTCGGCCGGGGTCTGGAACAACGGCCCCATATCGACGTCAAAGCCGATGTCGGCAAAGGCCGTGGCGATCACCTTGGCACCGCGATCATGGCCATCCTGCCCCAGCTTGACCACCATCATCCGAGGCCGCCGCCCCTCGGCCTCGGCAAAAGCCTCGACCTCGGCCTGAATGGCGCCGTAACCGGCATCGCCCTCCCATTCGCCACCATAGACGCCTGCCAAAGTCTTGACCTCCGCCCGGTGCCGGCCAAAGACAAGCTCCATCGCCATGCTGATCTCGCCCACCGTCGCCCGCGCCCGCGCCGCCGGAACCGCCAGCGCCAGCAGATTGCCGTGGCCCCGCGCGCCCGCCTCCAGTGCGGCCAGCGCGGCCTGACAGGCGGCCTCGTCGCGCCCCGCCCTGACCTCGGCCAACCGCGCCACCTGCGCCGCCCGCACCGCGACATTGTCGATGTCCAGAATGTTGATCGGGTCCTGGGTCGCCAGCCGGTATTTGTTGACGCCGACGATCACTTCGCAGCCGCGGTCAATCAGCGCCTGCCGCCGCGCCGCGGTTTGCTCGATCCGCAGTTTCGGCATCCCCGCCGCCACCGCGCGGGTCATGCCGCCCAGCGCCTCAACCTCCTCCATCAAGGCCCAGGCCTTTTCCGCCAACTCTGCCGTCAGGCTTTCGACGTAATAGGACCCGGCCAATGGATCGACGACATGGCTGATCCCGGTTTCCTCTTGCAAGATCACTTGGGTGTTGCGCGCGATCCGGGCCGAGAATTCGGTGGGCAGCGCCATCGCCTCGTCCAGCGCGTTGGTGTGCAAAGATTGCGTGCCGCCCAGGACCGCCGCCATGGCCTCATAGGCGGTGCGGATCACGTTGTTGTAGGGGTCCTGCTCCTGCAAGGACACCCCCGAGGTCTGGCAATGCATCCGCAGCATCAGCGAGGTAGGTTCTTTCGCCGAAAAATCCTGCATGATCCGGTGCCACAACAGCCGCGCCGCGCGCAGCTTGGCCACCTCCATGAAGAAATTCATGCCAATGGCGAAAAAGAAGCTCAAGCGCCCGGCAAAGTCATCGACAGCCATCCCCCGCGCAATCGCCGCCCGGACATATTCGCGGCCATTGGCCAAAGTATAGGCCAGTTCCTGCACCAGGTTGGCCCCCGCCTCCTGCATGTGATAGCCCGAGATCGAGATCGAGTTGAACTTGGGCATCTCGCGCGCGGTGAACTCGATGATGTCCGCGACGATCCGCATCGAGGGTTCCGGCGGATAGATATAGGTGTTGCGGACCATGAATTCCTTCAGGATATCGTTCTGGATGGTCCCCGACAGATCGGCCCGTGCCACCCCCTGCTCCTCGCCCGCCACGATAAAAGCGGCCAGAATCGGGATCACCGCCCCGTTCATCGTCATCGAGACGCTGACCCTGTCCAAAGGAATTGCGTGGAACAGCAGCTTCATGTCCTGAACACTGTCAATCGCCACTCCCGCCATGCCGACATCCCCCTCGACCCGTGGATGATCGCTGTCATAACCGCGATGGGTCGCCAGATCGAAGGCGACCGAGACGCCCTGCTGACCCGCCGCCAAGGCCTTGCGGTAAAATTCGTTGCTCGCCTCGGCGGTCGAGAACCCGGCATATTGCCTTATGGTCCACGGCCGCCCGGCATACATCGTCGCCCTGACCCCGCGCGCGTACGGCGCCACCCCCGGCACCCCGCCCATATGCAGCAGGTCCGCCGTATCCTCGGCGGTGTAAAGCGGCTTGACCACGATGCCTTCCAGGGTCTGCCAATTCAGGCTTTCGGGGTCGCGGCCCTTAAGCTCTTGGTTGGCAAGGGAAGCCCAGGTTTTCAGCGCGTCGGTCATGGCCGGTTCCTTGTGAGGAGCGCCGGGGGTTTCACACCCCCGCCTCGCCAGTGGTTTCTTGAACCAATGGCGAAACACTGGCTCGACCCGTGGAGTATTTGTGAAAGGGTAAATGGGTCATTCAAACTCCATGATGACCGCATCGAGTTTGAGGCTTTCGCCTGTCGTGGCCTTGATCTTCTTGACCAATCCGCGGCGCTCGGCTTTCAGGATGTTTTCCATCTTCATCGCCTCGATGGTGGCCAAAGCCTGACCTTCCTGCACCTCGTCACCCTCGGCCACCGCCAGTTTGACCAACATGCCGGGCATCGGGCAAAGCAGGAATTTTGAGGTGTCGGGCGGCAGTTTCTCGATCATGAAGCGGGCAAGTTCGGCGGCGCGCGGGCTGCGGACCAAGACCTTGAGGTCGGCCCCGCGCAACCGCAGCCGAAAGCCCATCGGGATCTTTGCGATCTTCATCACCAGGGGCTGGCCGTCAACGGTAAGCCGCGCCAGAGGCTGGCCCGGTTTCCAATCGCTTTTCACCCGCACCGCAGCGCCATCCGCGAACCAAACGGTCGCGCCTTCGTGGTCCGCCGCAATCGTCACCGCCAGCACCTCGCCCTGCACCTCGACAACCCAGGTGTTGCCGACCTTGCGTTTGTGATTGTCCATGGTGCCGGAAATCCGGGTTCGCCTGATCTCGGCCACCCGGTTCATCGCCGCCGCCGCCGCCGCGACCCGTCGCACCGTGCCGGCGTCCAGCGTCGCCCCCTTGAAACCTTCGTTGTATTCCTCGGCGATGAAAGCCGTCGTGATATTGCCCGACTGAAAGCGCGGATGCTCCATCACAGCGCTGACGAAGGGCAGATTGTGGGCGATGCCTTCAACCTCGAAAGTGTCCAGCGCCAGACCCATTTCCTCAATCGCCGCAGCACGTGTCGGCCCCCAGGTGCACAGCTTGGCGATCATCGGGTCGTAATGCATCGAGATCTCGCCGCCCTCGAACACGCCGGTATCATTGCGCACCATGCCGCCGCGCTCGGTCACCCCTTCGAGGGGCGGGCGATAGCGGGTCAACCGGCCGATCGAGGGCAGAAAGTTGCGGTAAGGGTCCTCGGCGTATAGCCGGCACTCCATCGCCCAGCCGTTGATCTTCAGGTCGCCCTGTTGGAACGGCAGCTTCTCGCCCGCCGCCACAAGGATCATCTGTTCGACGATATCCACCCCGGTGATCAGTTCGGTCACCGGATGTTCGACCTGCAACCTGGTGTTCATCTCAAGGAAATAGAAGTTCCGCGCCCCATCGACGATGAATTCCACCGTGCCCGCAGAGGTATAGCCCACTGCGCGGGCCAAGGCGCAGGCCTGCTCACCCATCGCGCGGCGGGTCGCCTCATTCAGAAAGGGCGAGGGGGCCTCTTCGATCACCTTCTGGTTGCGGCGCTGGATCGAGCACTCCCGCTCATGCAGATAGACGCAATTGCCATGGCCATCGGCCAGAACCTGTATTTCGATATGGCGCGGCTGCGTCACGAACTTTTCGATGAAGATGCGGTCATCGCCGAACGCCGCCGCCGCCTCGTTTTTGGAGGATTGAAAGCCCTCACGCGCCTCCGCATCGTTCCAGGCGATCCGCATGCCCTTGCCACCACCGCCCGCCGAGGCCTTGATCATCACCGGATAGCCGACCTCGCCCGCGATTTTGACCGCGTGTTCGGCGTCGTCGATCAAGCCCATAAAGCCCGGCACCGTGGAGACATTGGCCGCCTGCGCCAGCTTCTTGCTGGTGATCTTGTCGCCCATCGCCGCAATCGCGCTGGACGGCGGGCCGATGAACACCACGCCCGCCGCCTCAAGTGCCGCGGCAAAGCTGGGGTTCTCGGATAGAAAGCCATAGCCCGGATGCACCGCCTCGGCCCCGGTTGCGCGGGCTGCGGCCATGATCTTGTCGATCACGATATAGGACTGCGCGGCAGGCGACGGCCCGATATGCACGGCCTCATCCGCCATCCGGACATGCAAGGCACCCCGGTCGGCATCCGAATAGACCGCCACCGTGGCAATCCCCATCCTGCGCGCCGTCTTGATCACGCGACAGGCGATTTCGCCGCGATTGGCGATCAGGATCTTTTTGAACATCCACCCCTCCTAGGTCGGCGCTTTGCCGGGCGCGCAACGCAAAAGGCCACCCGGGGAATGCCCCGGACGGCCTGTTGGCATGATTTCCCCGCAGCTGGCCGATGCTTCGCAGTCAGCCTGTCAGCGGCACAAGCCCTGATCGGCTGCGATAGCGCCAAGAACGCCACCCGCAATCGCGCTTTCTGCAAGGTTGTTGTTGGTGGCGGCACCAAACGCGGCCCCGCCCAACGCTCCCAGCCCAGCGCAGTTTGAATTGACCGGACCAGTGCAGCCAGCCAAAGTGCCGAGAAGGGCGAATACGCCAAGCGATTTATACATGATATTCTGCCTCTTTGCTTCGTTGAAGGTTGCGCCAGGCAAGGACGCCATGGCTGGCCGGATGTCCGGCTACTTGATATCAAGACCTGCGACAGCCCCACCGATAACGCATCCGCTTGGGGGGGGAAGGATAATTTCCGGCAGGGCCGTGACTTTAGGCGAAAAATCGCGGACCCGGCACACGACAATCGCGCCGCAATCTTGAGCTGCGCTGAATTTTGCCTGCTCGCCAAGGGCTTGCGCGGATACATGCCTATTTGTCCCGATCCTCGTCGTCAAAGGCGATTTGGGGGGCATCCGGCGCAAAGGCCTGCGGAAATGACACCTGCGCCCGTCTGAGGTCAATCTTCAGCACGGCCTCATAGCTGGCAGGGTCGAACGGATCCTCGCCCGGCACCACTTCGCGCCCGAACAGCCAGGACAACCGCCCGGCATCCAGGTTGCCGCGCTCGAACCTCTCCTCTCCGAACTGCACCCACAAGGCCGCCAAAAAGCCCGCATCAGCCCGGCCATCAGCCTGATTGCGGTCCTTGTAACGCTCGCGCCGGACGATCTTGCTCGCGCCCTCTTTCATGTTGGCGCGGCGGATCACGAACTGAAAGTCCGTCCCCGGCAGGCGCCCCGGAAATCCACGGTGTTTCAGCACGGTGTCCAGTCCTCCATCCTCAATAGACATCCCATACGCAAGTGCCGTCCGCGATGGAATAGGAGTTGAAGAACTGTGTGGCATCAGGTCGCACCTCGCCAAAGGGCACATCGAGGTCCGACATCGAAATGATGATCTGCGCCGGCTGCATCCCCATCTCGCCGATCTTGGCCAAAGCATAGCTCTGGCACAGATGATCCATGTCCGCCGCCGCCGTTTCGGCATCCACCTTGCCGCCGTCGCGCGCAATCCCCGGTGCCAGAAACCGGAACCGCGTCGCCAGACCACTCGGCCCCGGTATATTCGTGATCACCTCCAACAGCGTCACCCGCTGCCCCGATGGCACCGCGATCACTTCAGCCATGGGGCCAGCCATCACAACGGTATATTGTCATGCTTCTTCCACGGGTTGCTCAGCTTCTTGCCCCTCAGGCTGGCGAAAGCCCGCGCCACCCGCTTGCGGGTCGAATGCGGCATGATCACCTCGTCGATAAAGCCCATTTCGGCGGCTACAAACGGATTGGCAAACCGGGTTTCATAGTCCATGACCCTAAGCGCGATCTTGTCCTTGTCGCCCAGCTCGCTGCGGTACAGGATTTCGACCGCACCCTTGGCCCCCATCACCGCGATCTCTGCCGTGGGCCAGGCATAGTTGAAATCGCCGCGCAGATGCTTGGACGACATCACGTCATAGGCCCCGCCATAGGCCTTGCGGGTGATCAGCGTCACCTTCGGCACCGTCGCCTCGCCGTAAGCGAACAGCAGTTTCGCGCCATGCTTGATCACCCCGCCATGTTCCTGTGCTACGCCGGGCAGAAAGCCCGGCACATCGACCAGCGTCAGGATCGGGATTTCAAAGGCATCGCAGAACCGCACGAAACGGGCGGCCTTGCGGCTGGCGTCGATGTCCAGACAGCCCGCCAGCACCATGGGCTGATTGGCCACCACACCCACCGTCTGCCCTTCCAGCCGGATGAAGCCGGTCACGATATTGGCGGCAAAGTCGCGCTGAATCTCAAAGAAATCCGCCTCATCCGCGATCTTGGTCACCAGTTCCTTCATGTCATAAGGCTGGTTTGGATTGTCCGGCATCAAGGTGTCCAGCGACATCTCGACGCGGGCCGGATCGTCGAAAAACGGCCGTACCGGCGCTTTCTGACGGTTGTTCAGCGGCAGAAAGTCGAACAGCCGACGCGCCTCGGACAGCATTTCTAGATCGTTTTCATAGGCGCCATCGGCCACCGAGGAGTGTTTGGTATGGGTCGCGGCCCCGCCCAGCTCCTCGGCCGTCACCACCTCATTGGTCACGGTCTTGACCACATCCGGCCCGGTGACGAACATGTAACTCGAGTCCTTCACCATGAAGATGAAGTCGGTCATCGCCGGACTATAGACCGCCCCCCCGGCACAAGGCCCCATGATCAGACTGATCTGCGGCACCACGCCCGAGGCCATGATGTTGCGCTGGAACACCTCGGCATAACCCGCCAGCGAGGCCACACCCTCCTGGATGCGGGCGCCGCCTGAATCATTCATCCCGATCACCGGAGCACCATTCTGAATGGCCATGTCCATGATCTTGCATATTTTCTTGGCATGGGTCTCGGACAAAGAGCCGCCAAATACCGTGAAGTCCTGGCTATAGACATAGACCAGACGGCCGTTCACCGTGCCCCAGCCGGTAACCACGCCATCACCGCTTGGCCGGTCGGTCGCCATCCCAAAATCGGTGCAGCGATGGGTGACGAACATGTCGAACTCCTCAAAAGAGCCCTCGTCCAGCAGCAGCTCGACCCGCTCGCGCGCCGTCAGCTTGCCCTTGGCATGCTGCGCCTCGACCCGCCTCACCCCGCCCCCGGCCCGCGCGGCTGCCCGGCGGACCTCCAGTTCTGCCATGATATCGCTCATCTGTCCCCCAACAACTGCCATTTGGACGCTACGAGAGAACGCTGGCCTTGTCATCAGTTCAAAAGATGCCGGAACCTGCGAAAGACCACCGATGTCCCCGCTTGAAAGCCCGCGCAGCGAAGTGCTGCCCATCCCCCGGATCACCCGGCAGTTCTGGGTCATGACCCACCGCCATGTCGGGCTTGCCATCTGGCTTTTCGTGTTCAACCTCGGCCTGACCGGCGCGCTGTTGTCGTTCAACCAGGATTTCGACGACCTGTTGCCGGGCGACCTAGCGCAAATCGAACTGCAAGGAGCCATACTGACCGAAAGCGCCCTTCTCGCCGTGGTCACCACCGCCTACCCCGGCGCCACGGTCGAGATCGAGTCCGATCCAGCCCTGAAACCCACCCATTCCGTCATGCTCTGGCTGGTGCCCACCGGCGATAACCCACAGGCGATAACCCCCTGCCGCGCGACGAAGTGTTCGTGAGCCCCTTTACCGCGACATCCCGGGTGACCGCAAATGGGGCGAGACAGGCCTCAACGGGCCGCATTTCATGCCGATGTTCTACCGGCTGCACTATGTTTTGCAGGTGCCGGGCTTTGCTGGTGCCGGATTGGGATGGCGGAGGCTTTCTGGGTCATGGCTGTCGTCTCGCTGTTCTGGGCCTTTGGCCATATTGGCTCGCTGATCATCACGAGCCCGCGCAATGGCCCCATCTGGAAGGCGATGGCCGTCAGTTGGCGCGGCACCGCTTACCGCATCAATTTCGACATCCACCGTGCCTTTGGCCTCGGGCTGTGCATCATCATGCTGATGCACGCTGTGACCGGGGCGTCTTGGAGTGCCACCTTCTTTGGCATCAATGTCGTGCAATATGCCATCGACGCCACCACCACTTCGACCCCCTACGCCATGGATCAGGTCACCGACCTTGCCACACCGCTGGTGACGCCCGCCGTCGACCAGACCGCCCGTGCGCTGATTTCCGCCAAACTGGCCGGCGAGCCAGGGCCTGTTGAGATTGATCGTGAGTTGATGATGGCGGCTGTGGCGTAGATCATTGCGGTGAAGGAGGTGTCGGTTTTGTCGCTCCGCATGGCGATGCGCTTGAACTCTTGGAGTTTGCAGATCGATGGCAGTCCCGCCACCGGTTCAAGGGAATGCCCGAAGGTTCTCGATGGATGCCGCCATTGGTAAATCTCAGCGTCGATCTGGAGCGGTGCGTGGCACCTTGGCTGCTGCGAAATGACGACTTTCGCGCCGCGTTCATTCAGGTTTTCGATGATCCAGTCGCTATCGAACGCCTGGTCGGCGATCAATCCTCCAAACTCGATATTCCGGATCAGGGGCTCGACCCCGACTGTACCCAATCGCTGGCC
>JBCKXH010000077.1:0-11949 GCA_038921555.1 Paracoccaceae bacterium
GGCGCGCACGGCGCAGCCGGTCATTCTGGCCGATGCCGACAAGTTCGGCCATCGGCTGACCTGGGCCGTGGCGCGGATCGCGGCGGGGACGCGGGTGGTGAGCGATGTGCTGCTGGCGGCGGACTGGCAGGCGCGGCTGGGCGACTGGGGTTGCGGGCGGACCCTGGCGGAGGCGGTATGATGGGCGTGGTGCTGGGGCTGGATGGCGGCGGAACCAAGACGCTGATCGCGCTGGCCGACCCTGCGGGCCTGCGTGACGCGGTATGTGGCGGGGCCGGGGCTGGACCCTCCCGCCGCAGTGGATTGGCAGGTGCTGTGCTGGCCGCGGCTCGCGCGGCAGAGTGGAATGTCGGGTGGAATGTCGGGTGGAATGTCGGGTGGAATGTCGGGTCCGAGTTTGGCGGCCAATTGGCCAGAGCGCTGCGTGAGGCAACCGAAAATCGAAAGAATGCATGATGGTATCGGTGACTGAAACCGTGATCCGTGACCAGTTTCCCTTTTGGCAGGCGGCACTGAAGATGGAGGTGCCGCGCCTGCGGGCCGGGACCATCGTGGTGACCGGATGCGGGACCTCCTATAACCTGGCGCAGGCGCTGACCTTTCCCTTTAACGCCCATGGTCAGCGCGCCATCGCGGTGCCGGGGGCTGAATGGGCGCGGCGGCCGGAAAGCTATCTGGCCGACACGCGGGATATACTGGTGGTGGGGCTGTCACGCTCGGGCTCCACCACCGAGACGGTGCAGGCGATCGAGGTCAGCCGGGCGCGGGGCTGGCCGACCTTCGCGCTGTCCTGCACCGACGACTCGGCGATCCTGCGCGCGGCAGACGCGGGCCTATATGTGCCGACCGATCCGCGTGAGGGCATCGTGATGAGCGTCTCGGCCAGCCTGATGCTGCTGGCGGGGTTGCGCTTGGCGGGGATCGGCTTGCCGGGTGGCGTGGTTGCGGCCGGGCAGGCGGGGTTGCGCCAAGTGGTGCAGGCGGCGGATTTGTTGCAGGGCAGGACGCATTTCGTCTATCTGGGTGCCGGGGCGAATTACGGGATTGCCACCGAGGGCAGTCTGAAGTTGCAGGAAATGAGCCTCAGCTATAGCCAAGCCTTCCACCCTTTGGAATACCGCCACGGGCCGATTTCGCTGATTGATGAGCGCTCTCTGGTGGTGATGCTGTATTCCGACGACACCTGCGAGGAAGAGGCGAAAGTGGTGGCCGATGTGCAGGCCAAGGGGGCCAAGGTCATCGGTTTTGGCGGGCCGGGCGATCTGGTCATCGACCTGGGGATCAAGGGGCCGGGCTTCGGGCTGGCCTGTCTGCCGGCGCTGCAGATGCTGGGTGAGATGGTGGCGCTGCAAAAGGGCATCGACAGCGAAGCGCCGCGCCATCTGAGCAAGGTTGTGGTGCTGGAGCATGGCTGAAGCGGGTTGCGTTGATCTCGGGCGCTGCCTCCGGCGGGAGTATTTTTGCCGAGATGAAGGGGTAGGGATTGCCTGGCGGGTATTGTGCTTGCGGGATGCTGGAGCGTGATGAGAAAAAGTGGCTACCGGTTTTCCGCAATATTCACGCGACCACCAAGAATCGAGATCAGGATGATGTTTTCTATCAAACATCATCCTGATCTATTGTATTCTCGGGTTTGAGACGCAGGATGCTGCCCCAACCCAAGGAATTACGATGAGCAAACGCATGGACCAGAAGCTGGCCCGCATTCGCAGCGGAGCCTACAAGCCGCAGGATTTCATCCTTGCCGATGCCAAGGATGGCGATATGGCCTTTGGCATTGCCACGCCGGGCAAGGCGGCGGATGGCCGGATGAAGCCGATGTCGGCTTACCGGGCCGATATGGCCCGCGTGATCAACAGCGATCTGGTCGATATCATGCTGGTGTCGCTGTCCAGCGCCGAGGTGCTGACCGGGCAGGGGGCGTTTTCCGGCAGCGACATCACCCCGGCGGTGCGGCTGAACGATACGACCGACATCTGGCAGGCGCGGGGTGGGAGCTATGCCAAAAGCCCGGCGCAGCCCTTCCGCACGGCGCGGCTGGACCGGGCGCGGTGGGTGGCGGACCTTGGGTTGTATGCCATCACCTTTTACAACGACCTTGATCAGGACCGCGGCACGCTGGACGCCTATGCGCAGTTCCGCGACGAGGCGACGGCAGCGGGGATGCGGCATTTCCTTGAAGTGTTCAACCCGCAGTTTCCGGTGGCGACCGGCGATGTCGATTTTGCCACCTATAACAACGACTGCATCACGCGCTGCTTGGCGGCGGTGTCGCGGGAGGATCGGCCGATCTTCCTGAAAGCCGCCTATAACGGGCCGCGGGCGACCGAGGAGATCGCCGCGTATGACCCGCAGAACCTGATTTTCGGGGTGCTGGGCGGCGGGGCTGGCACGACGCGGGATTGTCTGGAATTGATCCTTCAGGCCGAAAAATACGGCGCGCGGGTGGCGCTGTTCGGGCGCAAGATCTATAATTCCGAGAGTTCGGTGCTGATGCTGCGGGCGATGCGCCGGGTGATCGAGGAGCGGATCACCTCGGAGGAGGGGGTGAAGGCCTATCATGCCGACCTTGGCACCGCCAATATCGTGCCGCATCGGGTGCTGGCCGACGATCTGGAGTTGACCGAGGCGCTGTTGCGTCAGAGCAAGGCGTGACGTTGTGGCGCGGCGCGGGTTTCTGACGGCGGGCTGCTGGTGTGTGGATCGCAACATCACGGTGCCTTTTTGGCCGGGCGAGGATGTGGTGGTGCGGGTCAGCGGGGTTGCACGCTCGGGCGGCGGGTCGGCGTGCAATCTGGGCGTGGATATACGCAAGCTGGACCCCGCCATGCCGGTCTGGACCACCGGGGTGGTGGGTGCTGATGAGGCGGGCGATTTTCTGAAGGCGCTGGCCGGGGCGCATGGGCTGGAGCACCGCGATCTGGTGCAATCGGATGCGGCCCCGACCCAGGTGACCGATGCCTATATGTCCAGCACCTCGGGGCGGCGGACGCATGTGTTGTTCGAAGGCTCCAACAACATCCTGTCGCCAGGTCATATCGTCACCGAGGGCAGCACGGCGCTTATATTTCATCTGGGCCTGCCGGGCATTCATGCGGTGATGGATGCGCCATGGGGCGGCCATGCCAATGGCTGGGTGGCGGTTCTGCAACGGGCGCGGGCGGCGGGGATGCTGACCAGTCTGGAACTGGTCACCGTGGTGCCCGAGCGGATCCGTTCCATGGTGCTGCCCTGCCTGCCGCATCTGGCGCTGCTGGTGGTCAATGATTTTGAGATCGGCGCGCTGGCTGACCTGACCACGGTCAGCGACGGCAGGACTGACCGGGAGGCTTGTTTTGCGGCGGCGCAGATGGTGCTGGCCCTTGGCGAGATGGCGGTTGTGGTGGTGCATTTCGTGACCGGCGCGGTTCTGGTGGCACGGGGCGGCGAGCGGCTGTTCCGGCCCTCGGTCCGCGTGCCGGAGGCTGAGGTGAGGGGAGCCAACGGGGCGGGCGACGCCTTTGCCGCGGGCTTTCTCTATGGCACCCATGAGGGCTGGAGCCATGCGAGATGTCTGGAATTGGCCCATGCCAGTGCGGCGGCCTGCATCCGCCATCTTGGCAGCTATGACGGGCTGATGCCGGTCGCGGATTGTCTGGCGCTCATCGGGGAATGGGGCTGGCGGTGAAGCGTCTTGGGCGATGTCGCAGAATGCGACATCGTGTTTTATCGTTGTTTTCCCATTGGTTGGGTGTTTCTGTTAACTTTTTCTCAAAGTTTTCCGGCGCGGTGCTGACACCCGTGCGCCCCCCCTATCCAGCGCTGCCCTGAGGCGCTATAATCGCCCGGCATACTCAAGGAGGCTCAGGCATGATCCTGTTCGACCGCAAAAAGCTGGAAATGGTCCGCCCCGAAAACGCCCTTCCCGGCCGCCCGCAAGCCTTGCTGACGGCCGAGACGCATTTTCTGTCCGGCCTGCCGCTGAAATCGGCGCTGCCCGCCGGCATGGAACAGGCCATCTTCGGCATGGGCTGTTTCTGGGGGGTAGAGCGCAAGTTCTGGCAGCTTGCCGGGGTCTGGCTGACCATGGTCGGCTATGCCGCAGGCTTTTCGCCCAACCCGACCTACAAGGAGACCTGCACCCAGTTGACCGGCCATAACGAGGTGGTGCGGGTGATTTTCGACCCCGGCGTGATGTCCTATGAAGCCCTGCTGAGGGCATTCTGGGAGGGCCACGATCCGACCCAGGGCATGCGGCAGGGCAATGACATCGGCTCGACCTATCGCTCGGGCATCTATACCGGCAGCCCGGCACAGGCCGAGGCCGCCCGTGCCAGCATGGCGATGTATCAGGCCGCACTGACAGCCCGCGGCTACGGTCAGATCACCACCGAGATCCTGCCCGCGCCGGTCTTCTACTTTGCCGAGGATTACCATCAGCAATACCTCGCCAAGAACCCCGGCGGCTATTGTGGCATCGGCGGCACCGGGGTTACCTGCCCGATTGGCCTGACGGTCTGATGGCCTGACATGAACCGGCAGAAAGCGTGGCCGGGCTTTCGGGACGCGCCGCAATTGTGATCTTGCCTGCGTCCTGGCCTTCGCTTAGGGCTGGTCCCTACTATGGGTCCGAGATGCGACAATGGCTAAGAACAAGATCGACACAAGGGCCATTGGCCTTGATACCGGACTGGCGCTGTCGCGCTGGCTGACCGGAAAGGAACAACTTCACTACGGGCTGTGGACCGGGATCGAGGTGGCGGCGGGCAATCTGGGGCGCGCGCAGGATGCCTATTCGGCGCGGCTGTTTGCCCTGCTGCCGCAGGGCCCGAACCTGCGCATTCTGGATATTGGCGGCGGCGCGGGCGAGATGGCGAAAAAGCTGCTGGCCCTGGGGCACCGGGTCGAAATCGTCGTGCCTTCGGCCTATCTTGCGTCGCGCTGCCGGATCAACGCGCCCGAGGCGCTGCTGCATGAATGTTCTTTTGAAGACCTGATCAGCGCGGGCGGCTTTGATCTGTGCCTGTTTTCCGAAAGTTTTCAGTATATTCCGCTGCCCCTGTCGCTGCAAAAGGCGCGCGGCCTGCTTGCACCGGGCGGCGAAATTGTCATCGGCGATTGCTTTCGCTCCGAGAATTTCCAGCCGGGTGGCATCCGCGCCGTGGTGGGCGGTGGCCATGCGATTGCCGATTTCCGCGCCGCCCTTGCCGGCCTACCGCTGGTGATGGTCACCCAAGAGGACGTGACCGAAGCTGTGGCCCCCTCGATTGACCTGGAGCAGGCGCTGTTCAATGTGCTGGGTGTGTGGCTTTCGGGCTTTGATGCCGAATTGAAGGTCAGGCAGCCGTGGCGGCATTGGGGCCTGCACCGGTTGTTGAACCTGCTGACAAGCGCACGTCGCCGCGCCAGACTGGCACAGAGACTGTTTGAAACATCACGCAATTCGACCGCGTTCTGCGTCAACAACCGTTACCTGCTGCTGCGGCTTGCCCAGGCAAATCCGCCAAACTGACCGGAAAACCAGATGCTGACATACTCTGCCCTGACGACACTTGCCGGCGAAGACGCCGCGCATGGTCTTGCCGCCGCTGTCGAAAGGATGTCACCCGAACCCACGGGCGTCGGCGTTGTCGAGATCGAGGATGGCCGCGGGTTGTGGGAAGTCGGGGTGTATTTCCTTGAGCAGCCCGACGAGGTACTGCTGGATGTGCTGGCGCTGGCCTTCGGGGCGAAGCCCTTTGCCCTGTCCGAACTGCCCGAGATCGACTGGGTCGCCAAGGTGCGCCGCGACTTGCCGCCGGTGCAGGCCGGGCGCTTTTTCGTCCATGGCTCGCAGGACGCTGTGCGGGTGCCGCCGGGCCGGATCGGCTTGCAGGTTGAGGCGACCGTGGCCTTCGGCACCGGCCACCACGGCACCACTTTGGGCTGCCTGCGCGCCTTTGACCGGCTGTTCGAGCAGGGTTTCCGCCCGGCACGGGTGGTTGACATCGGCTGCGGCACTGCGGTTCTGGCGCTGGCCTGCGCCGCACTATTGCCGCAAGCGCTGGTCATCGCGTCGGACATTGATCAGGTCGCGGTCAATGTGGCCCGCGCCAATGTGGCGATCAACCGGCTGGAGGGCCGCATCGAGACGCTGGAAGCGGCTGGTTTCGCGCATCCAAGACTGGCCGAAGCCGCACCCTTTGATCTGGTCTTTGCCAATATCCTGAAGGGCCCGCTGATCGAACTTGCCGCGCCGATGGCCGCGCATACCGCGCCGGGCGCTCTGGTGATCCTGTCCGGCCTGTTGGTCGTGCAGTCAGGGGCGGTGAGCGCCGCCTATGTCGCCTGCGGTTTTGCCCCGGCAGGCCGCGATGACATCGGGGAATGGGCGACGCTGGTTCTGCGTCGAAACTAGGGTAAAGCGCCACTCGCGCCCAAATTCCGCCACGATTTCACCTTAAGCAAGCCCTTGGTGGGGATCGAAATCGTTGAGGTGTTGGGATGGCCGACCCGAATTTGATTGATTTTTACGGTCGTGTTGCGCGCATCCGTAAGGCCCGCGCCAAGGGCTATGGCTTTGAAGCCCCCGGTACGCTGGGACGTGTCCCGTCCTATCAACCAAAGGCTAGGCGCCGCTGGATCCTCGGGCCGGTCGTGGTCTTGCTGGTCTGCGCGCCGCTCTTGAAGGGTGCCATCCATCACAGCGTCGGGGCTGCGTCCTATGATGAGCGGGTGGCCAGCCTGCGGGCAGGCGACGGCATCGAAAGGATCGGCGGCTGGCTGATGCAGAGCGAACCCGTAACGGTCTTTGTGTCCGGCAAGATCACGGCAGTTCTTGCCATGTTGATGTGAGCCTGATCGGTTCGCGGTATTTCGGGGCGGTATTCTGGGGTCGTGGCCGGTCAGGGCTGCGGTCCCTTTCTGCTGTGCTGCGCGCCTGAAAAAGGCCGCCGTCCCTGCGGACAGCGGCCAAACTCGTGACGCCAAACTGTTCAGCGACCGATCAGGTCGATGTCAGCGCGGCACAGGCCGATATCGTCCAGCTCGCGGTTGCTGAGCTTGGACAGGGCGTTGCGGGTGACGCGGGCCGAGTTCCAAGTCTGGAACGCGGTCGCAACATTGCTGAGTGATTGCACCACCCGGAAAACTATGATGGCGCCAAACGGTGCCGTGCGGGGGGTCTCGTAATTCGCCATGGCGGTTATCCTTTCAAGCTTGCACAGAGAAGAAGCGCCTTTCGCCTCTTGATGAGCGGAATTTAGTCTTGCTGCGACTGCAAAGCAATCCGGGCCACGGCAAGGCCGCCTTGCGCGGATTGCATAGCTCGCAGGCACAATTTCGGCCTTGTTTCCTTGGCGCTATGCTGGACCCCGGCGGTTCTGTCGCTTTCAGCCCAGCGAGTGGCGTTTTCTGCACCTGCATGGTGTTTTCCGGCCATTTCGTCGCAACTCGGCTGCCTCCGGATTTCAGCTTGGCGGATGTTCTCTTTTCGTGCTAGTTCAGAACAACAAGAATAAAAGGGGCAGGAATGCGGGTTTTGGGGATTGATCCGGGCTTGAGAAACCTCGGATGGGGGGTGATCGACGTGCTTGGCACCAAAATCACCCATGTCGCCAACGGCATCTGCCATTCCGCCCCCGGGATCGGTGAGGGCGACCTTGCCCAGCGTCTGCTGTCGCTTTTCAACCAACTGACCGAGGTGATGCAGATCTGGCAACCGGATGAAGCGGCGGTCGAGCAGACTTTCGTCAACAAGGACGCCGTAGCCACCCTGAAACTGGGGCAGGCGCGCGGCATTGCCTTGCTGGTTCCGGCGCTGGCCGGCATCACGGTGGGCGAATATGCCCCCAATGCGGTGAAGAAAACCGTGGTCGGGGTGGGCCATGCCGACAAGGGCCAGGTTGATCACATGGTCCGCATTCATCTGCCCGGCGTGCAAATTGCCGGTCCCGACGCCGCCGACGCCCTTGCCATCGCCATCTGCCACGCGCACCACTTGCAAAGCGCCGGTCGCTTGCGGGCGGCGCTCAGAACGGCTGACGACACAAAGGCTTGCGACAGAAAGGCGGCAGGATGATCGGCAAACTGTCTGGGCGGCTCGACTGGCGCGGCATGGATCATGTGCTGATCGACGTGCGCGGTGTGGGCTATATCGTCCATGTCAACGACCGCACCATGGCGCAGATGCCGGGGCTGGGTGAGCCTGTCGCACTTTTTACCGATCTGCTGGTGCGCGAGGATCTGTTGCAGTTGTTTGGCTTTCCCACATTGCTGGACAAGGAATGGCACCGGCTTTTGGTGACCGTGCAGGGCGTGGGGGCCAAGGCCTCGATGGCGATCCTTGGTGCGCTGGGGGCGGAAGGTGTGGCGCGGGCGATCACCCTTGGCGATGCACGGGCGATTCAGGCCGCCCAAGGGGTGGGGCCGAAACTGGCGCAGCGCATCATTCTGGAACTGAAAGCCAAGGCCCCCGGCGTCATGGCGATGGGGGTCACGCTGTCCGCCACCGCCGAGGCCGACGAGTCGGTGCTTGAGGCCCCTCTGGCCACCCCAAAACGCCCGGCCCCGCCCAGCGCCGCGCAAAACCGCGCCGGATCTGTCGCTGACGCGTTGAGCGCCCTCGTCAACCTCGGCTACAGCCACGGCGACGCGGCGCAGGCCATAGCCACCGTCGGCGCTGAGGCTCCCGAGGCCGACACGACGCAACTGATCCGCGCCAGCCTGAAACTGCTGGCCCCGAGGTAGCGATGCGATTCCAAGATATCCTTGTCCGTTCCGGCCTTGCGCTCGATAAGACCTGCGTCATCCTGCACACGCCTGTCGAGAAAAGGCTGCGGCGGGTTTTTGCGGCCTTCGCTGAAGAAGAGCCCGACCTGTTCGATGCCTATCAGAGCACCCACCCGCCAAATCAGGAAACGACGCTGAAAGCGCGACCGTGGATGATATCCTTCGTGAATACGCAAGGCACCGACTTTGTCCTGATCGGGGTATATCAAGTGTTGGGCTGGCAAGATCAGACATTTGAACAACTGAACGCAGACCCTCGCCGTCAGGCCCTTCATGCGCGCTATGGCGTTCCCCTCTTTTCTGTTGACCGAGTGGACGGACGCCAAGGAAGGGCAGTCTTTGAACTGGCGCGCCGCGACGTTCTGTCCGATTTGCGCGGGCGATTGTTGATCGAGCACAAACCAACCCGTAACCACTTTCGTCTTGGCGAAAACTTTGACGCCGAAGTTCTGGAAATCACCCGTCGCCCGCATTTTGCGGCGCCCGCCCCGGACTGGCGGGATTTCATCGTATCGGCGGCGGAGGTCCGGGCCATGCCGCGTGATTGGGCGGCGCGGTTGTGTGAATGGCGCGGGGTCTATCTGATCGTGGATGAACGTGACGGGGTGCGTTATGTGGGCTCGGCCTATGGCGCGGAAAACCTGTTGGGTCGGTGGAGCAGCCATGTGTCAGGTGAAGCTGGCGTGACCGCCGAATTGCAGAAGCGGGCCGTGGACCGGTTTCGCTTTTCGATCCTTGAACTTGTGGCACCCGACGCTGACCCGGAATTGGTCGTCGCCATCGAAAACGGCTGGAAAGACCGTCTGCACACCCGCGAATACGGGCTGAACCGCAATTGACCCCGGACCGCCCCCTCACCCCCACCAAACTACCCGAGGATACCGACCGCGCCTTGCGGCCGCAGTCGCTGGATGAGTTTGTCGGGCAGGTCGAGGCGCGGGCCAACCTGCGGATCTTTATCGAAAGCGCCAAGATGCGCGGTGAGGCGATGGATCACACGCTGTTCTACGGCCCGCCCGGTCTGGGCAAGACCACGCTGGCGCAGATCATGGCGCGGGAATTGGGGGTGGGGTTCCGGATGACCTCGGGGCCGGTGCTGGCCAGGCCGGGCGATCTGGCCGCCATCCTGACCAATCTCGAGCCGCGCGATGTGCTGTTCATCGACGAGATTCACCGCCTGTCCCCGGTGGTCGAGGAGATACTGTATCCCGCGCTGGAGGATTTCGCGCTTGATCTTGTCATCGGCGAGGGCCCCGCCGCCCGCACGGTGCGGATCGAATTGCAGCCCTTCACGCTGGTCGGTGCCACCACAAGGCTTGGCCTGCTGACCACGCCGTTGCGCGACCGTTTCGGCATCCCGACCCGGCTGGAGTTCTATACCGAGGATGAGTTGGACCTGATCGTGACCAGGGGCGCGCGTCTGATGGGGGTCAGTGCCGACCCCTTGGGCACCAGGGAAATTGCCAGACGCGCCCGGGGCACGCCGCGCATCGCGGGCCGCCTGTTGCGCCGGGTGGTTGATTTCGTGACGGTTGAGGGCGATGGCCGCCTGACCAAGGCAATCGCTGACCACGCCCTGACCAGGCTGGGGGTCGATCACCTTGGCCTCGACAGCAACGACCGCCGTTACATGAACCTGCTGGCCGAGCATTATGGCGGCGGGCCGGTCGGGGTGGAGACCATCGCGGCGGCGCTGTCCGAGGCGCGCGATGCGATCGAGGAAGTCATCGAGCCCTATCTGTTGCAGCAAGGCCTGATCCTGCGCACCCCGAGGGGTCGGATGCTGGGGCAGCGGGCCTGGCGGCATCTGGGGATCGAGCCGCCCAAGGCGCCGGGGCAGAATGATCTGTTCGAATAGGGCGGCTTTTCGGGTTTTGTCGCGCCGATGTCGTTTTGCGCGACATCGTGTTTTATCACGCGTTCACAATGGGTTGGCGATTTCCGTTAACCCGGCAGAAAGCACGTTGCGAAGGGTTCGCAAGGGCGGCGGCGGCAGGGTGAACCCCACCCTACACCCCGCTTTCCAGCGGCAGTTCCACGGCGACTGGCGGGCGCCCGTCGGCACAGGCGGCCCGACCCGCCGCCGCGGCGACCACGACCAGCAGCGCCGCGATCACGACATAGGTGGGGCGGTAGCCGATGGTTTCGGCGGCATAGCCGATGAGCGAGGGGGCCAGCAGGAAGCCGCAATAGCCGATCATCGACACCGTCGCGATGCCCGACCCGGCTGAGGTGCCGGGATGGTTGCCCGCCGCCGAAAACAGGATCGGCGACACGTTGGCCGCCCCCAGCCCGGCAAAGGCAAAGCCGGCGATGGCGATGATGTCGGTGGGGGCCAGTGCCGCCAGCAGAATGCCCGCCGCCGCGATCAGCCCGGACACCCGCAGCGTCCTGACCGCGCCATAGCGGTTGCGAACCCCGTCGCCGGCAAAGCGCAAGACCGCCATCGCGCCGGCAAACAGCGCGAATGCCAGACCTGAGCGCGACAGCGGAGCGTCCAAAGTCTTGGACAGGTAAAGCGCCGCCCAATCCAGCACCGAGCCCTCCGCTGCCATCGAAAACAGCGACATCGCCCCCAGGATATAAAGCCCGGGGATGCGCGGGAACATCGCGGTCCTGGGCTTGCCCGCAACCGGGACCACCACCGCAGGCTCACCCCACAGAAAGCGCGCCGCCAGCGCTAGCACCACTAACGAGATGGCAGCGACGCCCAGCGCCTGCGGAACCGCGCCGAAGCGTTCCAGAGCCACGCCGCCGATCGCGCTACCGGCGAAACCGCCCAGTGACCAGAAGCCATGCGATGAGGACATGATCGCCCGGCCCAGCCGCCGCTCGACCTCGGCCGCGTTGGCGTTCATCGCGACGCCCATGCAGCCCAGCGTGGCCCCGAGCAGCACCATGCAGGGCGCTACGAGGTAAAGGTTGGGGGCCATGATCACTAAAGGCAGGGTCAGGGCGGTCAGGACGCCGAACAACAGCGCCATGCGGCGCGAACCGTGGGCCGCGTTCAGCTTACCGGCGAACATCATCGCGCCGACAGCGCCAAGGCCGATCAGCAGGATCAACAGGCCCATGGTGGTTTCGGTGATCTGATAGCGCGGCAGGACCAGCGGGATCTGCGGCGCCCAGGCCCCCACGATGAAACCGCTGACAAAGAACAGCGCGGCCACCGCCCAGCGCCCTTGTTGCACTGCCTGCCTG
>JBCKXH010000078.1:0-11636 GCA_038921555.1 Paracoccaceae bacterium
GCGGCCACCGTTGACAATGAAGGTCGAGACATGGCCCGCCATAGCCGACCAGTGGATGTCAGGTTCCATCGGCTTCTTGAAGCGGATGGTATCGCGCACGAACAGTAGAAAGCGGCGAAAGCTGGCGATCTGGTCAAACTCTTGGCTTCCGTCGTCGCCGCCGACCTCGATGCCGTATTTCTGGATGATCAGCGGCACCAGATTGCCGCGGTAGCGTTTGCCATTGCGCTGAGTGCCGCAGATCTTGTCGAAGAACGACGAAAGAACCCGGGCGTAGGGGTTGCGGACGCAGGTAAAGGCATAGACCTCGTGCCCCTTGACCGCCTGCTCGATCCTCGGCTGGCTCGCCTCGATCGACCATTTGTGCAGGCCGGCTTGCGCGTCATGGATGTCGCCAGCGAAGAATTCGCCGTGATCGGCATAGAACATGATCTGACCGATGGTTGAACAGGCGCACTTCGGGACGACCCGATACAGCACGCTTTCGCTTTCCGTCATCCAGGTGCCGGGAAAACCCATCTGTCAACGCCTCCTTGGCCCTTTGTGACTTCTCGGCGGGGCCCGCTGAAATATAGCCACAAAACAGCAAACAAACTCTGTCTTTTCAATGTCCGATAAAGCTATCTAGGGCAACAGAGACTTGATCGTTCTGAGAAACGTTGCAAAAATGGCAAAAATCGCCTACCTCCTGCTGTGCCACAAGGACCCTGAAGGGATCATCGCCCAGGCTGCGTGTCTGACAGCGGCGGGCGACTTCATTGCGATCCACTTCGACGCCCGCGCTAGCCGGGAGGATTTCGACCGGATCAGGTCGGCGCTGGTGGTCAACCCCGCCGTCACCTTTGCGGCCAAGCGCATCAAATGCGGCTGGGGCGAATGGTCTCTGGTGCAGGCGAGTATCCATGCGGCTCAGGCAGCGATTGCGGCTTTTCCGCGTGCGACCCATTTCTACATGCTGTCGGGCGACTGCATGCCGGTCAAGACGGCGGAATATGCCCATGCTTTTCTGGACCGCAAGGAAATCGACTATATCGAAAGCCTCGATTTCCTTGCCAGCGACTGGATCAGGACCGGCCTCAAGCAAGAGCGGCTGATCTATCGCCACTGGTTCAACGAGCGAACCCAAAAGACACTGTTCTATGCCTCGATGAGCCTGCAACGGCGCTTCAAGCTGGCGCGCAAGGTGCCGGGTGACATCCAGATGCAGATCGGCAGCCAGTGGTGGTGCTTGCGCAGGCGCACCATGGAATGGGTGCTGGATTTCATCACCAGGCGTCCCGATGTGATGCGGTTTTTCCGCACGACCTGGATTCCGGATGAGACGTTCTTTCAGACCATCGTGCGCCATCTGGTGCCGGAACCTGAGATCAAAAGCCGCTCTCTGACCTTCCTGATGTTCAGCGATTACGGCATGCCGGCGACGTTTTACAACGACCATTATGACCTCTTGCTAAGTCAGGACTACCTGTTCGCCCGCAAGATCAGCCCGGACGCCACGGACCTCAAGGATCGGCTGGGCAGACTTTATGCCACCTCGGGCGTGCATTTCGGCATTTCGGGCGAGGGGGGCCGCCTGTTCAAATTCCTGTCGGGCCGTGGCCGTGTTGGCCGCCGCTTTGCGCCGCGGTTCTGGGAGGCCGAAAGCTCACTGGGCTATGAGCGCACCTTGCTGATGGTGACCTGCAAGAAGTGGCACGTCGCCAAACGCTTGGTCGAGAGGATGCGCCAAGTCACCAACATGCCTGCGGTGGACTATCTGTTCAATGAGGCTTCGACCCCGCTGCCCGACCTTGGCGGCATCCAGACCACGCTGGAAAAACGCACCCGGCACCGGCGGGCACTGGTGCGGATGCTGTTCGATTATTGGCAGACCGACAGGCTGATCCTGTGCATTGACCCGGCCAACATCGACCTGATGCAGGACTTTTACAACGACAAGGCCAAGGTCCGGCTGTTGGAGATAGAGTGCGAATTCTCGGACGACTACCTGATGGGCCATGCCCGCCGGGTCGGTCTGGCCGGTGAGCGCACCCCGATTGAGGCCACCCGCCGCCTGCTGCCGACCATTCGCTATGACGTGCGCTTTGAAAGCGGCCGGATCAGGGGTGCCGGGTTCACCGGACACTCCAGGATCAAAGAGCTGGCGACGGTGGATGAAAACACCGTGCCACTGGCAGATTTCCTTGGCATTCCCTTGGAAAAGGCGCGCGAGATCGCGGCAACTGAACATCTGTTTATGGATTGAGCCATGGAATATACCTACGATTCTTCGAACATTTTCGCCCGCATCCTGCGCGGTGAAATTCCCAACAAGACCGTGCTGGAAAGCGCCCATACCCTAGCCTTCCACGACATCCACCCGCAGGCCCCGGTGCATGTGCTGGTCATCCCCAAGGGCGCTTACGTGACCTTCGACCACTTCGCTGCAAAGGCCTCAGTGGAGGAGTTGCTGGACTTTCACCGCACCGCTGCCGAGGTTTGCGCGCTACTGGGGATCACGGCTGGCGGCTATCGCGCCATCACCAATGCCGGCGCGGATGGGTTGCAAGAGGTGCCGCATTACCACCTGCATATCATGGCCGGGCGGCCCTTGGGGCGGTTGGTCGACCGGGCCTGACCGCTAAACCGCAAGAATCGGGTCGCCCCGGGCGGCGGCGTTTGGCGGATTGGCACCTTGCAGGAGGACCATCATGGCCGTCACGTTCCGCCCCATCCCCACCGAAATTGCCCGAACTTACCAAGCCGGAGGGCCTGACGCCAACGGCCATCTGCCCGAGCGCAAGCTGTCGGACGGCGGCGGCAATCCCTGCCGCCACTGCTTGCAGATGATCCCGGAAGGGACCGAAATGCTGGTGCTGGCGCATCGCCCCTTTCCCGTCCCGCAGCCCTATGCCGAACTTGGCCCAATCTTTCTGTGTGCCGAGGAATGCGAGGCGGGCGGGGGTGTTGGGATGCCTGCGATTCTGACATCACCCGACTATATCCTGCGGGGCTATGGAATCGATGACCGGATCGTCTATGGCACCGGGGCTGTCGTGCCGACCGACCGGGTTATTGCGGAGGCGGCGGCGCGGCTGGCCGATCCGCGCGTGGCATATGTCCACGTCCGCTCGGCGCGGAACAATTGTTATCAGGTCAGGATAGACCGCTAAAGGATCGTCTGGCCCGCCGCCAGTTTGGTGACGAAGTCGGCAATCCGTTTAGCGCGGGTTTCGGGGCGTTTGGCCGTGATCAGGCGGTAATAGACGGCAGAGCGGTTCCGGGTGTCGAGGGTTTTCAGCGCCTCGGCAGCCCGCAGATCGGCGGCCACGGCAGCCAGAAAATCCTGCGGCAGATCAGCGCCCTTGCCGAAGGAATAGGCCTTGAGCCATTGGCCATTGGCTTTGGCCACTGTGACCGCCGCAAGACCGCGCGGCTGCATGCGCCCCTCGGCGATCAGCCGCTCGGCAGAGGCGGTGTTGATCTGGCTCCACGATGAGCCGGGCCTGCGGGGGGTAAATCGTTGGACCCATTGGGTGTCGTTCAGCGTCTTGCGGACGCCGTCGATCCAGCCCCAGCACAAAGCCTCGACCACCGCCTGTTGCCAGTCGATCGAGGGCAAGCCGGAGCCCTTCTTGTGGTAAAGCACCCAGACTTCGGTTTCGGCCTGATGGGTGGCAAGCCAGGCGTGCCAGTCGGCGGGGGTGGCGAAGGGGATCGGGTCGCTCAATGCGCCGCCGCCCAATTCGGCCCCTGACCAGCCTCGACGATCAGCGGCACTTTCAGGTGAACGGCGGGAAGGGGTGCTCCTTCCATGATGTCCTTGGCCACCGCGATCAGGGCGGCGGCGGCGGAGCAGTCAACCTCGAACAGCAATTCGTCATGGACTTGCAGCAGCATCTTGGCCGGCAGATGCGCGATGGCTTTCGGCATCCGGATCATGGCGCGGCGGATCACATCGGCGGCGGTGCCTTGAATCGGCGCGTTGATGGCGGCGCGTTTGGCAAAGCCTTGGCCGGGGCCCCTGGTATTGATCTCGGGCGTGTGAATCTTGCGGCCGAACAGCGTTTGCACATATCCGTGGTCTTGCGCGAATTTCACCGTGGCCGACATGTAGTCCTTGATGCCGGGAAACCGCTCAAAATAGCGGTCGATAAAGCCCTGTGCTGCCGCCCTTGGTATCCGCAGATTGCGGGCAAGGCCGTAACCCGAGATGCCGTAGATCACGCCGAAGTTGATCGCCTTGGCCTGACGGCGAATGTCGGGGGTCATCTGGTCAAGCGGCACGCCGAACATCTCAGAGGCCGTCATGGCGTGAATGTCATTTCCGTCGCGGAAACTTTGCTGAAGTGCCGGAATGTCGGCGATATGGGCAAGGATGCGCAGTTCAATCTGGGAATAATCCAAGCTAACCAAGACCTTGCCAGCGGGGGCCACAAAGGCTTCGCGAATCCGGCGGCCTTCCTCGGAGCGGATGGGGATGTTTTGCAGGTTGGGGTCGGTCGAGGCCAAGCGCCCGGTAATCGCCCCGCTGATCGAATAAGAGGTATGAACCCGCCCGGTTTGCCGGTTGATATGGTCCTGCAAAGCGTCGGTATAGGTCGATTTCAGTTTCGCAAGCAGCCGCCAGTCCAGCACTTTGCCGGGCAGTTCGTGTTCGGTCGCCAGATCCTCCAGCACGTCGGCCCCGGTGGCATAGGCCCCGGTCTTGCCCTTTTCGCCACCGGGCAGGCCCATCTTGTCAAACAGAATCTCGCCCAACTGCTTGGGCGAGCCGACATTGAAGGCCCCCCCGGCGAGGCGGTGAATCTCCGCCTCCAGCGCCGCCATCTTCTGCGCGAAGACGCCCGACATCCGGCTGAGGGTCTGGCGGTCAACCTGAATGCCCGCCATCTCCATCTCAGCCAGAACCGGCACCAGCGGGCGCTCCATCGTCTCATAGACACTGGTGACTTTGGCGCGGTGCAGCAGGGGTTTGAAGTGTTGCCACAGCCGCAGGGTAACGTCTGCATCCTCGCAGGCGTAGTTGACGGCCTGGTCAATCGGCACAAGGTCGAAGGTGACAGCGGCTTTGCCAGAGCCGATCAAGTCCTTGATCGGAATTGGCCTATGGCCAAGGTAGGTTTGCGACAACAGGTCCATGCCGTGATTATGCAGGCCCGCGTGCATGGCGTAGGACATCAGCATGGTGTCGTCGATCGGCGCGACCCTGACGCCAAGGCGGGCGAAGATCTTGGCGTCGTACTTCATGTTCTGGCCGATTTTCAGAACGGCGGAATCCTCAAGCAATGGCTTCAGCAGGCTGATTGCGTCGGCAAGCGCCATCTGCCCCTCGGTCAGGGCGTTTGACCCGAAAAGATCATCGCCTTTGCGGTGGCCAAGCGGGATATAGGCGGCGGTGCCGGCCTGCGAACTCATTGAAATGCCAACGATTTCTGCCTGCATTGCGTCAAGCGAGGTGGTTTCGGTGTCAACCGCCAGATAGAACCGGTCGCGGGCCTTGGCGATCCATTCGGCCAAGGTCGCAGCATCTCGGATGCAGGTATAGGCGGCATGGTCAAAGGCCAGGCGGTCTGGCGCGGCGCTGGCGTCATGGGCACCGGTGACCTCATAGCCCTTGCTGGCCTCAATCACTGGGACCGCCACTTTCAGCTTGGTGGCGATGCGAGTGGCAAGGCTGCGAAACTCCATTTCCGCTAGGAATTTCAACAGGGTGTCGGGGTCTGGCGCGCGAAGCTCCAACTGGTCCAGCGTCGCCTCAACCGGGGTGTCGCGCTTTAGCTGCACCAGTTGGCGCGACAGTCTGATCTGGTCGGCGTGGTCGATCAAGGCGGCGCGGCGCTTGGGTTGCGTGATCTCGCCCGCGCGGGCCAAGAGGGTGTCGAGGTCGCCGTATTCCTGAATGAGCAAAGCGGCGGTTTTCAACCCGATGCCGGGGGCGCCGGGGATGTTGTCGGTGCTGTCGCCGGCCAAAGATTGCACGTCCACCACCCGCCCCGGTTCAACGCCGAACTTCTCAAACACCTCATCCGGGCCGATGGATTTGCTCTTCATCGGGTCAAACATGGCGATGCCGGGGCCGATCAGCTGCATCAGGTCCTTGTCCGACGAGATGATCGTGCAGCCGCCACCCGCCGCCTGCGCTTGCAGGGCGAGGGTGGCGATGATGTCGTCAGCCTCATAGCCCGTCATCTCGATACAGGCGACGTTGAAGGCGCGGGTGGCGTCGCGGGTCAGCGGGAACTGCGGGCGCAGGTCCTCAGGCAGCGGGGGGCGGTTGGCTTTGTATTGGTCATACAACTCGTTGCGGAAGGTATGGGCCCCCGCATCGAACACCACCGCTATGTGGGTGGCGGCGGTCTTTCCACCAGTGCTGGACAGTTCATTCCAAATCAGATTGCAAAAGCCCACAACGGCACCAACTGGCAAGCCATCTGACTTGCGGGTCAAGGGCGGCAGGGCGTGGTAGGCGCGAAAGATGAAAGCCGAGCCGTCGATGAGGTGAAGGTGATGTCCCTTGCCAAATGTCATGCGCGGTTTAGTGCTCGTCCTGAGCGTGGGCGCGGTCAATTTCGAACCGCTTGTCGCAATAGCCGCATTCGACGAAACCGACATCCTCGGGGATGGTCAGCCAGACCCTTGGGTGGCCAAGCCCGCCTGCGCCACCGTCGCAAACGACTTTCCAACGGGTGACGATCTGGATCTCAGGCGGTTGGGTGGGCATGGGTGGTCCTTCGGGCTGGTTTGGCGCAATCTAGCTTACCCAGCGGCTGGTGCAAGGGGAGCGCAGGCTATTCGCGGGCTTTCGCAGGACGGCGGCTTCTGCCACTCTGGCGGAAAATGGGAGGCTGCCATGACCTATCTGTTGGCGATTGATCAAGGGACGACATCAACCCGCGCGATGGTGTTCGACGCAGGCTCGTTCGATGCAGGCTTGCGCCCCTTGGCCACGGCGCAGCAAGAGTTTGCCCAGCACTACCCGGCGCCGGGATGGGTGGAACATGACCCGATGGACCTGTGGCACAGCGCAATGGCCACGGCACGGGGCGCGATAGCCAAGGCCGGGATTGCACCTGCGGCCGTGGCGGGGCTCGGCATCACCAACCAGCGCGAGACGGTGGTGGTGTGGGACCGCGCAACCGGAATGCCGGTTCACAATGCGATTGTCTGGCAGGATCGCAGGACCGCCGCTTTTTGCGACGCCTTGAAAGCGGGCGGGCATGAGGGCGAGATTACCAGGCGGACGGGCCTGCTGCTGGACCCCTACTTCAGCGCCAGCAAGCTGCGTTGGATATTGGACCGGGCTGGGTTGATGGCGCGGGCCAGGCGGGGCGAGCTGGCCTTCGGGACGGTGGATTCTTGGCTGATCTGGCAGTTGACCGGCGGGCGGGTCCATGCCACCGATGCCACCAACGCGGCGCGGACGATGCTTTATGATATCGTGCGAAATGAGTGGGATGCCGGGATTTGCGAGTTGATGGGCGTGCCGATGGCACTGCTGCCTGAGGTGCGCGATTGTGCGGCGGATTTCGGGGTGACCGATGCCTCCCTGCTGGGGGCGGCGATCAGGGTTGCCGGGGTGGCGGGCGACCAGCAGGCGGCGACGGTGGGGCAGGCGTGCTTCCAGCCGGGGATGATGAAAGCCACCTATGGCACCGGGTGTTTTGCCTTGCTGAACACCGGTTCGGAAATGGTCGCCTCAAGCAACCGGATGCTGACGACGATTGCTTACCGGCTGAACGGAAAGACCACCTATGCGCTGGAAGGCTCGATTTTCAACGCGGGCGCCGTGGTGCAATGGCTGCGCGACGGCTTGGGGGTGATCAAGGCGGCGGGCGAGACTCAGGCGCTGGCCGAAGCGGCGGATGGCGCGCAGGGCGTGGTACTGGTGCCGGCCTTCACCGGGCTGGGCGCGCCCTATTGGCGGCCAGAGTGTCGCGGTGCGGTGTTCGGGCTGACGCGCAACTCGGGCCCTGCCGAACTGGCGCGGGCGGCGTTGGAAAGCGTGGGCTATCAGACCCGCGATTTGTTGCAGGCGATGCGGGCCGATTGGGGTGCGGTGGCCAAGGGCGGGGGGGGGGCTACGGGTAGATGGCGGCGTGCTGCGGGTCGATGGCGGCATGGTGGCGAACGGCTGGGCCATGCAGTTTCTGGCCGACATCATCGCGGCCCCGGTTGACCGACCGGTGGTCAGCGAAACCACGGCGCTGGGGGCGGCCTACCTTGCGGGGCTGCAAGTGGGCGTCTGCCCCGATCCTGCCGACTTTGCCAAGGGCTGGGCGCTGGAACGGCGGTTCAAGCCTGCGATGGCGGAAGGTGAGCGTGAAGCGAAATATGCGAGGTGGCAGCGAGCGGTGGCGGCGACGATGGCGTTTTGAGGGGTTCGGGAAATTGGTCGGAGCGAGAGGATTCGAACCTCCGACCCCCTGCTCCCGAAGCAGGTGCGCTACCAGACTGCGCTACGCTCCGACACTGGGCGGGGGGTTACCTTGTCGCCGCAGGCTTGGCAAGGGGGGGCAGGGCTTTCACCCCTCATACTTGCTGCCTTTGCTTCTGTCGGACGACCTCACCCAGGTTGACGGGCCAAAGCCCGGCCGGTTGGGGGTTTCCAGAACCGGGCGGTTCCTGGACACCAGCGGCTTGTCCTCACGCAGCACGATATAGATGCCCGAGGCGATGATGATTCCGGTGCCAAGCATGGTGATCAGGTCGTGGGATTCGTTGAAGAAGACCCAGCCGAAGATACTGGCCCAGATGATCTGCGAATACTGCATCGGCGCCACGATCACGGCGGGCGCCCTGCGGTATGCCATGATCACCAGCAGTGACGCCGCCAGCCCCAGCACCGCCATGGCGGCCAGCAGACCCAGATGGCTGAGCGGCATCGGTTGGTAGACAAAGGGCAGCGCCAGACCCGACACCATGAAACTGGCGATCATCGGATACAGCATGATCACCGCCGACCGCTCGGCCTTGCCGGTCTTGCGGACAATGACCGAGTTCATCGCCCCGATGGTGGCGGCGGCAAGGGCCGCGACATGGCCCAATCCGAAGCTGGCCGAGCCGGGCCTGACCACGATGACCACCCCGATCAACCCGACCACAACGGCCATGCCGCGGTGCAGACCGACCCTTTCGCCCAACAGCGGAATCGCCATCAGCGTCACCAGCATCGGCATGGCGAAAAAGATCGGATAGGCCTCGGACAGCGGCAGCACGGAAAAGGCATAGAACCCGGTCACCCCGCCCAGCACCGTCAGCACCGAGCGCGCTGCCGTCCAGCCCGGCATCCTAGGGCGCAGGTTGCCATCGCTCTTGTCGCTCATCATCACGATGGTCATCAGCGGGAAGGCCATCAGGCCGGAAAAGAAGATGGTCTGAAACGGGTGATAGCCGGCGTTCGAGCCAAGGAATTTCACGATCACATCATTGGAGGCGTAAAGGGCGAAAGCGGCCAGCGACAACAGCGCCCCGCTCAGGTTTGCATGAGAAACAATCATTGGATAGGGTCCGAGGATGGGGCCGTGACAGGATGCGCAGGGCTGGCCTCGGCAGGCTTTGGCCGGGTCATGATGAAAAGACCGGCAGCGATGATCACAGCGATGCCGGCCACGGTCATCATATCCAGCGGTTCGTCGAAATACAGCGTGCCGAACAGCGTGGCGACGATGATTTGAACATATTGCATCGGTGCCACCACCACCGCCGGGGCCGCCCGGTAAGCCCAGACGATGAACAGCGATCCGACAAAGCCCTCGACCGCCATCAGGCCCAGCAGGCCAAGATGGGCGGCGGGCATCGGCACATAGACCAAGGGCAACAGCAACGCCACCGACACCACCTGCGCCATCATCGGATACAGCAGGATGACGGCCATCCGTTCGCGCCCGGCGGTCTTGCGCAGGATGATGAAGTAAAGCGCCCCGAGCGAGGCACCACCCAGCGCCGCAAGATGCGCCCAACTCAGCGCCATGACACCGGGGCGCAGCACGATGATCACCCCCGCCAGCCCTGCCAGAACCGCCAACCCGCGGGCGAGGTCAATCGGCTCGCCCAACAGCGGCACCGCCAGCACTGAGATGAACAGCGGCATCAGGAAGAAGATGGCATAGGCCTCACTCAGCGGCAGATTGGCGAAGGCATAGAACACCAAAAGCCCGTTGACGCTCACGATTGCCATACGGGCTAGGGTCCAGCCCCACATGACGGGCCGCAGCGTGCCGCCTTCGCGATCGGCCATCATCTGCAACACGACCAGCGGAAACCCGGCCATGCCGGAAAAGAACAGGATCTGCACCGGATGATAGCTGCCGCCGAGAAACTTGATGGTGATGTCGCTCAGCGAAAACAGCGAAAACGCCATCAGCGACAGGATTGCACCCTTGAGGGCAGAGTTATTGGCGTTCATCCTAGTCTTTCTTGCGGGCCGGCGTTCGGTATGTTGCGCTTTGCGTTTGTTCCGCAAACTTAAGATTTAGTTGACGGAAATCACTATCGCATTGTTAAGGCAGGGAAAAGAACGATGTCGCATTACAGGCTGGCGTCCAGGCCTGCTATCACGGCATCGCCCATTTCAGCGGTGGTGACCGGGGCGCCACCCGCCGGGCCCATCAGGTCCGCCGTCCGCAAGCCGTCAGCCAGCACCTTTTCCACCGCCTTCTCCACCCTTGTCGCATCCTCTGCCATGGCAAAGCTGTAGCGCAGGGCCATGGCAAAGGACAGGATGCAGCCAATCGGATTGGCGCGGCCAGTGCCGGCAATATCGGGGGCCGAGCCATGGACCGGCTCATACAGCGCCTTGGGCCGCCCGTTTTCCATCGGCAGACCAAGGCTGGCCGAGGGCAACATCCCCAGCGACCCGGTCAGCATGGCGGCCATGTCGGACAAGAGGTCACCGAACAGATTGTCGGTGACGATCACATCGAACTGCTTGGGCCAGCGGCACAGCTGCATGGCACCCGCATCGGCATACATGTGGGACAGGGCGACGTCAGGATATTCCCTGTCATGGATCTCCTGGACGACACCGCGCCACAGCATGCCCGATTCCATCACATTGGCCTTGTCCATCGAACAGACCTTGCGGCTCCGCTTGCGCGCCAGTTCAAAGGCCGAGCGGGCAACCCGGGCAATCTCGCTCTCGGTATAACGCTGGGTGTTGATGCCGACCCTTTGGTTGCCCTCGACGAAAATCCCGCGCGGCTCGCCGAAGTAGACACCGCTGGTCAGTTCACGGACAATGACAATGTCCAACCCCGCCACGACCTCGCGCTTGAGGGACGAGAAGTCGGCCAAAGCGTCAAAGCACCGGGCCGGGCGCAGGTTGGCATAGAGGTCCATCTCCTTGCGCAGGCGCAACAGGCCACGCTCCGGCTTCACGCTGAAATCCAGCTTGTCGTAGTTCGGCCCGCCCACCGCACCCAGCAATACCGCATCCGCCGCCTGCGCCCGCGCCATCGTCTCATCGGTCAAGGGCGTGCCATGGGCGTCATAAGAGCAGCCGCCAACCAGCCCCTCGCTGACATCGAAGCTGACGCCGCGCCTCCGGTCAAACCAGCCGATGATCTTCTTCACCTCAGCCATGACTTCCGGACCGATGCCGTCACCGGCGAGGATAAGCAGGGATGGGTTTGCCATGGTCATGGTCCTTGAACTGA
>JBCKXH010000079.1:0-11611 GCA_038921555.1 Paracoccaceae bacterium
AAGGTTTGCCGCCTCGGTGACGCGGAGTTCGCCCGACATGAGGCGCGGCAGCAGCAGGTCTCGGGTTTGGGCAAGGGTGCGGGACTGTAGAATGTTCCCGGTGATCTTTTCGAGCATTGGCGCGACGATTTCGATGAAGGCGTGACCAAGAGATTCCGGGGGGAGGTGGATCGGATACTTCGCCATGAGGGACCAGCTTGTTCGGGGCATTTTGGTGCCGGAGGATGTCTTGTCTGTGTAAGTCACAAATTCGGCGTCCGAGATGCAGGCTATCACCAGCGCTCGCCAGGCTTCGTTGGCGGGCTGAACAACAACAATGTCGGTCGAGCAGATGCCGTCAATCGGCGCTATACCCACCTTGTGAAAGTAGGGGCGAAGTTTTCCGAAAAAGAAATCACCGGCCCGAAATGCCGACTTGTTGCTGCTGACCTTGCCTGCGCCTTCCCATTCCGACAGCGCGATCGACCCGCGCGGCATGTGCTCCAGCCCAATGTAAGGGGTTTCTTCGGCGACTTCATTGGGCAGGACGCCGTGATTGCTAGCCTTCGCAACCTTGCCAAGCGGCACAACCTCCCACCCCTCCGGCTTGCCTTTCTCATCCAGACGGTCGGGGAACAGGGGCCAGAGGTCGGGGGAGAGGGTGGGGGTGGTGAGTTGGTTTTAATTTTTCGCGCCAGAGGCGCTTTGGGCCATCTTGGCGCGGGTGGGGCCGAAATCGACGAACCAGTCGCGGAACAACGCCCGCGCCATGGCCTCCAGCGTCTCGCACGTCCGCCGGTTCAGCTCGATCTTTTCATCCAGCGCGCCGAGTGTGGCCGATATGGCGCGTTGTTCGTGGAGGGGTGGGATAGTGATTGGGATGGAACGCAGGGCCTTCTGGCTAATACCTTCAACGGTTGTTCCTGTGGCGTAACTCGCGAGGATCTCTTGCTGTCTTGGCGACAATATCAGAAATTTCAGAAACCCGTTGTCCAGCACTCCGGCCTTGCCGGAAAGGCAAACAATGCGCTGGCCCAGAGCGTAGTTGACGGTCTTTCGATCCAGCTGAGCGACTTCGCCCATTGGGCCTTCTGTGGTGAAAACAATGTCCCCGATGTTCGGAATACCTCGCGTCATCCACTCGCTGTAATAGCCGGGGCCGATGGTCTGCTCGATCTGCGAGAAAATCCTTCCTCCCTTAACGACCTTCGCGGAAATCACAGGTATCCCGGTTTCCGATTTTTTCGGGCTCTTGCCGCGATAGTCGATGAGCCGATCTAGCCCCTCATCTAGTGTTCCCCATCTGACGCAAGGTTCCCATTTGAGTTGGCATGTGTCATTGTCGGGGCATGAGGCGCGATGACATTTGCCTTGACCTGGCCCCGAATGAGCGTGCGCAGCTTCAAGCTCTGCTCACCGACCGCAACACCTCGCGCAAGCTTGTCTGGCGAGCAGAGATCGTGCTGGCGACGGCAGACCGCTGCGGCACCAATGAGATCATGCGGCGCGCGGACACGTCAAAGCCGACCGTCTGGCGCTGGCAGGCGCGTTACCTTGACGAGGGTGTGGCAGGCCTCAGGCGTGACAAGACCCGCCCCTCGCGGGTGCCACCGCTGCCACGGGAAACGCGTCTCAAGGTGATTGTAAAAACGCTGCAGGAGACCCCGCCCAACGCCACGCATAGGAGCCGCTCGGCGATGGCCGAGGCCCTGGGCATTTCGCCTTCGAGCGTGGGGCGTATCTGGGCAGAGGCCGGTCTCAAGCCGCATCTGACGCGCGGCTTCAAGGTCTCAAACGACCCGATGTTCGAGGAGAAAGTCACCGATATCGTGGGGCTTTACCTCGACCCGCCGGAGCGGGCCGCCGGATCGGGCCGTTGTGCTGTGCGTTGACGAAAAGTCGCAAATTCAAGCGCTTGACAGGACCCAGCCGGGACTGCCGCTCAAGAAGGGCCGCGCCGCCACGTCGTGTTGCAAACACGCCTTCGGCATGATGACCCATGATTACAAGCGCCACGGCACGACCACGCTGTTCGCTTCCGCTCGATGTGAAGTCGGGCATGGCCACCCGTGAATGCCTGCCGCGCCGTCGTGTTGGAAACACGCCTTCGGCATGACCGGGCCAAGGAGTTCCTGCACTTTTTGCGCCGCATTGACCGCGCTGTCCTCAAGCCGCGCGACGTGCATCTGGTGTTCGACAACTACGCCACCCACAAGACGCCCGAGGTCAAAGCCTGGCTGGAAAAGCACCCGCGCTTCAAGTTGCACTTCACGCCGACCAGTGCGTCCTGGCTGAACCTCGTCGAACGCTTCTTCGCCGAGATCACCACAAAGCGCATACGGAGAGGCAGCTACACCAGCGTCGACGACCTGGAGACCGCCATCTATGACTATCTGGCCAAGCACAACACCAAGCCGAAGCCCTTCACTTGGACCAAAACGGCTGAGGATATCCTAACTCGGGAACGACGCGCGCTGGACAGGCTCGATGAAATCAGAGGAAACAGGTAGCAAGCGTCAGACTCGGAACACTAGCTTCCTGAGTGCCTGTCGTCAAGCAGAACCTATCAGAGCCTGCCCGGTGAGCGATTGCTGTGAAGGTCGGGGTTGGAGCTGCCAAAGTCACGCCTGAAAGCATGTTTGCACGTTGACTGCGTCATACCTCGATGTCTCGTAGGGCTGCTTGGATCCAGGCTGCGGATCGTGACCGCATACAGTCCTTGCAAGTTGACGGCTTTGTCTGTAATGCTCTGTCTTCGGGCGCTGCACCAAGCGTGCGCGTGTTTTTCTAAAATCAATCGCAGTGGATTGGGCCGTCTCGTACGATTGCCTGATGTTGCAGGTCAAAATTCAACGTTTCCGCATAGCTGATGCATGTTGCAGGCCTCTTACGACCTGAGAATTTGCTCGGCTTTACGGCACCGCCGATCAGCCGCTGTTTTCCAGCGCATGATGCTCGACTGATCCGCGCATATTGCCGGGATCAGGCGTTCTAAGTTTTTTCTGCAAGGGTTCAATTTTTGGACGACGTACTGACGGCTGCTCTTTGTGGCTGCGTTTTCGAACTCGATTTGTGCCCTCTCGATGTCAGCGCGCGACCCGCGTGCGCGGACGTATCATGGGCGTGCCGACGTCGTGACCAGCGGTTGCGATGTCCTTAGGAGCATGACCTGATTTGGACAAGTATCTGCTTTTTACACCCGGCCCCGTGAACGTGGCCGACACCCTGCGCCAGGCGATCTGCAAGGAAGACATCTGTCATCGAGAACCCGATTTTGATGATCTTCTTGCCAGTATCGAACAGAAGTTACTCTCCCTCTTTCAGATCAAAAACCGCAATCGCTACCGCGCCGTCGTCATCACAGGTTCCGGTACGGCAGCCAATGAGGCCATCCTGTCCTCTGTCGTGGGAAAGGGCGCAATCCTGATTCTGTCGAATGGCGCGCTCGGCGAGCGGTTGCACAAGACGTCTGTCATCCACAACAAACAGACCCACTTGATCGAAGTGCCTTGGGGAACGCCGTTCGATATGGCGCAGATCGACGCCTATCTGGCGGACCACAAAATCGATGTCGTGGCGATGGTCCACCACGAGACCAGTTCGGGCATGTTGAACCCGCTGGCCCAGATCGGTGCTGCGGCCAAAGCCAATGGCGCGCTTTTCGTCGTCGATGGTGTCAGTTCTGTCGGAGCAGAAGTGATCGACATGGAGGGCTGCAATATCGCATTCGTTTCCAGCTCCAGCTCCAAGGCCATAGGCTCCTACCCCGGTCTGTCCTTTGTCATCGGGCGCAAAAAGCACTTTAAAAGGCTGAAGCGACACGCCGCAAAAACAACTTATCTGAACCTTGCGACGTTCTATGAGTTTCTGAAAAGCCGAAGCCAGACGCCAAATACACCCTCTGTTCCGCTGTTTTTCGCGTTAGAACAGGCGCTGACGGACATTCTGCGCGAAGGCGTGATCAAACGCTATGCGCGCATCAAGGCCCGCGCTGACATGCTGCGGGTCGGTATGCGCAGGCTCAACCTCGATTTTTTGATTGATGAGGCGGAGATGTGTTCGATCCTGACCACGGTTCAGGTGCCGCCGTCAATTTCGGTGCGCGACCTGCGCGACCGGCTGCGCGAGAAATCCATCATCATTTACGAAGGCAAAGGCTGCTTTGCCGGTAAGGTCTTTCAGGTTGGCAATATTGGCGAATTATCCGACTGCGACATCCGGTTTTTCCTTGCCGCGCTGAAGGACGTGCTGCTGTCATTGCAGGCCGAAGCGGCTGAGTTGGTCGCTCCTGTCAGGCCAAAAGGGGCTGCCTTGGTTGTGTTACCCGCGCCCGGCCAAGTGCGGGCGAAGGTGGCGTCATGACGGACAAACTGACACAGCTTTGGGCCACCAAAACCCGCGATGACGAATGGTGGTCGTCGTTCGTCACGTCACCGCTGGCCATTGTCGCCAATTACGGTGCTGTCGAAGTCCCGTGGATCACGCCGAACCGGATCACCGCGGCCTCATTTCTGGTCGCCGTGGTGGCAACACTCGGGATTCTTGTCGGTGGCTGCGCATGGTTCATCGCGGCGGCAATCCTGATCCACCTCAGCCACATACTTGATTGTATGGACGGGCAGATGGCGCGTTACCGAAAGGTCTCATCCCCCATAGGCAGCTATTATGACCGCCTTACAGATCAGGTACAGGTCATTCTCTGGTTTGGGGCTGCCGGATACGCAGCCTATGTGCAATCGGCAAGCGTGACCCCCGTTTTCCTTGCAATGATCGGCATCGCGTTCTACGGGCTACGCGGCTATACCAAGTATATCGCTCTTGAGATTGAGACGGCACGTGACCCGGATTATCTCGCCACCATGGCGCAGATGAAACAGCTCGAACCCACGGCGGGATTAGGCTTTGGCCTGCGGGCAAACTGGGCGTGGTTCCTGAGAGAACAAAGCAAGGTTCTCGCCTTCGATGAGGGCGTGTTCATCTTCATGCTGTCAGCCGCACTCGTCTTTGACCAACTCGTGCCAATGCTCTGGGTTTTCGCTGCAAGCCAAGTGTTCTGGGGCATCTACCGGTCTTGGCGCAGGGGCGAAAATATCGGCAAAATCCACAAGCTTCCTCTTCAAAAGTAGCCTCTCTCATTGCGGCCCATCCAGGACTTATTCAAAATGAAACACACAAATAATCCCCCGCCTATGGCTGTCATACTCGCCGCTGGCATTGGCTCTCGGCTTAGCCCCCTGACCGACAACTGCCCGAAAAGCCTGCTGTCGGTCGGCGGGTCAGTCATTCTGGAAAGGATGATCCGCAATTGCCTCAGTTGCGGTATGTCCCGGTTCGTTCTGGTGCTGGGCCACAGGGCAGACGAAATCAAACGCTTCGTCGACAAGACCTTTCGGGGCATCCGCGTCACCTATGTGATCAGCGACCGCTACCGCGATACCAATACCGGCTATTCCCTGATGTTGGCATCTTCCGCCATCGGAACCGCCGAGTTCGTCAAATTCGACGCGGACGTGGTGTTCGACGTCAAAATTCTGCGCCAGCTCGTCGATAGCGACCAATCAAACGTGTTGTGCATCGACCGAAACATCGCGCTTGAGGACGAAGAAGTTAAGGTCATTACTGACGATCAAATGCAGGTTCTTGAAGTCGGCAAATCCGTTGACCCAAAGCTGGCTTTGGGAGAATCCATCGGGATCGAAAAGATCAGCGCCAAGACCGGACCACTGCTTTTTGCCGAGCTTACGCAGATGATGAAACGCCAGGCGCACTTACAGGACTACTATGAGGCCGCTTATGCGCGATTGGTCGACAAGGGAACGATCTTTCATGCGCTTGATATCACCGGGTTGAACTGGACCGAGATTGATACCGCAGAAGACTTTGCCGCTGCAAATGCGATGTTCGGATCTCCGGTTGCGACCGTATCGCGGGGACAGCAGCGGGCGCTGGAGGAAGCCGCAGAAAAAGCGGCCACGCCGACGTAAGCTTGTCAGCTAACCACATCTTGGATTCAAGTTTCAAGTGCAACGCTTGATCTGAAGGCCGCGAGTTCTTCGGCCATGGCTTCGGCGTGGGTTTTCCATCCGAGGGTCTTTGCGGGGGCGCTGGTTCATCAGGCAGCCACGTCGCCCCTTCGCCGCCTGCCAGACCGGTTTTGCAAGGGCCCCCGGCATACCTGTCGAGCCGGTTGCGTTCATCTCCCATGCCTGCGCTGCCACACCCAAGACGGCAGCACCCACAGGCCAGCCCGCCACCGAACACCCCCACAGCGAGCCAATCCAAGGCAAAAAATAGTCTGGACGTGTTCCCCGCCCGATCCCCCCCGCCAGGAGATACCGGACGGGGTGTTTTTTTCAGACGGCGTTGGTGGGCAAACGCTTAGACTCAGCGTTCACCGTCCCCGCTTGTCGGCCACCGACCAGATCACCGAGCCGATGGTCAGCAGGGCGCCGATCATGGGTTCGATATCGGAGGCCTGGACATAGCCCTTGGCGACCAGCGCGGTGCCCGCGACGGTCAGGATTTGGCGCGCGAGGGCGAGGATGGCGGGTTTCAGCATGGGATTCTCCGGTTCAGATTTCATTGGTGGTGAGGAATTCGCCTAGCTTCATGGTCGGCGGGCGCTGAAGCCGGGACGAGACAGTCGCGGGCCAGCGCGCGCCGAGCAGGCGGGACTTGGCGACGCGGGCCACGGTGACTGCGTCGGATTGGTTGCCGCCGAGCACGTAGAAATGCGTGTCGTCCTAGCCGAGGGCGAAGCCGACATGGCCGCCCGACCCGCGTTCGAAGACCAGCACGGTGCCAATGATCGGCTGCACTGCCTGTCCGAACAGAAGCCAGTTGCGCGCCCAGTAGGGGTTGGTCCCCAGCGCGCCGAGCAGGAGCTCATCGGGCAGACCGATACGGATGCAGGTCTCCACGAAATCCCCGCACCACGGGTTCATGGACGGATCGCCAAGACTGCGACCATCGCGTTTCAGCCAGTCCATCAGCCAGGATCGGTCGCGGGCCTCATTGCGGCCCAGCGCGGTTTTCGCCTCGGTGATCCACGGCAAGGGGCCGGGCGGTGCCAGTGAGGCGGCGCGACCATTGGCGGCGATCAGTTGCTTCAGGGCGCGGGCGGTTCGGACGCCCCATTGGCCGTCGATGGCACCGGGGGTGTGGCCGAGCCTGTCCAACCCACTCTGGATCAGGCGGATGGCGTCAATCTGGTCTGTGGTCATGGGATCGCTCCTTCTGCCCGGTGGCGGGCAACAAAAAACCCGCCTTGCGGGCGGGCTGGGGTGGACCGGCAAAGGGTGATCGGACGTCAGTCGGTGCGACCACGCTGAAAGGCTATGAGCATCAGTTCCCGCATGGCGCGAATGTCGGTCGGGGTGCGCTCCAGCCGGTCGGCGTCGGCGCGGCGGTCCTCGGCGCGCTGCTTACCCTCGCGGTCGCGCTCGGCGGTCAGTTCGCGGTCGAGGCGTTCCAGCATTGGACCTGTCGCGGTTTGGTGCCGCTCCTTTGATAGCATATTATGCAACAAAGGAGACGAACTATGAGACAAACACGGACGGGCGAATTTCGTAAGGATGCGGTGCGCATAGCGCTGAGTTCGAAGGATCAGGATTTGATCCAGTGGATCAAATCCCCTGAGGACGGTCTGGCGCGCAAACAGATTGCCTCTGATCTGGGCGTTGGGATGTCGAGGCTGAACAAGTGGATCACGGCGTATCGTGACACGGATGTGGTGTCGGTCGAGGATCGGGAGCTTGCGCGCGAGAATGAACGGCTTCGGCGCGAGAACCGCATTCTCAAGGATTTGAGCCGGACAAGAAGACAGTCTGGGAGAGAGTTTTCCCGGCGAATGGGGACATCCTGAGAAAGGCCACGGTGTTCTTTGCGATCTATGGAGGGCAGGCGCGCCATTGGTCCGAGTGACTGCCCGACACCGTGAGGTTCAGGTTCGTCGAAGAACACAGGGGGGCCTTTCCAACAGATCGATTGTGCCAGGTGATGAATGTCAGTCCGCGTGGGTTGCGGGCCTACCGCAGCCGCCCCGCCAGCCGCAGGCAGCGCACGGACATGGTTGTTCTGGCCCATGTCAGGGAGCAATCTCGCCTCAGCCTGGACGGCTATGGCCGCCCCCGGATGACCGAGGATCTGAAGGAAATTGGGTTGGACATTGGGCACCGGCGGGTGGGCCGCGTTCGTCGGGAAAACAGTCCCCCGGACTATTTTCCCGACGACGCACGGACAGCAATCATACCTTCAACATCGCACCGAACTTGCTGGAGCAAAACTTCATCGCTGAGAAACCCAACCAGAACCGAAGGTCCGCGCAGCGAAATGGGCCGGTGATATCAGTTACATCTGGACCCGTGAGAGGTGGCTGTATCTGGCGGTGATCCTCGACCTGCATTCTCGGCGTGTCATAGGCTGGGCCGTCAGCAACCGCATGAAGCGCTATCTGGCGATCCGGGCGTTGAAGATGGCCATCGCCTCACGGTCGCCGCCTCACGGCTGCATCTTCCACAGCGACAGGGGCAGCCAATACTGTTCGCACGACTACCAGAAGATCCTGCACGAACACGGCTTCCAGGTGTCGATGAGCGGCAAAGGAAATTGCTATGATCGAGCCATGGGCGCCATCGGTTCAAGCCCGATGGCGAGGGCCGCTGTTTTACGTCGGGAAAACAGTCCACTGGACTGTTTTCTGATCCTCCTCACCTTCTTCAAAACGATCAAGGCCGAGCTGATCTGGCGGCGCACTTGGGAAACCCGTCGACAGGCTGAAACCGCCATCTTCCAATACATCAACGGATTCTATAGCCCCCGCCGCCGTCACTCAGCCCTCGGATGGGAAAGCCCCGTGGCTTTCGAACGCAAGGTGGCCTAAACGAGCACTCGGAGCGGCACGAATACGCGGCAGGTCCATTACGGGGCGTTTTGACGAAGAGATGCGGGTGGGATTTGTGCCAGTCCTTCATGGCCTGGCGTTGTTGCACAACTCAGATCGGAGAGGATTCACAACGTGAATCCACGAGGTTAGAAGGGCGGCATGACGAAGCTCTCATCCGCCCGCTATCGCACGACGAACTGGCCCAGCTACCCGGCCATTGAGGTGCCATTGGTTCGAACCCAATGGCGAGGGGCGCGCTTCGGAAGCGCAGCTCGCTGCGCTGATCTGGCTGGACAAGGAGATGGCCTGGCTTGCGCTGCATGACGGCTGAACGGGACGTCCTGCGGTGTTTTCCGATGCCGCGATCCAGTTCTGCCTGTCGACCAAGATTCTGTTCAAGCTGCCTTTGAGACAAACCGAGGACATGGTGGCCAGCCTGCTACGGCTGGCGGGGCTCGACTGGCCCGTGCCCGACTAATCGACCCTGTGTCGCAGGCAAAAGACCCTTGCCGTCCATATCCCGTATCGACGCGCCGACGGTCCGCTCAACCTGCTGGTCGACATCGAGCCGATAAGCGCCACCGGTTCGAGCGAACCGGCGAGGAGGCACCAAGTTCCTTCGCGATGGCGAATGGCAGGCCCGCAAGCACGGAGTTCAGGGTCGCCGCCAGTGGCGCAAGGTCCATCTGGCCGTGTGGTTACCGCCACATCGGACATCCGCGCCGTCGAGTTCACCCCCAGCGGCGACGGCGACATCGAGCCGGTGAGCGCCACCGGTTCGAGCGAACCGGCGAGGGTTTTGCCCGAGTTGCTCGACCAGATCCCCGAGGGCGAACAGATCGGAACGGTGACTGGCGATGGTGCCTATGACACCCGCAGGTGCCATACCGCCATCATCGAACGGCAGGCCACTGCGATCATTTGGGTCCGCAAGAATGGGCGACCGTGAAAAGAGGACTGTCCGGCGGCGAAGGCCCGAAACGAAACCCTGCGCGCCACCCGCCACTATGACCGGGCGTTCTGGAAGCGGTGGACCGGATACCATGCCCGAAGTCGGATCGAGGTATGAGCCGGGCCAGAAAGCGATCCGGGGGGCTGTTGAGAAAGTCTTAGTTTGCTGATTCACTTGAGGTATTGGGTGATTTGGGGGCTTCAATGATCGGGCAGCGGAACCGGGGTCAGCTTGAGTTCATTGTGTGCGGCTCGATCCGGGATTTGCTGCCGGATGATCATGTTCTGGTTCGGATTGACGCAGTTTTGGACTTGTCCTGGCTGCGCAGTCAGGTTGAGGCGCTTTATGCGGATGGGTTCGGGCGGCCCGGAGTGGCGCCTGAGGCAGTGCTGCGGCTGATGCTGGCGGGGTTTCTGTAGGGCTTCGTGCAGGACCGCAGGTTGATGCGGGAAGCCCGGGTCAATCTGGCGATCCGCTGGTTTGCCGGGTTTGGCCTGACCGAGCGACTGCCCGATCATTCCTCGCTGACCCGCATCCGGCAACGCTGGGGCGAGGAACTGTTTCGCGCGATCTTCACCCGTGTCTTGCAGGAGTGCCAGCACAAGGGGTTGGTGGCGGGCGATGTCGTCCATATGGATGCCAGCCTGACAAATGGATGCCAGTCTGATCCGGGCGAATGTCAGCTTTGACAGCCTCGTGGCGCAACATCTTGGGGCCGTGGTCGACGCCGATCCGGACGTCGCGGAGCGACTGTCGCGGTCGAGCGGCAAATATGAGAAGCTCTGCGTGACGGACCCCGATGCGACGATGGTGACCTCGTCGGCGGGCAGGCATCTGCAGCCGAGCTTTGAAGCAGCACACGGCGGTCGATGACCGTGCGGGCATCATTGTCGATGTTGAGATCGTTACCGGGGAAGAGACCGACTTTGGACGGATGGCAGAGCGCCTCGGCCAAATCGAAGCGACGCTCGGACACGCGCCAGCCACCGTGACGGCCGATGCAGGTTACGGCATCGGGCAAATCTACGCCGAACTTGAAGCCCGCCGGATTGACCCTGTCATCCCACACCGTCCAGTCACGCGGCCGGCGGGCAGTGCCGGCTATCCGATGGAGCGCCTCAAATATGACCAGGTGAACGACATCGTCCGCTGCCCGCGCGGCAAAATCCTGACTCCAAGGTCCGATGCGCTGCCTCAAGGCCTTCGGCGAGCGCATCAGCGCAAGAGATCCCGACCGCCAGACCGCCAGAATCCACATCCGCATCGCTCTGATGAACCGCTTCTCGGCCCTCGGCACCGCCGAGATCGTTCGCGTGGCCTGAAACCATACGGGAAAGGGGAAGTCACGCCTCACGCGGCAGTTCTGCAACAACGCCCATCTGTTACCCCATTTGTTACCCAAGGCTGAGGAAACGAGAGGGGTGCATCGCTAGGTTCGCACTAACTCATTAAAATATCATAATATTCTGACTAGGACCTGTTGACGTTTGGGGATTCCCAAGTTGGCGTTTGCGTGATTCAAGGTTGCAAACATGGGAGGCCACCTTGATCCGCACCACTCTGACCGACAGCCAATGGCACATCATCGCGCCTCATTGCCTTGGACGGGAATGCGACCCCGGCCGCACCGGGCCTGACCCGCGGCTGTTTGTCGAGGCGGTTTTGTGGATCGCTCGCACGGGCTGCCCGTGGCGTGACCTTCCAGAGGATTTCGGGAAGTGGACCTCGGTGTTCAAGCGATTTCGCAGATGGGTGAAGGCGGATGCATTCTAACGTATGTTCAAAGTGTTAGGGGA
>JBCKXH010000080.1:0-11603 GCA_038921555.1 Paracoccaceae bacterium
GGCGACAGGGGCGCTGCGCTGCACCATCGGGCTTGGGGTGCCCAGCCCGTCATGGGGCCAGGCGACCTCTGCCGCCATCCTGTCTCTGGGTCGGCTGGGTGGCGGCACGGTGACCTTCTCGGATACCGAAATAACCCTGCTGGCCGGCCCCGAGGTGACCCAGGCCGCCTTTGACCGCGAAATCGGCGAGTTGCGCGCCGCCCTGCCCGAGGTCTTTGCGCTGGACGCCAGAATGCCCGAAAAACCCAAGGCCAGCGCCAGCGCCGCCGGGCCGATCGAGTTCACCGCCAGCCTTGCCGCGCAAACCCGCCGCCTTGATCTGCGCGGCCGCCTGACCGATGACCGCGTGCAGGCCGCCGTCGCCAGCTTTGCGAAGGCCCGCTTTGGCGCCGCAAATGTCCATGTCGCCACCGTTCTGGACCCCGCCGCCCCTGACGGCTGGCCGCAGCGCGTATTAAGCGGGTTGCAGGCGCTGGCCGAACTGGACCACGGCACCCTGCTGGTGCGCCCGGATACCATCGAGGTGGCGGGGGTCAGCGGCTCGCAACAGGCTTCGGCCACCATCGCGCAACTGCTGTCGGACCGGCTGGGACAGGGCAAGACCTTCAAGGTCAATGTCAGCTATGACAAGGCGCTTGACCCTCTGGCCGCTTTGCCTTCGCCGCAGGATTGTCTGGCTGGCATGCAGGCGGTGCTCGCCAGGCAGAAGATCACCTTCGACCCCGGTTCCGCCGAACTGGATGCCGCCTCGGCCGCCGTGATGGACGGAATTGCCAAGGCGCTGAAAGACTGCCCCGGCGTCAAGATCAGGATCGGCGGCCATACCGATGCCCAGGGCTCGGCTGGCGGCAACCTTGCCCTGTCGCAGGCGCGGGCCGAGGCGGTTCTGGTGGTCCTGCAAGGCCGTCAGGTCGATGTGTCCGGCATGCGCGCCACCGGTTACGGCGAAGGCGTGCCAATGGCCGACAATGGCAATGAGGCCGGGCGCGAAGCCAATCGCCGCATCGAATTCACCCTGATCGAAACCGCAGCCGAGGCTCTGGCCACCACCGGGCAACCCGCGACCACTGCCGCTCCGGTTGACGCCCCGGTTGACAACAGCCCCTCGCTTGCCCCGACCAGCAAGACCGCCCGCCCCCAAACCCGCCCCAAGGAATGACGCATCACGCCTTGACCTGAAGTGACCAAGGGTAAAGACAGTAGCGCACCATGAACCGCACCGAACTGACCATCGCCATCGCGATCATCCTGCTTGTGGCCTTCGCCTTTGGCTGGTTCTCTTATTGGCTGGTCCACCGCTTTGCCCGCGTCGCCGGCGGCGATGTCGCCGAGATCGACCGTCTGGCCCAGTCGCTGCATGAGGCCGAGGAGACCCGCGATCAGGCCATCCGCTATCTGGAACAGCGCGAGGCCGAACTCATGAGCCAGATCGCCCAGACCAGTGCCGAACTGCGCGCCGTCATGGAAGGCCTGCGCGATGTCCGCCATGAGGCCGAAGAGATGCGCTTCTATATCGAGCGCATGCACTCCAACGCCTGACCCGGCACAACTGGCCTGAAAGCTTGGCTCGCTTCACGCCAAGGATGTCTGGGGCGCGCTGCAATCGGTGGCAAATGCCGACAGCGGTTTGCCCTCAACCTGAATCAGATTGCGGGCAAACCCGGAAAATGTCGGGGTCAGAGCGCCAGCAGATAGAGATAGGCGGTGGCGGCGATGCTGACCAGCCAGACCGTCGTACGCAGCCAGGGAACCCCTGCGGCATAGAGCACGACATAGGCGAGGCGCGCGGCGAGGACCGTCTGGGCGGCCAGAAGGGTGGTTGCGGTCAGGCTGCCGGTGGTCGAGAGGATGAGGATCGCCGGGGTCAGGAAGGCCAGGCCGGCGGTCATGTTGATGACCGCCCGTTCGAGGCGGCCCGCGACGCCGGTCAGTTTTTGACCTTCGTCGCGCGATGAGACCAGATAGGCAATGCCGAACTGCGGCAGGGCCAGCGTCACCTGCACCAGGAACGTGACCATGATGAGGAGCCCGTAGAGGGCCAGGATTGAAAGTTCGCTATACATCGGGCTCTCCGGTGATTGATGGGTTGATGGGTTGATGGGTGACCTGCGTGGCTGAACCATCGCATGCAGGGGCAATTCTGGCAAGACGCCGAGAGCGGGCGGACCAACCTGGGGTTGGCGTCGGTTCGGCTTGCGCTGTCGGATTGCCAGCAGGCGGCGGTTGGCGGGGTCAGAACCGTGGCGCGGCACGACAGTCCCGGCCTTCATTGCGTTGCGTTTCAGAGTCCGCCCAGAACGGCCTCCATCAGCGCCGACGCGGGCCGGGCCAGATCGTCGATCACATCGAAATGGTGCCGACCGGGCGCGGGCGTCCACGGGCAGGCCCATGCCTCGGACAGGGTCCGCGCCTGCCACAGAAAGGCCGGCCGCTCCAGCGCGCCGACCCAGACATGAGCCTCACAGCGCAATGCCAGCCGCGCCGGGCTTTCGTCGGCACATTCGGCTTCAGTCAGCCTTAGATTGGCCTGCATCGCGGTCTGCATCAGGGGCGAAAGTTCCGCAATGGGCGAGATCGGCACCACCCGCTTGACCCGCGCCAAGCCCAGCGTTCCGATCCGCGCGGCCAGTTGACCGCCCGCCGAATGACCTGTCACCACCACCGGCCCCGCCACCAGTGCCGCCGCTGCGGTGACCGCTGCCGCAACCTCTGACGTTATCTGCGCAATCCGCGCCGCTGGGGCCAACGTGTAGCTTGGCACCGCCACCGCCCAACCGCGCGCGATTCCCCCCGCCGCCAGATGCGACCAGCTTTCGCGACCGTAAGCCAGCCAATAGCCGCCATGGACAAAGACCAGCAGCCCGCGCGCCGCACCCTCGGGGTGGAAAAGGTCAAAGCGCTGCCGCTCCCCCGGACCGTAAGCCAGCCCGATATCGCACCGCGCCCCGGCCCGAAACGCCGCCGCCTGCGCCAGCCAACGCTGCGGAAACTCCGCGGCCCCCGCAATAAAGGCGCCATTTTGATAGTCGCGGTCCTGATCCTGCATCCACCTCTCCAATTCCGATCAAAAGATCGCGCCAGCCCGTGCCGCAGAACTGGACTTTTCCGCGCCCGTCCTGCATTGCACGGGTAAATGTGAAATGGGAGGCCCCAATGCTTGATACCGTCACCAACCTTGCCACGATTCTCAAGGACCCGACCCTGTTGCCCAACAAAGCCTATGTGGCGGGCGAATGGATCCTGGCCGCCGATGGCGCGACCTTTGCCGTCACCAACCCGGCGCGCGGCGATGTCATCGCCCATGTGCCCGACCTGACCCGCGCCGACGCCGCCCGCGCCATCGCCGTGGCCGACAAGGTGCGTCACGAATGGGCCGCCCGCACCGGCAAGGAACGCGCCGCGGTCCTGCGCAAATGGTTCGATCTCTGCATGGCCAATCTGGATGACCTCGCCGCCATCCTGACCACCGAACAGGGCAAACCCTTGGCCGAGGCGCGGGGCGAAGTGGCTTATGGTGCGGCCTATATCGAATGGTTTGGCGAAGAGGCCAAGCGGATCTACGGTGAAACCATCCCCGGCCATCAGCGCGACAAGCGCATCACCGTGCTCAAGCAGCCGATCGGGGTTGCCGCCTCGATCACGCCGTGGAACTTCCCCAACGCGATGATCGCCCGCAAGGTCGCCCCGGCGCTGGCCGCCGGTTGCGCCATGGTCTCGCGCCCGGCCTCCGAAACGCCGCTGTCGGCCATCGCCTTGGCCGTGCTGGCCGAACGGGCCGGGGTGCCAGGTGGTCTGTTCTCGGTCATCACCTCGAAACGCTCATCCGAGATCGGCCGCGAGTTCTGCGAGAACCCCGCCATCCGCAAGCTGAGCTTTACCGGCAGCACCGAGGTTGGCCGTATTCTGCTGCGCCAGGCCGCCGAACAGGTGTTGAAATGCTCGATGGAACTGGGCGGCAACGCGCCCTTCATCGTGTTCGACGATGCCGATCTGGACCGCGCGGTTGAGGGGGCGATGATCTCCAAGTTCCGCAACAACGGCCAGACCTGCGTCTGCGCCAACCGCATCTATGTGCAGGCCGGGGTCTATGACGCCTTTGCCGACAAGCTGGCGGTAGCGGTCGGCAGGCTGGCAATCGGCGACGGGCTGAAAGACGGCACCACCACCGGGCCGCTGATCAACATGGCTGCGGTGGAAAAGGTCGAGGAGCATATCGCCGACGCTCTCGCCCATGGCGGCAAGATCGTCACCGGCGGCAGGCGTCACGCCCTTGGCGGCACCTTCTTTGAGCCGACCGTGGTGACCGGCATGCTGCCGACCAGCAAGGTCGCTACCGAAGAAACCTTCGGCCCGCTGGCCGCTCTGTTCAAGTTCGACACCGAGGCAGAAATCATCGCCCGCGCCAATGACACGATCTTTGGCCTTGCCAGTTATTTCTATGCCCGCGACATCGGCCGCATCACCCGGGTTTGCGAACAGTTGGAATACGGCATGGTCGGCGTCAACACCGGCCTGATCTCGACCGAAGTGGCGCCGTTCGGCGGTGTCAAGCAATCCGGCCTTGGCCGCGAAGGCAGCCATCATGGCATCGAGGACTATATGGAACTGAAATACATCTGCCTTTCGGTCTGACCGCCAGTCGCTTGGCTGACCCACAGAACGCCACCACGAGAGATCGTGGTGGCGTTTTCGTTTGTATTCAATGCTCTACAGGAAAGATCGCGCTTGTTATCCCATAGCAACCCGCTGATTTTGCCTAGCCCGGCCTACCGCGCCCATGTTCGGTGCAAGGCAAACGCCACCGGGTCATCCCGTGGCAAGCCCACCCGGAACCCGACCCGCTTCATTCCCGAAAGGACAAAACATGCTGCCCGCCATGTTCACCAGTACCAAGCGCAATCTGATCGCCGGCGTCACCGCCGTGGCCGTGCTGGCCGGCGGCGCCTCGCCTGCCCTAGCCTGGGGCAAGAACGAACAGAAATTCCTCGCAGGAATCCTGTCAACCCTTGTCGTTCAGGCGATGATCCGCGACGCCAAGGTCAGGCGCCCAGTCTATCAGGAACCGGTCTATCACTATCAGCAACCGGTCCGCTACTATCCGCAACCGGTCAGCATCTATGGCACGCCGGCGGGTCAGGCTTTCAACAGCTATTCCTCGAACGAACGCCGCCGCATCCAGTCAACCCTGACGGCTTACGGCTATTACCACGGCGGCATCGACGGCACCTTTGGCCCGGCCACCTACCGCGCCATTACGGTCTATGCCAAGCGCACCGGCAAGACCGCGATGCTGAACTCGCGCGCCGGAGCTTACGGGGTGCTGGACGGGTTGCTGTTCTAGTTCCAGTTGATCTCGCAAATCGGGCGGGAAAGCCGGTTGCCAGTTCTCCCTGATCTGTATTGCCCATGATGTCCCAACTGGGGGCCGGATCTTTCCGCGCCCCCGCTTTTCTGATCCGATTCTCTTTTGAAACCGGCCAAGGATTGCCGCCGCTCCCCGCGTCAAGCTGTCGTCACGACCTGCGCCGCCGTCAATCCAGCCGCAGCCCCGCCCTGCTGAACGCCCCCCCTGCGCTACGGCAAAACTCCCGAAACCACCGTAACCGCCGAACTCGGCTCCCTGCGCCTGCGCGACAAGGCCCAAGGCCAGACCACCCCGAGCCTGATCGAAACCCCGATCGCCGCCGCCGGGTTTGACCAAAGCCTGACCCTGCAATGAAACGGGGCCGAACCCGATCCCTTTCATCTCGGCATAAATACTCCACCGGGGGTCCGGGGGATGTGAAATCCCCCGGCCTAAACCGCCCTGCCGCCGCGCCGCCCCTCAACCGCCCAGGCGGCAATCGCAGTCGCCGCCGCCAGCACCAGCCACAGCCAGGCCGGCAGCAGGGCGCTGATCTGGATGTCGCCCGTCATATAGGCCCCCCGTGGCGTGATGCCGATCCAGCCGCGCCCGGCGGCAGGCCGCCCCTCGCGCACCTGCCTTATGTCGGGCATTCCCCCTTCCAACGCCACGATCCCGCCTTTGCCCGGCGCAACCACCGGCAGCAGCGCGGCCGCACTGGCAATCGTCGCCTCGAACTCGCGCGGGGCCGAGGGGCCGACGGCCACGACGCGGGTCAGATCGCCCTGCACCAGACGATACAGGCCCAGCACAGGCGCCTGCCATTCGGCCTGATACTTGCCCGGACTGACCATGGCCAGCGCCAGAGGCGTCACCACACCATCCGGCCCGGTGATCTGCAATTCCGGCGGGGCGGCGTCCAGAATGGAGCGGCGGGTAAAGCTCACCACCTGCCCGACGGCAGTGGCGGTCAGGTTTTCCTCCTCCAGTTCCGGCTCTTTCAGCATCCAATGCGCCAGCCTGCGCAAGAGTTCCAACTGCGGCCCGCCGCCCTCATAGCCGCGCCCCCACAGCCAGGCCTGATCCGAGGCCAGCACGGCGACCCGGCCCTTTTCCACCCGGTCCAGCACCAGAAGTGGGCGCTCGCCCGGCCCCGACATCACCACTTGCCCCCTCCGCGTCACCACCTCCATCAGGCGAAACCAGCGGCCCCAGCCCTCCTTGGGGGCGGCCTCCTCCAGCCCCTCGGTAACAGGATGGCGGCGGCCGAGGTCGGTCACCTTGGGGCGGAAACCCTGTGCGATGATCTGCGAGGTCGGCTCGACCGGCAGGATCTCGGCCAAGGGGCTGCGCCACAGGCTGTCAACCTCGCCAAACTCCGGCCCCGCCGCCACCAAAACGGTGCCGCCGCCCTTCACATAGGCAACCACATTGTCGATATAGGACATCGGCAGGATGCCGCGCATCCGGTAGCGGTCAAAGATGATCAGGTCGAAATCCTTGATCTTGTCGACGAACAATTCCTTGGTCGGAAAGGCAATCAGGCTCAGCTCGTTGACCGGAATGCCGTCCTGCTTTTCCGGTGGGCGCAGGATGGTGAAATGCACGAGGTCAACCGAGGGGTCGGATTTCAACAGGTTGCGCCAGACCCGCTCACCCGGATGCGGCTCACCCGACACCAGCAGCACCCGCAGACGGTCGCGCACCCCGTTGATCTGCACCACGGCGCTATTGTTGCGGTCGCTCAACTCGCCCGGTTGCGGTGCGACCGACAGTTGCAGCACGTTGATCCCGGCATGGGGCAGGGTGATCGGCAGGCTCAGGTCCTGGCCGAGTGGCACCGAGAATGTCACCGGCGCATCGCCGTCCAGCGCCACCGTCAGGTCAACCGCGCCCCCCAGCGCCGGAGCCAGCACTGGGGCCAGTCCCTGATCCTCGATCCGCAGGGTCAGCGTCGCTTCTTCGCCCATGATGGCAAAGGCCGGGGCGCTTTTGATCACCAGACGGCGGTCCCAGTCGCTGGCTCGTCCGGTCAGCAGCACCGACAAGGGCGCGGGCAGCGGCGGGGCCGCGCCAAGGTCATGGATCTGGCCATCACTCACCAAAATGATCCCCGCCACCCGCGCGCGCGGCTCTGCCGCCAAGGCATCGGCCAAGGCCGTCATGGCGAGGGTTCCCTGATTGTCGGCCCCATCGCCCAGCGTCACCACCTTCAGTTCGGTATCGGGCAGAATCGCGACCTGCCGCTTGATCGCCGCAACCGCAGCCTCAGTCTGCGCCTGCCGGTCGGCCAGCCCTTGACTGGCGCTGGCGTCCACTATCAGAAGAACGATGTCGGCCAAGGGCTGGCGGCTTTCCTCTTGCAGGCTTGGTCCGGCAATCGCCAGTAGCAAACAGCCCGCGGCCAGCGCCCGCAAAGCCCAGCCCGCCAGGCCGCGCCAGAGTGCAAAGGCCAGCATTGCCACGGCCAACCCGGCCAGCGCCCACAACACGGGCAGCGGCAGCAGCGGGTCAAAGATCAGCGAGCGGCTCATTCGCCCAACCTTTCCAACAGGGCGGGGACATGGACCTGATCGGATTTATAGTTGCCGGTCAGCACATACATGATCAGGTTGACCCCAAAGCGGTAGGCATATTCGCGCTGCTGCTCGCCCGCATAGCCGCGCCCGACCGGATACATCGCCATGCCGTTGTCATCGACCGCCCAGGCGCTGGCCCAGTCGTTGCCGCCAATGACCACCGGGGTCACCCCGTCATTCAGGTTGCGAAACGGCATACCCTCGGCCTGTTCGGCATCCGGCGGCGGTGCCTCGACCCACAGACCTCCACCGGCAAAGCGCCCCGGAAAGTCCTGCAAAAGGTAAAAGCTGCGGGTCAGGACGTGATCGTCGGAAATCGGTGCCAGCGGCGGAATATCAAGGCCCGAGGCAATGCGCTGCAAGGCCTGCGCCTCGGGCGAGGTGCCGCCCGCGCCGGAAATATCGCCGTCGCGGGTGTCGAACAGGATCATGCCGCCGGTCCGCAGAAAGCGGTTCAGCTTGGCATAGGTCGCAGTGGAGGGCACCGCCGCATCGGCCACCACCGGCCAATACAGAAAGGGAAAGAAGGCCAGTTCATCCCGGTCGATATTCACAGCCATCGGGGCCAGAGGCTCCACCGCCGTCCGTTGCCACAACTGATCCGACAATCCCAACAGCCCGGCTTTGGCTATGCCGTCAACCTTTGCATCCCCGGTTTCGACATAGGCCAGAATGACGCCTGCCGTCGCGGCAATCGCAACCTCGTCCTGCGCCCGCAGGCCGCCCGGTGCTACAGGCAGCAAGGTCACGGCCAGCAGCACCGCTGCGACCCGCGAAAGCCGCCCCGACACCCATAGCGCCGCCAGAATATCAATCAGCAGCAGCCCCAGTGCCAGCCCCAACGCCGCACCCTTCAGGCTTTGCTCGGCCAAGCCGGTCGGCCCCTCGATCCGCGTGCCCTCAGGCCAGACCTGCGGCACCAGCACCGACTTCGCCCCCACCGCATTCAGCGCCACCCGCCGTTCAGCCCCGGCGTAAAGCCCCGGCGGCAGGGCAAGGCTTGGGCCCTCCTGCAAGGCCTGCGCCAGCGCCGCGCCATCAACCCCTGCCACCTGACCCGCGCGCGCCTCGGCACCAAAGCCGTCCAGCACCCGCTCGGCCACCCAGGTCTGCCCCGCCAGATCGGCCAGTTCCGGCAGGGCAGGGCGGGTTGAGATCGCCAAGCGCTCCAGCATCTGCACGAACAGGCCCGACAAGGGCAGCGACGACCAATCGGCATTGGCGGTGACGTGGAACAGCACGACCTGGCCCTGCCCGATCACCTTGCGCGTCACCAGAGGCGTGCCATCGGCCAGCGCCGCAATGGTCCGCGCGCCGAGGTCCGGGTCAGGCTGCGCCAGCACTTGTGAGCTCACCGTGACATCGCCCGGCACCGCCAACCCGTGAAAGGGTGAGCTTTCGGGGAAGGGCGCCAGCGTCTTGGATTCATCCCAGCTCATCGCGCCGCCAATCGTGCGACCGCCTTCGCGCAGGCGCACCGGCAACAGCGGGTCCTCATCGCCGCGGCCAAAGTCGCTGGCCGCCAGTCTGTGCCCGGCAAGCAGTCTGGGCCCGGCAAAGCGCAACAACAGCCCGCCCTTGCCCGCCCATTCCAACAGCCCCGCCGTCTCACCTTCCGTAAGCCGCGCCACATCGGCTAGGATGATCACGTCCGGGTTGGCTTGTAGCACGTCTGCAATGCCACCCTCGATCAGGTCGGCCATCGGAGCCAAAGCCTGCCGCAGGTAATGGGAGGGCGACAGCAGTTGCAGCCCCTCACGCTGCGCGCCGCCCGCCACCAGCGCCACCTTGCGGCGTTGCAAACTGTCATCGGTCAGACTGACCGCCCCGGCGTGGCGTTGCCCGGTCACCTCGAACCGGGTGATCCGGTTGCGCAGTTCCGCAGGCAGGGTCATGGCCAGCTTGCCCGCAACCTCACCCGCCGCAAAGCTGATCTTGCCCTTGGCCAGTTCCCGAACCACGCCCGAGGGATCCGGCCCCATGGCCCGCACCTCGACCTCGGCGGCAGCAGCACCGTCCAGCCGCAAAGCCGCGATCTGCACCGCACCTTGGTCAAACCCGGCCGGACGCAAGGCCAGCACCGCGCGAGGCGTCTGGAACACCGTCACGCCGCCATGCTGGCCCAGATCGGCCAAAAGCTCAGCCCGCCCCGGATGATCCACCCCATCCGACAGCCAATAGCTGTCAAACTCCCCGATATTCAACACCTTGCGCCAGCCGGCATAGCTTGGCCACCATGGCTGCGGCTGCAAGACCTGCACCCGGCCCGCCGCCACATCGCCGGCCTGAAACACCACCTCGCTTGGCCCATCGCTCAGCCGCACCAGAGCCACCGCCCTTCCACCCCGCGACGCCCGCGCAATCAGATCCGCCGCCCGAGCCACCCGGCGCGCCCAATCCGGCGCCTCGGCCCAACCGCCATCGAACAGGATCAGCAACGGCCTGGTTGCGGTCTCCTGCGTGCTGGGGTTCAAGACCGGCCCCGAAAAACCCAAGATCACCAGCGCAATCGCCGCCATGCGCAGCATGAGCAGCCACCACGGCGTCTTGTCGGCCTGGCGGTCCGTGTCCGTCAGGCCCAAGAGCAGCGCCACCCCGGCAAAGCGCCGCCTGACCGGCGCGGGTGGGATGGCGCGCAGCAAAAGCCACAGCACCGGCAACCCGAGCAACGCCCACAGCAGCACGGGTGCGGCGAAAACAATCATCGCCCGCCCTCCAGCGCGCGGTAGGCCCATAACAGCGCCGATTGCGCGACCTGCCCGGTATGGTGGCAATGGTAAAGCCAGCCCGACAGCAGCGCCAATTCCGCCAGCCGCGCCTTGCGTTCGGCCAGCCGTGCCAGATAACGCCCGCGCAACTCGCCCGCCTGTTGCGTCTCATGGGCCAGCGAGCCGCCCATCGAGACGAAAACTATCCGCCCGTCAAACGGAAACGCCTCCTCCACCGGGTCCAGAACCTGCAACAAGACCCCCTTGACCCCGCGATCCGCCGCCCGCGCCAAGGCAGCCTCGACCCCCGCCATATCGCCCAGAAAGTCCGACACGAACACCGCCCGGCCATGCGCCACCAGACCATCCTCGGACGGGGTGCCATAGTCCGCGACCGGAGCCTGCAAGCCAAACGCCTCAACCAGCCGCAGCAATTGCGCCCGCCCCGAACGAGGTGCGCCCCCCCCTTGCCCGGCCTGCTCGGCCAGCCCGACCCGCTCGCCACCGCGCAACAGCAAGACGGCCAGCGCAAGTGCTAGCAACCGCGCCCGCTCGCCCTTGGCCGGGCGGTCCGTGGCGCCCACAAACTCCATCGAGCGCGAAGCATCCACCCACAGCATGACCGACTGCGCCGCCTGCCATTCGCGTTCGCGCACGAAATGGCTGTCCGACCGCGCCGAACGCCGCCAATCGACGGCCCGCATGGCGTCGCCAGGATGGGCCGCGCGATATTGCCAGAAATCATCCCCGCTGCCCGCCCTGCGACGGCCATGCTCTCCCAGCAGCACCGTGGCCGCCAGATGCTCGGCCTCGGCCAGCAGGGGCGGCAGGCTGGCCGCCAAAGCATCAGCCCGGGCGCGAAGATCGGCGGTTTCGGTCAAGGGATATCCCTTTTCTTCACTGGCCCCGATACTGGCCCCGATATGCCACAAGCATATCGGGGACGCGCCTGCCTGTCCCCGGGCAGGCGCG
>JBCKXH010000081.1:0-11568 GCA_038921555.1 Paracoccaceae bacterium
ACTCAAACCTGAACTGTTCAAGAAACAGCCATACTACCTGACGGGATGTGACATCTACAGGCTGGCTGCCGCCAAGAAGATTCCTGCCTTCAAGGTTGGTGGGACGTGGCGGTTCTCGCGTGCCGACATTGACCGCTGGATCAAACAGCAGTCGATGGAGGCGCTCGACACGGGCCGAGAAGAGGAAGACACGGCCAAGAGCCAATTAAATGATGGGGAGCGCAAATAATGCTTGGACTGACTCTACGAGACGAATTTAGGGGCAAACGCCTCAAAGGGACGGCCATTGAGCTTTCCAACGAAACGAACACCGGCGCGACCCAGATCGCGGCACAGGAATTCTTGGCGATTACCTATCCTACTCACGATCTCCTGAAAGGTATCGAGGCCGTTGGCCCGAACCAAGGTCGTCCGGTGGTGGTGATCGGCGAGCGTGGACTCGGTAAGTCGCACTTGATGGCTGCGCTGTATCACGCGGTAAATGACGCAGCATCGACTGGCGCTTGGCTGAATTCTTGGGCAACCACGTTGGGCGACCCGCAGATCGGCAAGATCGCCCTGCGCAGCGAAATGCTGGTGATCGGCGAAAGTCTGCACCGCCAGCGCTACAAATTCCTGTGGGATTTACTGTTCGAGCGCCATCCACACGGCACCTACATCAAGGGCAAGTGGGAAGGTATGGGGGCGACAAAGACCGACATTCCATCCGACAAGCTCATCCTTGAGTTGCTGCAGCATAGCCCGACGATGCTGCTGCTCGACGAATTTCAGACGTGGTACGACGGCCTAACCAACACCAAGCAATACCCGTGGAAGAACTGGGCGTTCAACTTCATTCAGATTCTCTCGGAGATCGCCAAAGAGCATCCGGAGCTGCTGGTGCTCGTTATCTCAGTGCGAAACGGTGGCAGCGATGCCTACCAGCAGGTTCACCGGGTCAACCCGATCGCCATCGACTTTAAGGCCGGCGGCAGTCCCGAACGTATCCAGCAAGATCGGCGGCGGATGCTGCTGCACCGTCTTTTTGACAACCGCCTGCAGATTCCAACGGTCAACATAGAGTCATTGGTGGCCAAGCACATCACAGAGTGCTTCCGCCTACTGGACGTGCCGTCTTCGGAGCAGGATCGCAAGCGAAAGGAATTCATCGAATCCTGGCCCTATGCGCCGCACATGTTGCAACTCCTCGAAGATCAGGTTCTTGTGGCCACCGACGCCCAAGAGACGCGCGACATGATTCGTATCTTGGCTAACCTGTTCAAAAGCCGGGGGGATGCCACACCAATCCTCACTGCCGCAGATTTTCGGCTGGATGATGACGCAGCCGGCATCGGTGCGCTGCTCGATTCAGTATCGAACCAGCAGCACCGCACGCTGCGTGAGAAAGCCCTGCGCAACATTACATCGGTGACCGAGGCTGTGCCCGACCACGCCAGCACCGTGCCACACCTGCAAGAGATCGTGGGTGCGCTCTGGCTGCGGTCGATTGCCGTTGGCAACCTTGCCGGTGCAGAGCCTGCCACCTTGCAGGCCGACATTACCCGTGACAAGGCGGTCGACGACAATGGATTCCAGGTCGAACTGGCTACGGTCGTCGAAAATAGCTTCAACATCCATCAAGACGGCCCTCGACTGGTGTTCCGAGAGGAAGAGAACCCGCAAGCCAAGTTGATGGCCTGCGCGCGCAATGACAAGTTGTTCTCGGATGGCTCTGACCTCGCCCAACTTGCCAAGGAAGTCCGCTACGTCATCGGCGGCACCGAAGAGGTAGCCTAGACCTTCCGCGTGATCGCTCTGCCCAAGTCGTGGATGTCTGATCCGTGGGTATCGCTCGACGAAAACGAGCAGCCCGAGCGCTGGGACGACCGGCTGCCGATCCTCGTTTTGCCGGAGGAGCCGGACAAACTCAATGAACGCCTTGGTCGTTGGCTCAAAGACCATTTACAGAAACGCCGCAACACAGTCCGCTTCTTGCTGCCGCGTTCGGGTTCGTCCAACGCGTTCCAAGATCGTGATTTGTTAATCCTTGCCCGCGCCGAAATGAAGGCGTTGGAATGGAGTAGCCAGAGCCCAGAGTACAAGAAGCTGCACACCAAGTATCAAGGTGAGCTGCGCGATATCCTGAAGAAGCGCTTCGACCGCTTCGCAGTTCTGCACACATGGAATTTCACTGACCCGAGCCAATGCCAATTCAGTGTCGAGAGCTTGAAGAAGCAAGGTGCACAAATCCCTGAAGGAATCGAGGAAGCGCTGATCAACGATCTGTTCGTACCTGAGGACTTCGAAGACCTTGTGCTTGAAGCCGCCAGCAAGAACTCCCCTGTTGGCAAACTGCTGCGCGAACTGCAAGAGCCACGCCCTGCAGGCCAAGACTGCATTCCCTGGCTTGGTGAAACGTCGATGAAGGAGCGCATCCTGCGCTTGTGCGCGCGCGGCAAGGTCGCGATCAACTTGCGAGGAATGGAATTCCTGCAAGCGCACCCCGGCGAGGATGAGGATACGGCTTGGAAACGTTTGCGTCCCAAGCTTTCCTACACCGGACGCCAGCTGGACGAAGTATTCCTGCTGGAGCCGTCTGCAGTGCCCACGACCGGCGGAACTACGCCGCCCGCACCGCCGCCCGCACCGCCGCCCGTTGGCGATCCCAATGGAGGTGGCCTATTCGGAGGCGGAGGAACGTTACCGGTTCCACCCACTGGTGGTGACCCGACTTTTGGTGGAGGAACTGCGACACCTCCAGCGAACGGTGGGATCTTCGGTGGTGGCACATCGACTACCGGCGGCAAGCCACGCGTGAGCCTGAACAACCCGGCTACGTCAGCGCTGAATCTCATCGGCAAGCTGGAGGGTTGGGGCATTGGCCCGGCTACACAGGTTGCCGAGGTGACCATCAAGGTGTCCGTCGCAACCGGTGCGCAGATCAAGGAACTGCTCAAGAAGCTGCCGGATGGCATGACATTCGAACTCACCCTTGAGAAGGAGGACAACTGATGACACTCGATGCCGGAGTTCTCCAAAGTCTTACCAAGGGCACACCTGAAGACGCGTGGCGCGTCATCATCAACAAGGCGCTTGAGATTGCAGCCAAGCCGCTTGCCGCTGGCAACGCCCCGAGTGAGGTCACCAAGCGCGACCGCGAGATCGGCACGCTCGATCATTTCCTCGCCACCAGCGGATGGGATCTATGGCAGGCGTTCGGCGACACAGTTGAACGCACCTCGGATCGGCTGGTGCGCTGGTGGGCAGAGCCGGGTTACGGAGGATCGAGCGCCAAGGCAGTGCTGATCCTCGATGGCCTCTCGCTACGCGAACTGCCTTGGCTGCTGCAAGGCGCGAAGGAGCGCGGATTCACCCTGCATGAGGTCACTGCCAATGCGTCAGAATTGCCGGGCGAAACCAACGAGTTCGCCCGAGCGCTGGGCTTTGGCAGCCGCAGCCAACTACAGAACAACGGCGGTGGGCTGGCACACAAGCTGGCGGGGGCTCACACCGAATGCGTCGACATGGCATGGAAGGACTGCGCTGGTTTGGTCGACGGCTCGCCCAACTGGGTGTTTTGGCATCACTGGCCCGACAGCAAGGTGCATGACGGCTCGGGCGCTGGCCAAGGGCTTGATACGTTGACGCGCGACGCGGCCGAACAATTGACGAGCGACGATTTCTGGGCGCTGGTCGAGCGCTTGTCAACGGGGCGTCGGTTGGTGATCACGTCTGATCACGGCTACGCCGCGACCGGTTATTTCCCCGACGCTGACGGTGAGGTGGGGCAATTCCTCAAGAAGACTTTCGCCAGTGGACGCAGCAAGGCCGGAATCGGCGAGACCGGCCCGTTTGTACCGCCGGTGGCAATGCAAATCAACAGCCCACATGGCGAGCATCTGCTGGCCGTAGGCCGCTGGAAATGGAAGAGCCAGGGCGGCTACCCAACGTTGACGCACGGTGGCCTGTCGCTGCTTGAGGTGCTGTCGCCGTTTGTGGAGATCACCAAGGGAGTGGGCTCGTGAGTTCTCTTTGGCCATACCCAGGATCGCGCTGGTGGAAGTTCGACTTTCATACGCACACGCCAGCATCAAAGGACACCCCCTGGCATGTATTGATCGACCAAGAAAATGCTCTGACGCCTGAAGCTTGGCTACTCAAATACATGGCTGCAGGGATCGATTGCGTTGCAATCACCGATCACAACAGCGGTGCATGGATCGACAACCTAAAAAACGCATACGCCTCGATGCGGGCCAACCCGCCGGCAGGATACCGGGATCTTCATCTATTCCTAGGTGTGGAGATCTCGGTTAATGGTGGATTCCATTTGCTCGCCATATTCGGCCCGGAGACGACGACTAGCGACATCGACACGCTACTCGGCGCGGTTAAGTACCCAGGTACCAAGGGTGATAGTGACGGAGTGACCCGCGAAGGGGCTGTTGAGGTCATTCAAGCCATCTTGTCCGCAGGCGGTCTACCCATTCCGGCGCATGCCGATGGCGACAAAGGACTGTTACAGCTTGAAGCTAACGGGACAGCGAGACCGAAGCTGGACGCCAACACGGTTGCTCAAGTTCTGGATTCGGACGATATCCTAGCGATGGAATTCGTCAATGTGGATAGCACCAAGCCGGCTATCTACACGCAGCGTAAGCTGAAATGGACAGAGATACTCGGCTCGGATTGCCATAGCTTCCGTCCGCCTTACCCGAATATTCCGGGCTCCCGCTACACCTGGGTCAAGATGGCCTCACCCACGTTGGAGGGACTGCGTCTGGCCTTGCTCGACGGCAACGGTATCTCGATACGCCGCAGCGACGAGGGGGCGTTTGATCCCTTCAAGACCCCAGAGCACTTCATCGAGTCGATTGCGATCAGCGAAGCTCGTGCGATGGGGCGCAACCAACCAGCGGCCTTGCGTTTCAGCCCGTACTTCAACGCGCTGGTTGGCGGACGCGGCACAGGAAAGTCCACCGTTATCCATGCATTGCGCCTGGCTTTCTGGCGTGCTGGAGAACTCGATCGTCTCGACGAGAAGAGCGAACCCCGCCAGACCTTCGAACAGTTTGTGAAGGTGTCCCACAATCGTGATGACCGAGGCGGCCTACGTGATCAAACATCCATCACGCTGGAACTGATGCGGGATGGCTTGTCGCATCGCCTGACTTGGCAACAAGGTGGCCGAGGTGTCACCGTTGAAGATCGCGAGGGTGACGACTGGAAACCCTCCATCAGCCAGGAGGTCTCCGCACAGCGCTTCCCGGTGCGTATTTTCAGCCAAGGTCAGATTGCGGCACTCGCTGGTGAAAACACCCTTGCATTGCTCGGCGTTATCGACGAGGCCGCCGAGATCCCGTCTGCGAAAGACACCTTTGATGAGGCCAAGCGTATTTATCTTGCCCAGCGCGCCAAGCTGCGCGAGCTAGACGGAAGGCTCAAGGCGAGCGCCGAACTGCAGCGGCAGTTTCACGACGTGGAGCGCAAACTGAAGAGCTTCGAGCAGGCTCACCATGCCGATGTGCTGAAGGCATATCAGCGCGCACGTCAGCAGGACCAAGCGGTACAAGGGCAGTTCCAGCAAGCGGATGACCTCGCGCAAGGTATCCAGAACCTCGCCCAAGAGATCATGCTCGAGGAGCTGTCTCAAGAAGCCTTCGATGCCCAAGCAGACACCGATGTTCTCGCCGTGCTTGCCGCTTTACGAGAAAGGGTTGAGGCTGCGCAGAAAGCCGTCGACACCGCTGCACATCAGCTCGCTGCCTCTGTTCAGGCGCTGCGCCAAGACCACGGTATGGTGAGCTGGACACAACGGATTGAGTCGACAAAACAGGCCTATGAGAAGCTCAAGGCGGACTTGCAGGCCCAGGGAGTGAATGATCCCAGCGAGTACGCTCGTTTGGTACAGGAAAAGCAGCGACTTGAAGGTGAGATCAAGAAACTGGGCCTCATCCAGCAAGAGCGTGATCGCCTCGTAATGGAATGCGAGACACTTTGGCTGAACATCGCACAGGCACGGCGGGAAATCAGCAAGAAACGCCAGGTCTTCCTGAGCCAGACCCTCGCGCAAAATGATTGCGTTCGCATCGAGCTTATTCCGTTCGGTAATGATGCCCGTAACGTCGAGCGTTCCTTACGTGAAATGCTAGACGTTCTGGATGACCGCTTCATATCGGACATCCTCGATATGGACGGCGAAGATGCGGCTGGCGGTCTTGTCGCCGAATGGATTGGATCTGGCGACAAAGAGGTTGCTCTCTCGACGCTCAAGGAGCGGCTGAACGAGGCTTGCACCGGTGGCGGGGTGCTGGGAGGTAAGTTCAAAAGTTACCTTCAACGAAAAGATGAAGGACACCCTGAGTTCATCGACCACATTCGCTGCTGGTTCCCTGAGGACGGCCTACTTGTGCGTTACAGCCGCAAAGGCGACGGCACCGATTTTCAGCCCATCAGCCAAGCCTCGGCAGGACAACGGGCGGCGGCGATGCTCGCCTTCTTACTTGAGTACGGTGCGGAGCCTCTGGTGCTTGATCAGCCCGAGGACGATCTCGATAACCACCTCATTTACGAATTAGTGGTGCGCCAGATCCGCGAAAACAAGTTGCGTCGTCAGCTCATCATCGTGACCCACAACCCCAACATCGTGGTCAACGGAGACGCCGAAATGTTGTTCGCGTTTGATTTCAACGGCCAGTGCTTCGTGCGCACTCAAGGTTCGCTGCAACAACAGGATGTGCGGGATGAAGTCTGCCGTGTGATGGAGGGCGGTCATGAGGCCTTTGCTCGCCGTTGGCAACGGCTGGGGCGAGAGGTTTGACGGCGCATGTGGCACACCTTCGAGCTATTGAAGCCATCAAAGATTAAGGAATAGCAGTTCATGGCAACCAAAAAAGAACAATTGGCGATAGAAGTCGCCAAGGCCGTAGGCGCAGGCAAGGCCGTCGCAATGGAGACGGTTGACTTCAACGACCCGAACCGCCCGAAGACCTGTCTGGAAGTTGACTTTCCTATCCTACCCGTCAATCAGGTGGCGATCATCGAAGGCAACGCGGGCAAGCCGATCTACCAGATGTCGAAGTGGTGGGCGCGACGGCGCTCCAGCGTGTTCCGCTCGATGCTGATCGCTGCCGCCACCAAGGCACCCGAAGACAAGTCGCACGCCGCCAAGCTGGTGTGGGACAACTACTACGCCAACCACCAGAAGAAAGGCGCGTTCAAGCACCTTAAGGTAGCCGACATTTTCATGGGTGGCGGTACCACATTGGTCGAGGGCTCACGCCTTGGCATGCAGATGGTCGGCAACGACCTGAACCCGGTGGCGTGGTTCGTGGTCAAGCAGGAGCTTGCCAATGTCGATCTGGATGAGGTGAAGCGCCTGCTCGCCGACATAGAAGCCGAGGTCAAGCCGCAAATCATGCCGTTCTACTACTGTGACGGCCCGAATGGCGAGAAAGGCAAATGGACGCACGTGGCGACCAAGCGCGTGATGGGGGCGGATTTTGATCCGCTCGCGCTTACTTTTGAGCAGCGGCGCGAGTACAGCTACGAAGGCCCCGAGATTATCTACACTTTCTGGGCCAAGCATGGCCCGTGTCAGGTAACCGGTTGCGGGCATCGCACGCCGATCATGACCAGTCCGGTTATGGCGGTAAAAACGCTGTCCGTAAAATTTTGGGAACACACGTGCAGCAAGTGTGGCTGCGATTTTCATGTTGAAGAAAACTCTGCCCGCATGGCACCTGACGTGCCGCTCTACGTCGCGCCGAACGAATATCCGCATTCCGCGCTTGATCCAAAACGCGGCGTCGTATGTCCTCACTGCGGCCACGCGGCAATGGTCAAACTCGGCAAGGGCAAAAACAAAAAAGTGGAAATGTCGCTGTTGGTGCATCCTCAATGGCTTGCGGGTAGTGCAAAAATTGATGTGGACGGCGAGCCATTTGGTGGGTCTGCACAAGATGATGCGGCTGCTACGACGCGTTGGAATCAGGAGCGCGCCAAAAAAATTCGGCTGTTGGAGGTTCGTGGCCAATTGCCCGACACAGTGACCTGCCCAGAAACCAAACTCACGTTTAGTACGGGGAAAGACGGGGGTACTGTTCCAAAGAAGTCGAGCTATGCTTGTGGTGCCTGCGGAACTGTACAAGATGTTTTGGATACGGTGAAGGCGTCAGGTAAAACAGGCCCGGCGGCAGGCTATGCCGTGCAAGGTTATGCGCCGAAAGCCGCAGACAAAGGTGCGGCATACAACGGACGCTTCTTTTCTCCTTTCGATATACAGCTTGCGTCACAGTTCGACGCAGCGCAGAAGGAATGGGACGCACGCAAGAACGCAGACTTGGAAGCCTATTGGCCAAAAAGCGAATTACCGTATGGGTTCATGACCCATCATCTTCAGGGGGGCGTGCCGAATCACGGATTCACTCATTGGTGGACGATGTTTAATCCGCGTCAATTGCTGGTGCATACGCAGTTACTGAAGGCGATTGTGAACGTCGGTTCTTACAGTTGGAGTGCTCGTGAGTATGTGCTTGGGGGGTTCCAGCAGTACCTCAATTTAAACAACAGTTTTTGCCATTGGGATATCCAGAGGGATACTACTTCGCAACTATTTGCAAATAATAATTTCCACCCAAAATCAACCGTAGTCGAGAACAATGTCTTCGCCGGTCTCGGAAGAGGTAATTGGCGCGCATGTACCAATAACGCGATAGAAGGGCGTGAATGGGCGATTCAGCCGTGGGAGGCGGTGAGCCTTGAAACGCTGAAAAGGCACGCCCCGGCCTTGGTCGAACAGCTCACAGGCAAGAGTGAGAAGGTATTTCCCGGCGATTCAGTCGGCGAGGTGGGCGTGTACCAAGGCTCGTCCACAGACCTCACGCACGTTGCGACTGCCAGCCTCGATCTAGTCATCACTGACCCGCCGTTCGGCGGACTCTTGCACTATTCGGAGCTTTCAGACTTCTTCTATGTCTGGTTGCGCCTAGTTCTCAAGTCGAAGTACCCCGACATTTTCGGCCCGGAATTTACTCCGAAGGCGATGGAGGTTGTTGCGAATCGTGCCCGTGAGCCGGAAGACCCAGACGGTTTCTACAAGCGCCTGTTGACTCAGTGCTGGCGTGAGGCGAACCGCATCCTGAAGCCGGGCGGTATTCTCGCATTCACCTTTCACCACAGCGAAGACGAACCGTGGGTGGCTGTTCTGGAATCGTTGTTTGATGCGGGCTACTACCTTGAGGCGACCTATCCGATCCGCTCAGATGAGACTAAGGGCGAAGGCGAGTTCGGCTCCAAGACCATCGAGTACGACATCATCCACGTTTGCCGCAAACGAACCGAGGAACCCACGGCAGTGAGCTGGGGCCGGATGCGCCGCGAGGTGATGGCCGATGTGCGCCAACTGCAGGGTATGTTGGAGAACCACGCAAAGGAAGGTCTGCCTGCTGCCGACATCCAAGTGATCCGACGTGGCAAGGCGCTGGAATATTTCTCGCGCCACTACGGCAAGGTGTACGTGGATGAAGGCCGCACGATCTCCGTCAAGGATGCGCTGGTGGGTATCAACCAATTCATCGACGAGGATGCTGACAAGGGGAAAGAGCCACCACCTGTCAATGCGGAGCCCATCACCCGTCAATTTCTGCGCACCTTTGACGGCAAGACAGAAGTTGCCCGCGACCAGGTGCAGAAATTCCTGAAGGGCTCCATCACCACTCCCGACGAATTTGAGCAGCGCGGCTGGTGTTCAGAAAAAAACAAGGTTTTCACGCGAGTGAATCCGCTGGATTTTGCGCGTGATTGGGCAGGGAAGCATAAGCGTCGGCTGACCTCCGATATGGATCAAGCGCTGGTACTCATCGGTGCATGTTTTGACAGCAGCGGCATCAATGCTTCGGACACGCTGAAAAACGAAAACTTCAAGTCACACGTTGCACTGAAACCCTTGCTTGAATGGCTGCACAAACACGGCGCTGACCAACCAACACGCAATGCGGCTTCACGGGCAGTTTCGATTTACAACGCTTGGGCGGCGACGCGGACGGCACAGCCGCTGCAGAGCTCGCTGTTTGAGGAGTACGAACTATGAGGCAACTCCGGGATAACGTCTGGCAGCGACGTGGCACGAGCTGGCTGTGGGACGCCGAGGCGCTGGCGCAGGTATGTGCTGCTTCGGAAGCATGGAGTTTGCGACAATTTTTGCTGGCCGTTGGAAATTGGCCGGAAGACTTACCCAGCAATAAGGAAACCACATTGGTTGTGGCGGGGCTGGATGGTTGCTTGGATTTGCTCAATCCATCCGACGCTGAAAACTGGCTGGGTGCAGAAGTCAAGGCTGCAATCCTGTCCTTCCAGGATTTCTATGGCGGCGCAGCCTCCCTGATCTTTTGGCTTCCTTCCGGTGATGGTCGAATAAAGATCAATTCAGCAACGGACGCCGTGGGTTGGCGCTGTGCTGCACCTAATTCCGGCCAGCAACTGGATTTCGGTCGATTGCTATGGGGTGAAGCACGAGAGTATCCGCAGGAAATATTACTGCGCGAAGGGGGCAAACCTGCTGGGTTGTTCCATTCGCGGATTACCTGAGCTGGCCGATGACTGACGAGCAATTGTTTGTTCCGGGTGAGCGCATCACCCACAACGATTTCGGCCAAGGCGTTGTCCTCGACGCGACCCGCGATGGCTATCTGCGCGCGTTTTTTGGCGTGGGTGAACGCCGTGTACCGCTTGGCTCGATTCGACGCGAGCTATCACGCACTGAACGCATCCTGCGAGCGGTTGACGGCGGTGCGGATCGGGCACGCAAGGCATGGTTGTCCTACGAGGCGCACGCGCTGCCGGTGATGGAAAGCGCTTCGGCGCTGACCTCTGCCAAGATTGATCTGTTGCCGCATCAGGTGGTGCTGACGCACCGCATTGCCACTGCATCGCCGCGCCGTTACCTGATCGCCGACGAGGTAGGGCTTGGAAAAACTATCGAGATAGCCCTCATCCTGCGCGAACTGGCCAGCCGTGGCGAACTGACCCGCGCACTGATGGTGGTGCCTGCGGGTCTGGTAAATAACTGGCATCGCGAACTAAACGAGGTTTTCAATCTCGACTTCGAGGTGTTCGGCTCCGAGGGCGATATCACCGACCGCAAGACCAATGCCTTCGCCAAGCACGACCGGCTGATCGCCAGCATCGACACCCTCAAGCGCCCATCCCGCATCAAGCGGCTGCTGGCCGCGCCACGCTGGGATTTGGTGGTGTTCGACGAGGCGCATCATCTCACTGCGAACCGCACCGGCGGCAAGGTCAGAAAGACCGAAAACTACAAGCTGGCAGAAGCGCTGAAAGATCATTCTCGCGATTTGTTGCTGCTCTCGGCCACACCACACCAAGGCAACCATTTCCGGTTTTGGATGTTGGTGCAGTTGCTGAATCCGACACTGTTTGGCAGCCCAGAGGAAATGCTGGAAAACCGTCATCGCTTGAACACGGTGATGTTCCGCCGTACCAAGGCAGATGCCTGCCAGCCGGATGGCTCACCGCTGTTTGCCCGGCGCTGGGTGCATACCGAATCGTTCGTGATGGGTGAGGAGGAGC